>CAIULB010000038.1 GCA_903899965.1 uncultured Methylophilaceae bacterium | reverse complement strand
CGCAGTTTCCAAACGCATGGCACAATTTTTATGAGTCCGCTGCTCTAACCAAGCATGAGCTAAGGGGCCGAAACTTTTAATTTACTTCCACAGTTTTGTTATTTTGCTTCCACAGAAAGTGTGGAAGCACTGTGGAAGCAAATTTCACTACTTTTTATAAACCTAAGTTACTGATTTATATAAACTTTGTTACCTAAAATCTATTTCTTGAATAGATTATGAGTCCGCTGCTCTAACCAAGCATGAGCTAAGGGGCCGAAACGGACAGAGTAGAGACTAGTCTTGGCCAGTTTCCAAGAAGCTACGTAGGCGTTCTGAGCGTGTTGGATGGCGTAATTTACGTAGCGCCTTTGCTTCAATTTGACGAATACGCTCACGCGTCACATCAAACTGTTTGCCCACTTCTTCTAGTGTATGGTCCGTATTCATCTCAATACCAAAACGCATACGCAAGACTTTAGCTTCACGTGGCGTGAGTGATTCTAGGACTTCGCTGGTTGCATCACGCAAGCTTGCGTAAACCGCTGCATCCACTGGCGCAAGTGTTGTGTTGTCTTCGATAAAGTCACCCAAGTGTGAATCGTCGTCATCACCGATTGGGGTTTCCATAGAAATCGGCTCTTTGCTGATTTTAAGAATCTTGCGAATCTTATCTTCTGGCATTTCCATTTTCTCAGCAAGCGTTGCTGGATCTGGCTCTAAGCCTGTTTCTTGTAGAATCTGACGGCTGATACGATTCATCTTGTTAATCGTTTCAATCATATGCACAGGAATACGGATGGTGCGCGCTTGGTCAGCAATAGAGCGTGTAATCGCTTGGCGAATCCACCATGTTGCATACGTTGAGAATTTGTAACCACGGCGATATTCAAATTTATCAACCGCTTTCATCAAACCGATATTGCCCTCTTGAATCAAGTCTAAGAATTGCAAACCACGGTTGGTGTATTTTTTAGCAATCGAAATTACCAAACGCAAGTTAGCTTCAATCATTTCACGTTTAGCGCGACGAGCACGGGCTTCGCCTGTGGTCATTTGCTTGTTAATGTCTTTTAATTCTTTAATTGGCAAACCAACATCAGCTTGCAAATCGAGTAAACGTTGTTGTTGATCCACGATAGAGTGTTTGAAACGCTCTAGCTTTTCAACATAAGGTTTATCAACAGCTAATTCACCCGCAAGCCATGCAAGCTCACACTCATTGCCTGGAAATGACTTGATAAAGTGAGTACGTGGCATGCCTGACTTATCAACGCAGAATTCCATAATTTTACGTTCGTGACCGCGAACTCTTTCCACCATGTCGCGCACTTGACCACAAAGGGCTTCAACTTGTTTTGCTGAGAAACGGAATACAGTGAGCTCTTCCAAAATCGCTGCTTGTAGCGCTTGATACTCTGGGTCTTGAGAGCCTTTACTTTCAAGAATCACTGTCATTTTTTTGTTTGATTCACGGATAACGGCAAATCGAACCAGTACTTCTTCTTTAAGCTTAGCTAAGGCTTCAGCAGAGATCGCAGCAGCTTTTGCGCCGTCATCATCCTCTTCTTCCTCTTCTTCTATTTCTGGCTCTTCCTCTTCATCGCTGGCAGCACTGATCACATCATCCATGCCAACATCTGAATCAATTAGACCATCCACCAAGTCGTCAACGCTTAGCTCATCCGCTTCAACTTTATCAACCATTGCTAACAATTCAGCAATCGTGGTTGGGCAAGCAGCAATTGCTTGCACCATGTGTTTGAGACCATCTTCAATACGTTTAGCGATTTCAATTTCGCCTTCACGGGTCAGCAAATCAACCGTGCCCATTTCACGCATATACATACGCACTGGGTCAGTGGTACGGCCAAACTCAGAATCAACAGTTGCTAAAGCTTGTTCCGCTTCTTCAACAGCATCTTCATCAGCAACAGCTGGCGGCGCATCAGACATCAACAACACTTCAGCATCAGGCGCTTCTTCGTACACCTGAATACCCATGTCATTGATCATGCCAATGATGCCGTCTATTTGCTCAGAGTCTTGAACATCATCTGGTAAATGGTCATTGATTTCGGCGTACGTGAGGTAGCCCCGCTCTTTACCAAGAACAATCAGTAACTTAAGACGCGTGCGACCATCAACTGCTTGGTCTTCGCTTTTATCAATATTTTGTTCGTTTTGCTGATCTTTGTCTTTTGCCATGCGTAACCTCTATCCTATAACCATGAACTGGTGATGGAAAACCCAATATTATACCTCAAAATCACAAGCTATTTTTCTGTGAATTACCCAAACCCCTAAGCAATGTTTTTTCTTCCTCAGTCAGCTCACTCAAGCTTTTTTCTTTAATCTTATCGAACAAATTGCTGTGCGCCCGCTGTTGCTGCATCTCTATTAGCTGCGTCCTCGCACCGTTAATTTCAAGAGCAATATCCAAACTTTCGTCTAATAATTGCAATTCACGCTCAACTTCACGCATTAACTTGGGATCTGCCTTATCTTGCATGTGATGCAAAATAGCTGCCGGCTTAGAATTTGGATACAGAATTGCAGCATCAATACCCGCACGCAACATCTTATCTTCCTCGGTATCGCCCTTCACCCAGCTTAAATCCTGTGCAGAAACCAAATCTGGTCGCATCAAGAGCATCAATAAAAACCGACGCTGAATTGAAACTGGCGTACGCGTTTGCTTAGGTCTTGCCTGCTGCGTACGCTGAAGGTTGGGCAAGCGAATCATGCCTTGCATTTCCTCTTGCGAAACCCCAGTTAACTCTGCAACACGTTTACTCAAAAACAAGCGCGAACGTGGCGCTTGGATTTGCTGCAAAATCGGCTCAGCATCGTTTAGAAAACGGACTTTATCTTCTTGCGATTGCAATGGATTATCTGCACTCAAATGCTGAATAATGTATTGTGAAAGTGGCAATGCAGTTTTCATCTTGGCTTCAAAGGCTTCTTTACCAAACTCACGCACAAAGCTATCCGGATCGTGTTCTGAAGGTAGAAACAAAAAGCTTAATTTCAAGCCATCGGTTAATACTGGCAATGCATTCATCGCAGCCCGCCATGCGGCTTTCAAGCCCGCATTATCGCCATCAAAGCAAAAGACAATTTCATCGGTCTGGCGCATTAATTTAGCAATATGAAATGGCGTGGTCGCCGTCCCCAAAGCAGCCACAGCGTATTCAATTCCGTATTGCGCTAATGCCACCACATCCATATAACCTTCAACCACCAAAGCACGGCCAGCATCGCGCATGGCACGTCGTGCCATAAACAAGCCGTATAACTCATGTCCTTTTTGGAACAAAGGCGTTTCAGGCGAATTGTAATATTTAGGTGTATCTTCAGGATTAATCACACGCCCGCCAAAACCGATGACCTGGCCTTTTTGGTCGTGGATTGGAAACATAATGCGGTCTCGAAAACGGTCGTAACGTTTTCCCTGCTCGTTTTTGACAACAAGCCCAATCGTCTCAAGTACTTCACTCTCATATTGAGGGAATACAGATTGTAAATTTTGCCAGCCCGCCGGCGCATAACCCATTTGAAAATTCGCGGCGACTTGACCGCTAAGGCCTCGACCTTTCAAATATTCTATGGCGTGAGGTGATTTCTTTAATTCGGCACGATAATAATTAAGCGCCGTTTGAAGCGCCTCCTGCATGCCAGGAATAACTTTTTGTTGCGGCTTATCTATATCGCGAGTTTCTTGCGGCACAATCATGCCCGCAATCTTGGCAAGCTCATGTACCGCCTCTACAAAACTCAATCCTTGATACTCCATCAAAAAGCCAATAGAAGTGCCGTGCGCGCCACAACCAAAGCAGTGGTAAAACTGTTTAGTGGGACTTACTGTAAAAGATGGGGATTTTTCGTTATGGAAAGGACAGCAAGCAGAGTAATTCGCCCCTGCTTTTTTGAGCGGAACACTTTTGTTAATCACGTCATAAATATCCACGCGATTAATAAGTTCTTGGATAAAGCTTTCTGGAATCATATTCTTAGGCTTATCGTACCAAAATCGTTGAAAGTTGCGACTTAGAAATTCTCCGCACAAAACATCATAGCGCATTGCCAAACAAAACAAAAAAGGAGCTTGCAGCTCCTTTTTTCATTTTCTAATTTACTTTAAATACTGTGAAATTATGCGCTGAGCCTTGTTTTAATCAAGCCCGATATTTTTCCCATATCGGCACGCCCAACAACCAGCGGTTTAACCGCCGCCATCACCTTACTCATATCCTTGATGCCCGAAGCGCCAGTTTCAGCAATCACTTGCTCTAAAATTGCACCCACTTCACCATCGGTCAATGCTTGTGGCAAGTATTCTTGCAAAACGGTCACTTCAAATTTCTCAACATCAGCTAAATCATGACGATTTGCAGCTTCGTATTGAGAAATTGAATCACGACGCTGTTTAAGCATCTTTTCGATAGCTTCGATCACTTGCATATCATCAAGCTCAATACGCTCATCGACTTCGCGTTGCTTAATGGCTGATTGCAATAAACGAATAGCACCTAAACGCGCACTATCTTTAGCGCGCATTGCATTTTTCATGTCTTCGGTGATACGCGCTTTTAATGACACAACAGCCTCGAAATTCTTAATTAACTAACGACAAACTTACAACAACAAACAACTACTAAAAAATATTAGTAAAGTTTTGGCGCCAAAGTTTGGTTACGAATACGACGATAGTGACGTTTAACAGCAGCTGCAGCTTTGCGTTTACGTTCCCATGTTGGTTTTTCGTAGAATTCGCGAGCACGCAAATCTGTCAACAAACCAGTTTTTTCAATAATGCGTTTGAAGCGACGAAGCGCAACGTCAAACGGCTCATTCTCTTTTACACGTACACTAGACATAGAACTCTCTCTACTTAAATTTTTGGTCGAAATTGCGGAAAAGTTTGCTATTCTATCGGTTAAACTACAATTTATCAAACACTTTGCGTCCAAAAACGCATCATCATTCAGATAACGCTCAAATATGCTTGTTTTAGGAATTGAATCTTCTTGCGATGAAACGGGTATCGCACTTTATGATACTCAACGAGGATTACTTGCCCATGCGCTCCATTCACAAATCGAAATGCACTCAGAATATGGCGGCGTGGTACCAGAACTTGCTTCGCGCGATCATATTAGAAGAGCTTTACCATTAATACAAAAAGTATTAAACGACGCCAATCTCGAACTATCAGACATTGATGGCATCGCTTACACTCAAGGCCCTGGACTTTCTGGCGCATTATTAGTCGGCACTTGTATTGCAGAATCTTTAGCGTTCACGCTAAATGTCCCAACCATAGGTGTGCACCATTTAGAAGGCCACTTACTTGCGCCTTTACTTGAAGAAAACCCACCAGAGTTTCCATTCGTTGCCTTGCTTGTTTCTGGCGGCCACACCCAACTGATGAAGGTCGCTGGCATTGGCGAATACGAACTGTTAGGCGATACGCTAGATGACGCAGCAGGCGAAGCTTTTGATAAGACAGCAAAACTACTTGGGCTTGATTACCCAGGCGGCCCAGCCGTCTCAAAATTAGCAAATCAAGGCGTAAAAGGTCGATTTAAATTGCCACGCCCTATGCTTAATAGCGGCGACTTAAATTTCAGCTTTAGCGGATTAAAAACTGCCGTGCTTACACTGGCCAATCAAAACGATAGTGATTTGCAAACCAAGGCTGATATTGCCTATGAATTCCAAGAGGCCGTCACTGAAATTCTGACGACCAAATGCATGTCAGCGTTACGAGAAACAGGACTGGATAGTTTGATTGTGTCTGGCGGCGTTGGCGCTAACAAGCGTTTACGTGAACAACTGAATTTTGCGACCAAACGTAAACTTTGCCATGTGCATTACCCACGTCTTGAGTTTTGCACTGACAATGGCGCGATGATTGCTTTTGCTGGAGCGATGAGATTAAAAGTGCTCAAAGGGACTCAGCCAAGTCACAGCTTTACTGTGCGCCCACGCTGGGATTTAGCTGAGTTACAGAAACCGCAATAAGTCTGAAATGTTACTTCTTGCCGAAACCTGACTCGGTACCATTGAGCAGTTTTTGGATGTTGGTTCTATGGCGCCAAACTAGCATCACCGCCAAGAACACAAAAACAATCTCATAATCACGATACGCCTCAAACCAATTCAATGAGCCTGCATAAACAGGCAATAAAATTGAAGCAACAATCGCAGCCAATGATGAGTATTTAGTGGCCGCGAATACCAGCACCCAAGTGAGCATAATCAGCAGTGCCAACCAAGGTGAAATGGCTAGCAAAATGCCAAGCGCCGTTGCCACACCCTTGCCACCTTTGAATTTATAAAATACAGGGTATAAATGCCCAACAAATACAGCAATCGCCACTGCACTCGTTACCCACATCAGCCCGCCATCTGGTTGCATCACAAACCATACTGGGAACCAGCCTTTAAAAGCATCGCCCAACAAGGTCAACGCAGCCGCTAATTTCTTTCCACTGCGTAGCACATTGGTGGCACCAGGATTACCAGAACCAACAGTACGCGGGTCAGGTAAGCCAAAAAGCTTACTGATTAGAATCCCAAACGCGATAGACCCAAGAATATACGCCGCAACGATTTGTAATAATGCAATTGGGCTAACGTCAATAAAACCTAACTCATTCATGGCGAGATGCTCTAAAATCCAAAAGACTTATTCTAAACCATATAGGCATGATCGGCATGGACATCATTTTTTTAAGCGAAGTCAAAATTCAGACCAAACTTGGCGTGCCAGAATGGGAGCGCATGGTGCCGCAGACTATCGTGCTGGATATTGAAATCGCCATGCCAAATAGCACCAGCTGTGTCACGGATGAAATTGCTGACACTATTGATTACGGCCTTGTGGTTAATCGCTTACGTGATACCTTGCATGAAAAAAGTTTTAAGTTGGTCGAGGCGCTTGCAGAGCATCTTTGCCAACTCATCATCAGAGATTTCAAGGCTCCTTGGGTAAAAATTAAAGTAGCAAAGCCTGGTATCTTGCCTGGCGTGAAGTCGCTCGGTGTTGTGATTGAACGAGGAAGTAAATCAGCCTAACCCCGCGGATGGTGCGCTGTATGGAGCTGCTTCAACCTTTCCCTCGCCACATGGGTATAAATTTGCGTTGTTGAAATATCTGAGTGTCCTAACAACATCTGTACCACGCGTAAGTCAGCCCCATGATTTAGCAAATGGGTTGCAAAAGCATGTCGCAAAACGTGCGGCGACATAGGTTTATGAATCCCCGCCAGTAAAGAATATCGCTTAATCAAATACCAAAAAGCCTGCCGCGTCATGGCAGCGCCACGCTGCGTTACAAACATACTGTCACTAAGACGCTTTTCTAGAATGGTTGGGCGAGCCTCTTTTAAGTAACGTGTAAGCCAATCAACGGCCACTTCCCCCATGGGCACAAGGCGAGTTTTACTACCCTTACCCGTCACACGAACCACGCCTTCAGATAGACTGACTTCCGTCACTTTTACGCTAACCAATTCAGAGACTCGCAAACCACTTGCATAAAGCAGCTCAAGCATTGCCCTATCTCGCAAGCCAATCGGGTCATCTAAATTAGGTGCGGCGAGCAAAGACTCAACATCCTCTTCACTTAGACTTTTCGGGAGTGAGCGTGGTAATTTAGGAGACTCAATTTGTAAGCTTGGGTCTTGAGCGATTTTATTTTCACGTAAAGCAAAACGATAGAGGCGCCTTAAACTTGCAATTAAACGACTGATGCTTCGCGGCTTGCTGACAGGGAACTTAACTGCCAAATAGCGCTGAATATCAAACTGCTCAACCTGCAGCAAGTCCTTAGCCGCGTCCTTTTCTAACCAAGCTGCAAATTGGGCTAAATCTTGGCGATAGCTATCTAAGGTATTGCGGGCTAAACCTTCCTCTAGCCATATCCTGTCGATGAACTCATCCAAAATGGCCTGATTATTTATTGATAAGTTATTTTGATTCATGCGCCAACAACCATGATTTGATTTTTAGCCCACCATCAACACCCTGCATAAATCCGCCCAATCCATTTCTAGCAACAACACGATGACAAGGAATCAACAAAGGCAATCTGTTTGCACCACAAGCATTGGCAACTGCACGGGGTCCAGAACCAACTTTTTTAGCCAAGTCTGAATATGTCAGCACTTCTCCAACAGGAATAGCAGAGATGGCCTTCCAAACACGTTGTTGAAATGAGGTTCCCGAGATCGCATAAGGAATATCTAATATTGAGCCTGCTTGCATAAAATACTGGCTGATTTTATATGCTATGTGTTGCGCAAATTGGTGAGAAGTCTCACGCGCATTTTGCTGGATAGGAAACAGCTGAATACCAACGACATAATCACTTTCAAGATGAATGCCAACCCCGCCGAATGGAGCATTGATAATGACGTCGTGATATTGAGTAGTTGGGTTAACCATGCGCTTTATATTAGCCTAAATTCAAAACACCAGATAATAAAAAAAGCCCCAGACTTTCGTCTGAGGCTTTTAATTTTGAAGCTTTGAAAAATAAAGCTTAGCTTATTCTGCTGCTTCTGGCGCCATAACCTCGCGGTCACGTGCTTGTAATTTCTCTTTAATACGTGCAGATTTACCTGAACGCTCACGCAAGTAGTAAAGTTTGCTACGGCGAACATCACCACGGCGTTTAACTTCGATGCTTGCAATCAATGGTGAGTAAGTTTGGAATGTACGTTCCACGCCTTCACCTGATGAAATTTTACGTACGATGAATGAAGAATTAAGGCCACGGTTGCGAATAGCGATCACAACACCTTCGTAAGCCTGCACACGTTTACGTGTACCTTCAACAACGTTTACACCAACCACTACTGTGTCGCCTGGTGCAAAATTAGGAATCGTTTTGCCTAAACGCGCAATCTCTTCCTTTTCTAACATTTCAATAATATTTGCCACTTTCGTGCTCCTTCTAGTTATGCGAATCTTGTTCCTGCTTTTCATTAAGCTCAACATCGAGCTCTGCTAGCAGCCGAGATTCCTCTTTTGACAACGACCTTACGGCCAATAAATCGGGACGTTGGTCCCGAGTTCTTTTCAATGACATTTTTAAGCGCCACTGTTTAATCTTTGCATGATTGCCTGAGGTCAATACATCAGGCACTTTTGTACCCATATATTCTTCAGGTCTAGTGTAATGCGGGCAATCCAGCAAACCGTCTACGAATGAATCTTCTATCGCAGAATCGGCATCCCCTAATGCGCCAGGCAGCTGCCTAACAATCGCATCCATTAACACCATCGCTGGCAATTCACCGCCAGACAACACGTAATCACCAATCGAGTATTCTTCGTCGACCAGACGATCTAACAATCGCTGATCAACACCTTCATATCGACTAGCTAACACTACCAATCCTTGCTCGGTAGCCAATTCCATCACAATCTCATGCGTGAGAGGCTTGCCACTTGGTGACATATGAATCACCTTAGGCTTTGCTACGCCAGCTACAATTTGTCTCGCTTTAGCAGCTTGTATTGCCTGTTCTAATGGCTCCGCTAGCATCACCATGCCAGGACCGCCGCCGTAAGGTCTATCATCCACCGTACGGTGATTGTCTATTGTGTAGTTCCTAGGATTCCACAACGACAAACTATATAACTTATTCTCTATTGCTCTTGCAGTAATGCCATGCTGACTAATCGCATCAAACATCGGCGGAAAAAGAGTGACAACATCAAACTGAATCACTTACTCATCCCACTCAATCGGCCAATCGACCAACATCGTTTTTTCTGCAATGCTTACTTCTAAAATCGTTTGATCAACAAAGGGGAGTAAACGCTCTTTGCCATCTTTTAGGTCTTTGACGACGATCACGTCATTCGCACCTGTTTCAAACACGTCACTAATCACACCAAGCACAACGCTTTGTTGATTAGTCACATTTAATCCAATTAAATCTGACCAGTAATATTCGCCATCATCAGCCTCTGGAAACTCTTCACGCGGCACAGCCACATGTTTACTTTTCAGCGCTAAGGCAGCATCTCTGTCATTCACCCCTTTGAGTTTCACCAGCAAAGTATCGTTATGGACTTTTGCTGTTTCAACCAAGTATTTTTGCCAAGGTGAATTTTTAATGCCTGGCTGGGTAGAGTTATCATCTCGTCCAAGCCACCAATCTTGGTAATCAAGCAGGCTATCGATAGACTCCGTGCTGGTTTGCACTTTTAGCCATCCAAAAATGCCATAAGGGGCGACGATGCGCCCCATGACTACCATATTACTCACTGATTGATTTACAACAACGCTTCATTAAGGCTACACACGCAGCCTTAAGAATTATTCAGCGTCAGTTGCCTCAGGAGCAGTTTCTTCAGCGACAGCTTCAACAGCTGGTTCTTCAGCAGCAACTTCTTCTACAGCTGGTTCTTCAGCAGCAGCTTCAGCGGCTTCTTTTGCAGCAGCCTCTTCTTCAGCTTTCTTAGCAGCGGCAGCTTCTTTTGCAGCAGCAACTAATTTAGCTTCAGCAGCAGCTTTAGCGTTTGCAACTTTAGCAGCGTCTTTTGCTTTCTTAGCGGCCATGAATTCTGGGCCCTTAGCATTGTCTTTAACCAAGCGAGCTACGCAATCAGATAATTGCGCGCCATTGCTTTGCCAATGACTGATACGAGCTGTATCTAAGCGAAGACCTTCTTGGCCTTCTTTAGCTGATGGGTTGTAGAAGCCAACACGCTCAATAAAGCGACCGTCGCGACGATTACGTGAATCTGCAACTACTACGCTGTAGAAAGGGGTCTTCTTCGCGCCACCGCGGGCTAGTCGAATGATTACCATAATATTTTGTTCTCTAATCGTTTTTACAGAAAGGGGCGGATTTTACGTTATTTTCTAATACTTTGGCAAGGTAAATATGCGGTATTTGCAAATTTATCCAAATGGTTTTATCCAACAAGCTATTGATAGTGGGTTGGATCGGGCAATCCAGCTACAGCAAAGCCTTCTTTTCGAAATCGGCAAGAGTCACACAAACCACATGCGCGACCCTCTGCATCAGCCTGATAACAAGAAACTGTCATGCCATAATCAAAGCCTAAAGAATCACCACATTGGATAATTTGCGCTTTGGTCATATCAATCAGCGGCGCATGCACAGTAATGGTTTTACCTTCAACTGCGCTTTTCGTCGCTAAGTTGGCCATACGCTGAAACGCTGCCACATACTCTTGCCGGCAATCAGGATAACCGGAATAATCAAGTGCATTCACACCAATAAAAATATCTTGCGCGGCTAAAGTCTCAGCCCAAGCCAAAGCTAATGACAACATAATCGTGTTGCGCGCTGGCACGTAAGTAACAGGGATACCATCACTTGGCGACTCTGGGACATCAATATTATTATCAGTCAGGGCAGAACCGCCAAACATAGATAGGTCTAGCTGCACCGTTTTATGTGCTTTGGCACACAATGAAGTTGCTACGCGGTCAGCGGCTTTTAGCTCGGCCACATGACGCTGATGGTAATCAAGACTCAAACAATAACATTCATAGCCTTGGCTTTTCGCAATCGCGAGCACCGTGGCAGAATCTAACCCGCCTGAAAGTAAAACAACGGCTTTTTTCATCAATCTCATTCTGGCCTTAGACCCCAGCTTTTTCGCCCCAAAGAATTTTATGTAATTGCACCTGCATACGCACTGGCAAATGATCTTCCAAGACCCAACCCGCCAAATCTGCTGGCGGAAGCGTTTTATAAACTGGCGAAAACAACAATGGGCATATTGAAGTCAAATCATACTGAACCAATATTTGCTTCGCCCAATCGTAATCAGCCCTATCCACCAACACAAACTTCACTTCGTCTTTTGCAGACAAAGCCGCAATGTTGCTCCAAAGGTTTTTGCGTTCTTCGCCAGAGCCTGGTGTTTTAATGTCCATAATGACAGAAACACGCTCGTCCACTTGGGCAATATCCATAGCACCACTAGTTTCAATTGAAACCTTATAGCCGGCATCACACAGCATTTTCAATAGGTCATGGCAGCCTTTTTGCGCCAAAGGCTCGCCGCCAGTAACACATACATATTGGGCCTGATAGCTGGCCACTGTTGCCAAAATCTCATCAAAACTTTGTGTCGACCCGCCGTGAAACGCATATTCCGTATCGCAATAGCCACAACGTAATGGGCAGCCCGTGAGGCGCACAAATACTGTAGGCAAGCCAACTCTGGATGACTCGCCTTGTAATGAATGAAAGATTTCGAAAATGCGTAGGGACATAATTTTTAAGACGCTTCGTGTGAAGCTGATGGCTTACTTCTTAATGGATTCCAAAACAGCTAAGCGACGTTTCGCATTAGGAATTAATTCGCTAGTTGGATGCTGAGCAATTAAATCTCGTAGAGATTTTTTAGCCCCCTCAATATCCGAAAGCTGAATTTGGCAGTTTGCAATATTAAATAGCGCATCTGGCACTTTCGCGCTATCAGGGAATTGGCTAATCAGCTTTTGCTGAGTGGCAATCGCCGCTTTGTAATTCTTCAGTGAAAACTGTGAAAAGCCCAAACCATATTGGGCATTAGGCACTTGCTTGCTATTTGAGTAAGTTTGTAAAAACTTATCAAACGCATCAAATGCATCTTTATATTTGCCAGTTTGAAGTAAAGCTTGTGCGCTATCAAAAGCTTTTGATTCTGCACTAGCTTCAGCGGTCGCTGTAATAATCATTTGCACAGGCGGCTCTTTATTTTCTGGTGCAGTATTCGCAGGGGAAGCATTGCCGCTTTCTATCTTACGCAAACGGCCATCGGTATCTGCATACAAATCTTTTTGGCGCTGCTGCGAAACTTCAATATTATGCTGCGCAACATCTAACTCGCCCTTTAATTTATTTAACTCTTCATTAAGCCGATCAATCTGGCTTAATAAATCCATCAAGCCTTGACTTTTAATCACATTCTCAACTGAAAGAATGCGCTGTTCCAAGGCCTGCTGAGATTTTTTTAATGCTTCAAGCGACGCTTGAGTAGACTGATTCTGAGCATCTGTTTTTTGTTGCAAATCGACAATTTGCTGGCGCGCCTCTTTATCATCAAACAAAGCAGCGTGCGCCCATTGAGAAATACTCAATAAGCAAATGCTAATCAGAATCAGTTTACGCATATTGATTAGTCGTTTTCGTAAACGATATCAACACGGCGATCTTTTTGATAACAAGCTTCGTCTTTGCAATCAGCAGCTTTTTCTTCGCCATAGCTAACCGTTTCGATTTGCTTGTCTTGGGCGCCCAACACATTCACTGCTTTCTTCACAGCCACTGAACGACGTTGACCTAATGACAGGTTGTACTCACGTGAACCTCGGTTATCTGCGCTACCTTGCAACACCACTTTAGCATTTGGGTTTGCGACTAAATATTTAGCATGCGCTTCAACCAAAGGACGGTATTCAGCTTTCACTTGATCTTTATCGAAATCAAAGTAGATGCTGCGTTTTGAAAGAATGTTATTTGGATCTTTCAAAGGATTACCAGAAGCACCGTTTGAGTCAGCGCCAGAAGTTGAAGCACCTTCTTTAGCATTCACTGCAGCATTTGATTGCGATTGTGTTGAAGTGCTGTTGTCCACAACTGGTGCCGCTGGTTTGTCTTTCACGGCATTGTTTGAACAAGCCGCCAATGTTGCTGCAAGCAACACACTCATTAATAGACTTTTTTTCATCATCTTTCTCCTAAATAAACTACAAAAAATACTTTTTACTGCTAATTGATTGCTGAGCCCCATGAAGGCTCACGCACGTCGCCACCACTATCTTTTAACCGTTGTTTCACACGACCATCAACTGAAACTGCTGCAAGCGTGCCTTTACCGCCCACATTGGTAGCATAGAGAATCATACGCCCGTTAGGTGCAAAGCTTGGCGATTCGTCTTGCGTTGTATCACTCAATGTTTGCACTTGGCCTGTTGCCAAATCTTGCACAGCAACCTTAAACCCAGCTGGCGTTTGTTTAATAAACGTTAATAGCTTGCCATCCGTTGACACATGCGGGCTCACATTATAAGAACCTTCGAAAGTGACGCGTTTAGCATCGCCACCAGAGGCTGGCATGCGATAGATTTGCGGGCCACCACCTCGGTTAGAGGTGAAATACATGGATGATCCATCTGGCGACCACTCAGGCTCAGTATCAATACCGTTACTAAATGACACCTGTTGCAAGCCCGTACCATCCGAATTAATCACATAAATTTGTGAGTTCGCACTGTAAGTCAGCACTATGGCGAGTTTTGTTCCATCTGGTGACCAAGCAGGCGCACTGTTGTTACCTTTAAAGTTTGCCAATACGATGCGCTGACCAGAAACCAAAGACTGCACAAAAATCACAGGCTTTTTCTTTTCGAAAGAAACATAAGCCAGCTTAGTGCCATCTGGCGACCATGATGGCGAAATGAGCGGCTCTTTAGATGAAACAACTGTTTGCGCATTAAATCCATCCGCATCTGCCACCTGTAAAGAATAACGACCATTTTCTTTATTCACGTAAGTGATACGGGTCGCAAATACGCCTTTCTCACCCGTTAGTTTTTCATAAATCATGTCAGCAATTCGGTGCGCTGTCGCACGTTGCTGTGCTTGCGTAATATTAAATTCCATCGCCAATAGTTGATTTTGCTTGAGTACATCCAGCAATCTGAATGAAATTTTGAGCCTATTGCCTGGCAATGTCTCAACGGTACCTATCGTTAACGCCTGTGCCTGAATGCTAGTCCAGTCGCTATATTTCACTTCAGAAATCGTATGCGGCTGCGTTGCTACACCACGAGTCTCAAGCACACGAAACAATCCGCTCATCCGTAAATCGGCACTAATCACATTAGTCACATTATCTTGCTGAATAGCCGCAGACCCAGGTGGCGGAGCAAAAGGAACAATGGCTATCGGAATTTGCTGAGCAGCACCCCCTACAACCTCAACAGTAAGTTCGGCCTTGCCAACGATAGGCAATAACAACAAGAAGATGAAAAGTAGACGATTTTTAAACATTTTTCTAATTCTATCAAATTAGTTGGTGTCATTAGGACGAAAAACTAAATTTAACTCACGGAATTGGCTAAATAAATCAGCTGATGTTGGCACAGGCAATGGTTGCGACTCCAAAATTGCACGCTCAACCGCATCATCACATGAGGACATGCCGCTTTCTTTAATCAATTTTGGACGACCCATCACTTCACCCGTTGGCATCAGTGCAATCATAAACGTCACCTTGATCGACTTATCTGCTCCGCACAATTGCTTATTCACATGCTGCTTAATCTTATTGCTAATCAGCCCTTTATATTTATCAACCTCGCCAGCATTAGGTGAGCCAGCCTGTGCCAATTGCGCAGTTTTTGAGCCAGCTGGGCTAGCCGCTGGTGTAGATGTATCATGCTTTTGAGATTGCGCATCCTCCGCCAACAATGCCTGCTGTAACTTCTTCAGCGCATCCGGATCAGTTTTTGTTTTCTCTGGCTTAGGTGGTTCTTTAGGCTTCTCTTCTTTTGGCTTAACCGACTCTGGTTTAGGCTTTTCAATCTTAGGTGGCGTCACTGGTGTTTTTTTTGTTTGTATTTCAGCCTTAGGCTCTGGTTCAGGCGCAACCTTTGGTTCGAGCTTAGGCGGCTCAACGGCTTTAGGGGTTTCTGGAGCTGGTGTTGGTTCTGGAGGTGGCAGTGGGGTGGGATCCACTTTAGGGCTAGGGACGCTATCCCACAGCTCAACTTGTGCAACATTCATAGGTTGCACAGTTTTCCACTGAAATGACACTAAAAAAAGGGCCAATAGCAAAGCATGCACGAGCGCAGTAAACGCGCCTGCTTGCCAAACTACATCTTTTTCATGCTGTCGAATCATGCTTGTTTTAATTGGCTGGATTCAATAGTAAGCCTGCTTTAGCCCCTGACTTTTTGAGCAATGCTAAAACATCAACCACATGCTCATAACCAACTTTTTTGTCGGCACTAATCACAAAAGCGCGCTCGGGCTCTTTGCTTACTTGGTTTTTAATCTCAAATAGCAATTGATCGCTACTCATTTTTTTTTCTTGAAATAAAACTTTGCCATCCGCCATGACTGTGATCACAACAGGTGCAGTTTGTTGCTTGAGTACTTCAGCGCCAACTTTAGGCAACTCAACCACACCAGGATTTGTCATCGGTGCAGTCACCATAAAAATCACCAACAATACCAAGGTCACGTCGATATAAGGCACGACGTTGATTTGGTTCATTGCTCTACGTTTACGAAGGCGCGCCATGCTTAGCTCTTACGTTGTAGGATGTTAGTGAACTCTTCTATAAAGCTTTCATATCTCACAGCTAATCGATCGACAGAAGATGAAAAACGGTTATAGGCAATCACCGCAGGAATCGCAGCAAAAAGACCGATCGCTGTCGCAATCAATGCTTCCGCAATCCCCGGCGCCACGTGTGCCAAAGTCGCTTGTGCCATGTTAGCCAAACCGCGAAATGCATTCATAATGCCCCACACCGTGCCAAATAATCCAATATAAGGACTGACAGAACCAACCGAGGCAAGGTAGGGCAAGTGGGAATCTAAATCATCCATTTCACGGTTATAAGATGCGCGCATCGCACGGCGAGAGCCCTCCATTAAATCGCTTACCTCCAAACCAGGCTGTTTTTTCAAACGCACAAACTCTTTAAACCCTGCTTCAAAAATACTCGACATGCCATGTGGTTTATTACGGCCTGCGGATAAGCCATCATATAGCTTATTCAAGTCACCGCCGGTCCAAAAAGTATGCTCAAAACTTTCAGCCTCTTTTTCCGCGCGGCCAATGGTCATCACCTTAATAAAGATGTACCACCATGAAACGATAGACACGATGAGTAATATTGCCATGACCATCTGCACTGGCAAACTAGCGCCCGTAATGAGCGTCGTCAAAGACATATCTGCGGCTGGGTTTACTGGCAATTCAGTCATCATTTCTCCACTATTTCTATCAATTAAATCTAAATGCTAAAGCGTTAACAAAGACATCATTTGGCTTGGAATGCTCACAGGTCTAAAGCTATCAGCGCCGATACAAACCACATCGACCTTGGCGGCGATTAAATGTTCATCGCCACGATATATATTTTGCTCAAACTCAAGCAAGCTACGACCAACGTTGAGAAGCGCCGTATTCACTTTGAGGGCATCATCAAACTTCGCTGGTTTTTTGAAGCGAATTTGAATGTCGCGCACCACAAACAAAACACCCAAATCATCCCTGAGCGCCGTTTGCATCAAACCGAGACTACGCAAAAACTCGGTACGCGCTCGCTCCATAAAATTAAGATATTGGCTGTGATACACAACACCACCTGCATCGGTATCTTCCCAATAAACTTGTACAGGCCAATCAAATTTCATTTTCGTCTTTTCTAAACGTCTTCCGCCGCCCACAACTCACCCGTTGCTAGCGCCTTAGGAATTGGAAGGCCGAAATGTTGATAAGCTTGTTGCGTTGCCACACGACCACGCGGAGTGCGCATTAAATAGCCTTGCTGAATCAAATAGGGCTCAAGCACATCTTCAATCGTATCGCGCTCTTCACCTATCGCCGCCGCTAAATTGTCTAATCCAACAGGACCGCCGCCAAATTTTTCGAGCACAGCAAGTAAGAGTTTTCTGTCCATCACGTCAAAACCAAGATGGTCAACATCTAGCATTTTGAGTGCAGCATCCGCAATCTCTGAAGTCACAACCCCATCTGATTTCACTTGGGCGTAATCTCGCACGCGGCGCAATAGTCTGTTAGCAATACGTGGTGTGCCGCGTGAACGCTTGGCAATTTCAAGCGCGCCATCGCCTTGCATCGCAACTTCTAAGAGTCCTGCTGAACGCTGAACAATGCGCGCCAATTCATCTGAAGTATAAAACTCCAAACGCGAAACAATCCCAAAACGATCACGCAGTGGATTGGTCAGCATCCCAGCACGTGTGGTAGCGCCCACTAGCGTGAAAGGCGGCAAATCTAAGCGAACTGAACGCGCTGCAGGGCCTTCACCAATCATAATATCCAAGCGGTAATCTTCCATTGCTGGATATAAAATCTCTTCAACTACTGGCGATAAACGGTGAATTTCATCAATAAATAAAACATCGTTAGGCTCAAGATTTGTCAGTAATGCCGCCAAGTCGCCAGCACGTTCAAGCACGGGGCCTGAAGTTTGGCGCATATTCACACCCATCTCTTTTGCGATGATATGCGCCAAGGTTGTTTTACCTAAACCTGGCGGGCCAAATAGCAATACATGGTCCAAAGGCTCACTTCGACCACGTGCAGCATTGATGAAAATTTCTAATTGACCGCGTGCTTTTTCTTGACCAACATACTCATCAAGCACTTTAGGGCGCAGCGCCCTTTCCAGCGTTTCTTCTTGATGGGTTAATGGCTCAGCGGCAATAAGACGATCAGTTTCAATCATGATTTAGACAATGCCTTTAACGCAAGTTTGATACCTTCTGAAACGCCTACATCAGGCGCTAATTGCTTGACTGCAAGCAATGCTTCTTTCTCGTTGTACCCTAGAGAAACCAATGCATTGAGTACATCGCTAGCGGCTGATTTAGGAGCATTAGCATTGCCAGAAAGCCCTTCGACTGAGAACTTATCTTTAAGCTCGAGCAACAAGCGTTCAGCCGTTTTTTTACCTACACCGGGCACACGTGTCAGCAAGCCTGTTTCTTGTAGGGCAATGGCTTGAATTAAATCTTCAACTGACAAACCACTTAAAATTGAAAGTGCAGATTTCGCACCAATGCCATTGACCTTAAGCAATTGTCTGAATGTTGCACGCTCGCGTTCAGTGCCAAAACCATATAATAATTGTGCATCTTCACGGACCACAAAATGTGTTAAAAGCGTGAGTGTCTCACCAAGATTAGGCAAGTTATAAAAAGTGCTCATTGGCACTTCACATTCATACCCCACACCATTGCAATCGATCAACACATGCGGCGGCGTTTTTTCAAGCAAACTACCTTTTAAGCGAGCAATCATACAAGCCTACCTCCCTTTACACGGTAGCCAGCTGTTGCTAGCTTACCCATACCCTGACCGCCATGCGCATGCGCAATCGCACAAGCAAGGGCGTCGGCGGAATCAGGTTTAGGTGTTGCAGGAAGTGTGAGCAGACGTTTGACCATTTCTTGGACTTGCTCCTTTGCAGCATGGCCATTGCCAACCACCGCTTGTTTGACTTGTAGCGCAGTATATTCCGCCACACTTAAATTTCGAATCACTGCTGCGCTAATTGCTGCGCCACGCGCTTGGCCCAAAAGTAAAGTTGATTGAGGATTCACATTCACAAACACTTTTTCTATGGCAACCTCGTTGGGTTTGTAGGTATCAATCACCTCAAATAAACCATCGATGATAATTTTCAACCGCGCTGGCAACTCTTCTCGATCTTCGGTTTTAGCACTGGCAGTTTTAATTGTACCGCTAGCAATGTAGGTGATTTTCTCACCAATTTTTTCTATCACACCAAAACCAGTGAGTCGTAAGCCTGGGTCGATACCCAATATTCTAACTACGTTCACTGGGACGCTATTCAAACTCACTATTCTTCGATAACCGCTGAAGTGTAAACCTCTTGCACATCATCTAAGTCATCCAAAGCATCCAGCAGTTTCTGCATTTTCACTGCATCATCACCAGTAAACACCGTTTCGTTATCTGCCTTCATGGTAACTTCAGCAAGCACCGCCTCTAAACCAGCCGCTTCCAATGCCTCTTTTACAGCAGAAAAATCCGCTGGCGAGGTAATCACTTCGATGCTGCCATCATCGTTATTGATAATGTCTTCAGCGCCAGCTTCTAATGCCGCTTCCATGACTTTATCTTCACTGGTGCCAGGTGCAAATAATAGACTGCCACAATGTTTGAACATAAAGGCCACCGAACCATCAGTACCCAAGTTGCCGCCAAACTTAGTGAACGCATGACGCACATCAGCCACAGCACGATTACGATTATCGGTTAAGCAATCGACAATCACAGCTGCACCGCTAATACCATAACCTTCGTAACGAATTTCTTCGTAATTCACACCTTCAAGTGTGCCAGCACCACGTTTAATTGCATTTTCGATATTGTCTTTTGGCATGGATTCGCCTTTAGCTTTATCCACTGCCATACGCAAACGTGGGTTTGTTCCCACATCAGCGCCGCCCATACGAGCAGCCACGGTAATTTCTTTAATTAAACGCGTAAAAATCTTGCCACGCTTAGCATCTTGACGACCTTTACGATGCTGAATATTGGCCCACTTGGAATGCCCTGCCATGACCTAACCCTCTATTGCTGAAAAATAATGCAATTTTAGCATAAAGCGCAAAGGCTTTTAATCTTGCAGATTTTAGTCCTGGCCCATTGCCGGCTCTATTTCGTCATGCGCTTTCATGGCATGCAGAGAAATGACAATCAACGCTAAACCTATCAAGAGCATACCAGCAATTTCAAATGTCGATGGTTGCTCCCCCAACTGAACCCAAGCCGCCAGCACGCCAATGAGAGGCGCCAACATGGAAGTCATACTCGCAACCCCGGCGGCGAGCCTTTGCAATGCGTATAACCACAGCAGCCAAGCTAATGCATTACATAAAATGGCATTAAACCCAATGGCAGCAAACAATCTTGGTGACCAATCAATCGGCGGCGCATCCACCCAAAACGCCACAACGACCAAAGGTAGTGAGCCAAAAAACATTTGCCATGCAGTTAACGAAACCAAATCTAAATTAGGTGCGCGATGATGTAGCTTTTTCGCCAAAATAACCGCTAGCGCCCAAAATACCCCAGCCATCACAGCCAAACTCATACTGAAGACGTCTCCGCCTAAATGCAACGGATCAAAAATTAGTACCAATCCCAGCAAAGATGAAAGCACCGCAACCCACTGCATGCCGCGAATTTTTTCACCTAACAATGGCCATGCAAGCACCATCACCCAAAACGGCATGGTATAAGTTAACACCGCCGTTTTACCTGCGCCGCCATGCACTAGCGCCCAAATAATGAGACCCGTAAATCCGCAAGTTTGTAAAATTCCCAGCAAAATAAGCGTTGGGATTTCTTTTGGACGCAGTGGCTTTTTAAGGACCAGCAAGACCCCCATCAAACACAAGGCACCCAAGAAAGTTCGCATCGCGCCAAATTGAAATGGGCCTGCATCCAGCAGGGCATATTTCATTACCACCCAGTTATAGCCCCACAACACCGAAAGCAAGAGCAGTGCCCCGAAAGCTTTTAAGGTCGTTGATTTTGAAGCGCTCATTTATTTCTTCCTAATATTGCTAACTATTTGACCCAATAAAAAAGGCGCTCATTAAGCGCCTTTTTACATGATACTTTTTATAAATATCGCGCCAACATGGCGTTTTGTAAATCGGCTGCTGGCAAAGGCAGCTTCACAGAAATGCCGCTACCTGCTGCTTCTGTGACAGGTTCACCTTTCTTATTCAGCATGCTTTCCACAACAACTTCACGATTACCACTTGGATGCACAATCTCCAAACGGTCGCCCACAGCAAAGCGGTTTTTCACAGAAATATCTGCCAAGCCTTTTGCATCGTCATACCCTGTTATATCACCCACATACAAGCTACGGTTAGATTTTGAATAGCCTTGCATGTAGTTTTGATGGTCTTCAGTATGATGACGCTCTAAGAATCCATCGGTATAGCCGCGATTTGCTAAGCTCTCAAGCTCGCCTAATAATCGCATATCAAATGGACGTCCAGCGACTGCGTCATCAATAGCACGACGATAAGCTTGTGCAGTACGCGCAACGTAATAACGTGATTTAGTACGGCCTTCAATCTTGAGAGAATCTACACCAATTTTAGTGAGGCGCTCCACATGCTCAATGGCGCGGAGGTCCTTACTGTTCATAATATAAGTGCCGTGCTCATCTTCCATAATCGGCAACAAATCACCTGGGCGATCTTTTTCTTCAATCAGATAAACTTTATCCGCTTCTGGATGGCGCACCATACTGCCACAGCTCGATAAGCTAGACTTTTCCATCTCAGCTTTAAAGTCGAAATCTTGCAAGCGAATGACGCCCGCAGCGTCTTCATTCGCATCATGTACTTTGTAGTCCCAACGGCAACTATTGGTACAAGTACCTTGGTTGGGGTCACGGTGATTAAAGTAACCTGAAAGCAAGCAACGGCCTGAATACGCGATACATAAAGCACCGTGAACAAAAACCTCCAATTCCATATCTGGGCATAGCTGGCGAATTTCTTCAATCTCATCCATCGAAAGTTCGCGCGACAAAATCACACGCGTTAACCCTAAGGCTTTCCAAAACTTCACAGCCGCATAGTTCACCGTGTTAGCTTGCACTGAAAGATGCACATCAATCTCAGGCCACTTTTCGCGCACCATCATAATCAAGCCGGGGTCAGCCATAATCAAGGCATCCGGCTTCATGGCCACCACAGGCGCCATATCGGCCATGTAGGTTTTGATTTTCGCGTTGTGCGGCAAAATATTGCTCGCCACGAAGAATTTTTTACCGCGCGCATGCGCTTCGTTAATGCCAATCTCAATGTTTGCCATTGAAAAATCATTATTGCGGGCACGCAAGCTGTAGCGTGGCTGACCTGCATAAACTGCATCTGCGCCAAAATCGAACGCAGTACGCATACGGTCTAAATCGCCAGCTGGCGCAAGTAACTCTGGAACCTTCATTGCTTTAAAACCTTTTAATCTATCTAATTTTATTCGCCAATAATTTTAACGAGTACGCGCTTTTTACGACGGCCATCAAACTCGCCATAAAAAATCTGCTCCCAAGGGCCAAAATCTAAACGGCCTTCAGTAATCGCCACGACTACTTCACGCCCCATAATTTGGCGCTTCATATGGGCATCCGCATTATCTTCACCGGTATCGTTGTGGCGATAGTTACGAATCGGCTCATGTGGCGCAAGACGCTCTAACCACTCTTTATAGTCATGATGCAAACCTGACTCGTCATCATTAATGAACACACTCGCGGTGATGTGCATGGCATTGACCAACACCAAACCTTCACGGACGCCACTTTCACGCAAGCACTCATTAATTTGGTTAGTGATGTTAATCAAAGCCACACGGGTCGGTGGATTAAACCAAAGTTCTTTACGATAGCTTTTCATGATGCTTTATCCTAGTCAGCTCGCCTAATGATTATTTTTTAGACTGCGAAGTCTCTTTGATAATAAACCAATGACCATTCTCATTTTCAAAGCTCAACACTTTAGCAACGGTATCGTTAAATTTGCCACTAGTGTAATGCTGGATAAACGTTACTTCTGCTTTTTTAGCATCCGCCACCACATTTACTTTATCTAACACCAAAGTTATTTCAGCTGGATTAGCTCCTACACGTTGTTTACGTTGTGCTATCCATGCTTTTTGGCTCATGCCTTCTGGTTTAAATTTAGCGGAATAAGCACTCAAATAAACATCTGAATTTTTCGTGCGCCAAGCATTCGCCCAAGCATAAACCGCTTTCGTGACAGCATCTTGGTCGTTCGCTTTTTCATCCACAGAAACCACTTCTGACTTAACACTCTCGTTAGCCACGACTGGAACTTCCGCTGGTTTTGCCACTTCTTCAACTTTGGGCTCTGGGACTAAAGCAACGACTGGTTGCGCTTCCTGCTTTACAACTGGAGTCGGCACTTCTACTGGTTCAGCTACAGGCACTGGCTCAACTTTGGTCACCTTGGCAACACCATTAGCCTTACAAGCAACATAATTCGTGGTTTCATTCACATCCAGAGTCACATCGCTATTGCTCAAATCTAATTTACTAATGCCATTTGTATAAACTTTGCTAGTCCCGCTTTGTGTAAGCAATACTTCACGCTCAGGTAAAATCAACCAAACCGATGCACCTTTCTCCAACATGCGCACAAAGAATTTTTTGTTACCCTCACACATATAAGGGGTTGAATTAGCTGGCAGATAAACACGCGGCGCATCAGCACTATTCCCAAATGGCCAGATCTTCATGTTTGTTAAGTCAACATTGGTTAAGTCTTTCACTGAACTACATGCAGATAATGCGGCAATCAAGCCCAACAAAAACAAACGTGGACAAATATTTAAACCCTGTTTCATTTCAACCTCTCAGACTTTATCAAAGTCAGTGTAATTTTCATGTGCAATTATAACGAAATCATTGGCATTAAGCTTAGTGCAAGTTATTGCTCATTTTAATAGCCGATTAATCCTAAAAATAGACGCAAAAATCCATAAGCTAGCCATGAGGCAAAGCGCCCTGCGAAATGGCGATGTCGCCAGTCTTCATGCGTGATTTTAGTTGCGCCGTCTTTGATGGTTTTAAGGATGTCTAGACGAAGCTCACTTGCAAATACTTTATCTGACACAAGCACATTTGCTTCACGTGCCAATAACAGACTAAATGGATCGATATTTGAAGAGCCTACCGTGGCCCATTCACCATCGATGACTGCAACTTTGCTGTGCATAAAACTTTTACGATATTCATATATCTCGATGCCATTTTGCAAAAACACACTGTAAAAAGCATGCGTGGCAAACATAGCAAAGTACTCCACTCGTCCTTGCAATAAGAGCTTAACAATTACCCCTCTCGCAACCGCATCGAGCAAAGCTCTGCGAAAGCGCCAACCAGGGACAAAGTAGGCATTGGCAATAATAATTTCACTTTTTGCGTTTTGAATCGCAGCGAGATAAGCATCCTCAATATCACGACGGTGCATGATATTGTCGCGAAAAACCAAGGCGGCTTTAACGCCATCACGATTTAAATCCTTAGGACTGCTAAGTGATGCTCGTAATTTAGCAATGGGGCGCAATTGAGACCAAGCGATGCGCCGCCAAAGCTTATGAACGCTGGCGTGGAGGGCTTGCAATAAAGCGCCCTCTATTTTCACAGCGTAGTCTACCCTAGGCGTTGCATCGGTTGGCACATCATCGTCGTCGATAATATTAATACCGCCAACAAAACCAACTTTTTGATCAATCACCACTAGCTTGCGATGCAAACGGCGGAGCCGATTGCGCTTAAGCGACCAAGGAGAAATTTTGGTGCGGTAGAACATCACCTGAACACCACCTAAACCTAAGCCTTGAATATAACTAAGTGGCAAATCTTTACTACCAAAACCATCTAACAAAAGACAAACCGAAACGCCGCGTTGTGCAGCCCGCATCAGTGCTTGACCGATTTTGATACCTGTTTTATCTGCTTGATAGATATAAGTTTCCAAGTAAATTTCATGCTCAGCCGCATCAATTGCCGCTACCAGCGCCGGGAAGTATTCCGCGCCATTTCGCAGAAGTTTGATTTGATTACCATGGACAAAGTTAGTCATATTTAATCAGCGGAGTATCTAGTTAAGCGAGCGCTTAACACGGCATGGTCAGACATTTTGATAAAGCGTGCACCCGAGTGCACTTCTGCATGTTGAATATTAAAGCCACGCACATAAACACGATCCAGACTCAATATCGGCAAAACCGAAGGGAAGCTTCTCGCATGGCGGCCCTTGTGCGCTTCAAAAACCTCATGCAAATTCAAACGACTAGCAAATTTTCCACCCGCACGCGTGGTCCAATCATTAAAATCGCCCGCAATCATTAGGCTTTCATCGGCAGGCACATGAGCATCAATATAGTCAGCCACCATTTCCAACTGGGCGTGCCGCCAGCGTGCAAACAAACCAAGATGCACACAAATGGCATGCAACGGTTTATCCCACTTAGGGATTTGAATGGTGCAGTGCAACATACCTCGCTCTTCGGTGCTGTGCGCGGAAATATCGGCATTCTTTTCAGCAACGATAGGAAACTTTGAAAGAATCGCGTTGCCGTGATGGCCAGCTGGATAGACTGAATTTTTACCGTAAGAAAAGTGCGGCCAAATCGCATCCGCTAAGAATGAAGCTTGGCCTGCCTCAGGCCAATTACTAAAGCGCTTGCTGTGCGGAGCGTGCTCATCACGCACTTCTTGCAGAAAAACGATATCAGGCTGCAAAGTTCGCAATAGCTCACGCTGCTCATGCAGTGCGAAGCGAGCGTTAAAGTGCGTTAAGCCCTTGTGAATATTAAAAGTGGCGATGTTGAGCGTGTGATGCATTCATTCGCCTTGAAGCATTTAGGACACCGCCAACATGCGGTCCAATGTAAGTTTAGCAAGCGTCGCTTCTTTGGCTGGCACTTTAATTTGATTCACCACATTACCTTCAACCAAGTTTTCCAGCGTCCAAGCAAGATGTTGCGGGTCAATACGCGCCATGGTTGAGCATTCACACACCACATGCGACATAAATTGAACAGTTTTACCTTGTGGCTTCATTTGTTCAGCTAAACGGTTCACCAAGTTAAGCTCGGTGCCAACTAGCCAATGCGTGCCTGCTGGGGCATCAGAAACCGTCTTTAAGATGTATTCGGTTGAGCCCACATAGTCCGAGTTCAAACACACCTCAAAAGGCGACTCAGGGTGCGAAATCACTAAACCTTCAGGATGCTCTGCACGGAATTTAGTGATGTTTTGCTCGCGGAACATTTGATGTACCGCGCAGTGGCCTTTCCAAAGCAAAATCTTAGCGTTTTTGATTTGCTCTTCCGTCAAGCCGCCCATTGGTTGGTCTGGGTCCCAAATAGGCATTTGCTCAAGCGGAATGCCCATCTTGTAGCCACTCCAACGCCCTAAGTTTTGGTCGGGGAAGAACAAGACTTTTTCTTTTTGCTGAAACGCCCATTCTAAAATTTTTGGGGCATTGGTGGAGGTGCAAACAATACCCCCGTGCTCACCACAAAAAGCCTTTAAATCAGCCGCCGAATTAATGTAGGTGACTGGCGTGATTTTTTCATCAAAATCCAGCACTTTAGCTAGCTCACGGCGTGAACGCTCAACCTTGGCTAAGTTCGCCATGTCGGCCATAGAACAACCTGCTGAAAGGTCTGGCAAAATAGAAATTTGCTCGGGACGTGACAAAATATCAGCCACCTCGGCCATAAAATGGACGCCTAAAAACACGATGTATTCAGCATCCGTTTCCGAGGCAAAACGAGAAAGCTTCAATGAGTCACCTGTGTAATCCGCATGACGATAGACGCCTTCTTGCTGATAATGGTGTCCAAGAATGACCAATTTTTTACCGAGTTTTTGTTTGGCCGCAATAATACGCGCCTGTAAATCTTCATCATTGCGGGCTTGATAGGGTTCAAATTTAATCTGAGAAACTTGCATCATCGTTCCGTTAAAGTTTTAACTGGTGGCGCTCGCCGAGCAATCGGAGCGCTTCCACATTTGTCCAAGAAAATACACGCTTGGCCGCCTCGCGCCAATCCACCCATTCATAAGCCACATGCTCATTAGGTGCAAGTTTTACATCTACAGCATTTGGCAATTCCAAACCAAACACATGCTCGACATTTTGGGTCACACCTGGCGCATAACGATAGCGCCAGTGTTCGTATATTTCGTATGTTTGGGCGAATTGCCAATCTTCAAGTTTGTACTGCAAAGCATTCAAACCGGTTTCCTCAAACACTTCGCGTATTGCCGTTGTGCTCAAATCTGCATCTTCAATCTCAATACTGCCCGTGACTGATTGCCAAAACCCCGCCTTATCTGCACGCTCAATTAACAAGACTTTTAAGTCAGATGTGTGTATGAGCACTAAAACAGAAATTGGGGTTTTGAAGTCCACAGATGTCATCTACCGAAAATTAAAAAAGGCGCTTTAAAAGCGCCTTTTTATCTCTACTTAAGCGCCCGCCACGTTTTGGGTACGCACTCGAATATGCAATTCACGTAGTTGTTTTTCATCTACTTCATTTGGTGCATTCGTCATCAAGCATTGTGCACGTTGTGTTTTCGGGAACGCAATCACGTCACGAATAGATTCCGCACCTGCCATCAAAGTCACCAAACGATCTAGGCCAAATGCCAAACCGCCATGTGGTGGCGCGCCGTATTGAAGTGCGTCAAGCAAGAAGCCGAATTTCTCTTGTGCTTCTTCTTTACTAATTTTCAAGGCATCAAATACTTTTGATTGCACTTCTTGTTTATGGATACGCACTGAACCGCCACCCACTTCCCAGCCGTTAAGCACCATGTCATAAGCTTTTGATAAACATGCGCCTGGATTAGTCGCAAGTAAATCCTCATGACCATCTTTTGGTGAAGTAAACGGATGGTGAAGCGCAACCCAACGGTCTGCTTCTTCATCATGTTCAAACATTGGGAAATCCACCACCCATAAAGGCGCCCAAGCACGACCGTCGACATGGCCTTTGTCGTGACCAACTTTCAAACGCAGCGCGCCTAAAGCTTCGTTCACCACTTTAGTTTTGTCCGCACCGAAGAACACGATGTCGCCATTTTGTGCGCCTGTGCGCTCAATAATGGCTTTCAACGCTGTTTGGTGAATGTTCTTTACGATAGGGCTTTGCAAGCCTTCTTCGTTTAATTGTGTGATGTCATTAATCTTAATGTACGCCAAACCTTTAGCACCATAAATCTTCACGAACTCAGTGTAAGCGTCGATTTCAGAACGGCTGATAGCCGCACCATTTGGCACACGCAAAGCAGCAACACGGCCATTTTCCATATTGGCAGCGCCGGCGAATACTTTGAAATCAACATCTTTCATCACATCTGAAAGTTCAGTAATTTCAAGCGTTACACGCATATCTGGCTTGTCTGAACCATAACGTGTCATGGCTTCAGAGAACGGCATGCGTGGGAATTTTGCTGGCAAGTCGATATCTTGCACACCTTTGAACATCTTACGAATCATGTCTTCGACGATGTTCATGATTTCTTCTTCGCCCAAGAATGAAGTTTCAATATCCACTTGGGTAAATTCTGGCTGACGGTCGGCACGCAAATCTTCGTCACGGAAACATTTTGTGATTTGGAAGTAACGGTCGAAACCAGACACCATCAATAGTTGTTTAAATAGCTGGGGCGACTGTGGCAAGGCGAAGAACATGCCATGATGCACACGGCTTGGCACCAAGTAATCGCGCGCACCTTCTGGAGTGCTTCGCGTCAACATTGGTGTTTCAACTTCGATAAACCCATTGCTATCCAAATGGTCACGTAAGGTTTTAGCTACGCGGTAACGTAGCATCATATTCTTTTGCATTGCTGGACGACGTAAGTCGATATAGCGGTGCTCAAGACGCACAGTTTCAGTTAAGTTTTCATCATCCAACATAAATGGCGGGGTGAGCGATGGATTGAGCACCTCAATCTCTGTCGCCAACATTTCCACTTCACCAGTTGGCATGTTTGGGTTTACAGTGCCTTCAGGACGCGCGCGTACTTTACAAGTCACTTTCAACACGAACTCACTACGCACAGTTTCTGCAATAGCGAATGTTTCTGGGGTATCTGGATCAATCACGATTTGCGCCATGCCTTCACGGTCACGCAAGTCGATAAAAATCACGCCGCCGTGGTCACGACGACGATGCGCCCAACCACATAAAGTTACTGTTTGGCCAATCAGGTCGCGGTTTACATGTCCGCAGTAATGAGTACGCATATTAAAAAGTTCTTTAGAAAATAATGTTAAAAGTGAATAAGTAAATTAAGCGTCTGATGTTTCATCAACGCCAGGGTCATGTTCCAAGGTGTGCGGAACTGTTGGTGCCACCACACCCATCGAAATAATATATTTCAAAGCTTCATCCACGCTCATGTGCAATTCAATCACATCGCTTTGGTGCATCATCAAAAAGAACCCAGAAGTCGGATTAGGTGTGGTTGGTACATAGACACTGACATAATCACCCTTTAGGTGGTTCGCTACATCACCACCTGGATGACCTGTCATAAAGGCAATCGTCCAACTACCTTGACGTGGGTATTGCACCAACAATGCTTTACGAAACGCATTTCCCGAGTCTGAAAACAAAGTATCAGACACTTGCTTCACGCTTGAATAAATCGACTTCACAACTGGCACACGGGCAAGCATCGCTTCCCATAGCGAAACCAATCGCTTACCAAAAAAGTTGGTGGCAATCACACCTGTAAACAAGATAATCAGCAAGGTTAAAATGGCACCAACCCCAGGAACGGCGCGGCCAAGCTGAGCTTCTGGACGCCATTCAACAGGCAATAGCAATAAGCTTTGGTCCATCACACTAATCAGCGTGCTAAGGACCCACACTGTGATAAACAGCGGGACTAATACCAACAAACCTGTAATAAAGTTTTTTTTCATTTTAGCTTTTGCTCAATTTATAAATAACTTAGTGGCAAGCGCAACCTGTACCACACGCAGCTGGCGCAGCTTCAGTTTTCGTTTCAAGCTCAGCTGAACCGCCCTTAAAATCTGTGGCGTACCAGCCTGTTCCATTCAATTGAAATGCCGGCGCAGAAACTTGCTTTGCGAAGGTTTCTTTACTGCATTCTGGACATACCGTCACGCTAGGCTCACTCACCTTGCGCATGACTTCTTTTTTATAGCCGCAACTTGTGCATTGGTAATCATAAATAGGCATTGTTAGCTCCTACTCAAAAAAAGAGAATTATACCCGAACAGGCGGGCTTACACATTCCCATTAATCGGTGTGATTAGGTGCAACTTTCCAAGGCGCGACTTTCAACAACAACAACATGCCAGGAATCGCTAAGACAAAACACAACACGAAAAAGTGCACCCAACCAAAATACTCCACCAAATACCCTGTGGCAGCATTTGCAAAAGTCCGTGGCACTGCAGCTAGGCTAGTAAATAGTGCAAATTGTGTAGCGGTATAAAGCGGATTCGTGGTTTGGGCGATATATGCCACAAATGCCGCTGTACCAAGCCCCACGCCCAGCGCCTCCAAGCCAATCACCAAAGCAAGCCAAGGCAAGCTATGGCCAACGGTAGCGAGCCAAGCAAAGCCCAAAATAGCCAGCATTTGCACTGCCCCAAAAATCCACAGTGCACGATTAATGCCCAAGCGCATCATCCAAACACCGCCTAGCATACCGCCTATCACGCTAGGCCAAAGCCCTGCATTTTTAGCGACCAAGCCAATTTCAGTTTTGCTAAAACCCATTTCAAGATAAAACGGCGTCGCCAAAGCGGTTGCCATGCTATCGCCCAATTTATATAAAAAGATGAATAGCAAAACGGTGAGCGCGCTTTTCAAGCCATTGCGCGCAATAAACTCCTGGAATGGCTCAAGCACTGCAGCACGTAAAGTTTTAGGTGAGGCATTTTTAAGTGCAGGCTCCGTGATTAACAAAGTCATCACTAAAACCGGCAACATAAATAAAGCGGTAATCATAAAAACGCTAGACCAGTTCATGTGATCGGCTAATATCAGTGACAAAGAGCCGGGCACTAAGCTAGCGATTTTGTAGGCATTGACGTGCACTGCGTTACCAAGACCAAGCTCAACGTCAGGCAGCAGCTCTCGTCTGTAGGCATCTAACACCACATCTTGGCTCGCACTTAAAAACGCAACCAACACACAGAAAAATGCGATGGTGCGAATGTCCAATTGCGGATGAAAAAACCCAAACACGGGCAAAGTGAGAAGCAAACCAATTTGCGTAATAAGTAACCATCCCCGGCGGCGACCAAGCGGCGGTGTAAAGCGATCAAACAAGGGCGCCCAGATAAATTTCCAAGTAAATGGCAGACCAATTAACGCAAACAAACCGATTTCTTTCAGCGATACGCCTTCGCTTTTTAGCCAAGCGGGCAATAAGCTAATCAGAATGTAAAGTGGCAAGCCTGAGCTAAAGCCTGTAAAGATACAAATCAACATGCGCTTATTGAGCATGGCTTGTAAAAAATGTGGGTTATTTTTCATAGGTTCAACATTACCCGAAAAGTACTTACTCATGCCACAATATCAACATGCTTGAATTAAGTTTAATAAGTGCCTTTTTAGTCGGGCTGCTTGGTGGCGGCCATTGTGTCGGCATGTGTGGTGGCATTGTTGGCGCTGTAAGCATACACTTACCTCAAAGCAAACCCAAAGTGCCTTTTTTATTGGCCTATAACGCTGGGCGAATTTTAAGTTACGCCATTGCTGGTGCGATCGCTGGTTTGGTCGGCGCTTCTAGCTTTTTTCTTGAACACGTTCTACCCATACAACACGTTTTATACGGCATCAGTAGCTTAATGCTGATTGTGCTTGGACTTTATTTAGCTGGCATTTGGCATGGTGTGACTTACCTTGAAAAAGCTGGGAAAGCCATCTGGAAAACACTACAGCCTTATTCAAAACGTTATATTCCGGTGCAAAGTTTTAGACAGGCTTTTATTTTAGGTGGATTATGGGGCTGGTTGCCCTGCGGCTTGGTGTATAGCGTATTAATTGCGGCAATCGCAACGGGGAGTGTTATGAGCGGGGGATTGCTGATGCTGGCTTTCGGGCTTGGGACCTTACCCACTTTGCTCACGATGGGCATGGCAGCCGTCAGGCTCAAAACCGTATTGCAAAATATTTGGGTGAGACGTGCTAGCGGCTTGCTGGTCTTGGGTTTTGGTCTAGAGGGATTACTAAAACTTATTTAGAGCGCAGGCGATACATCGCCAAAGCACCCATCATATTTGGCATAAAGTGCACAGATTCTTTATCGTTAAGTACCAAGCGCTCTTGAATCACAATATCGCTTTTACGGCAGAATTCATCAAAGTCTTGAATTGTGCATAAATGGACGTTGGGTGTGTCATACCACTGGTACGGCAAGGTATCAGAAACAGGCATATGGCCAGCCAATGCCAATTGGAATCGATAACGCCAATAGCCAAAGTTTGGAAAAGTCACAATCACTTCACGACCCACACGTAGCATCTCTTTCACAATCGCCTCGGTATTTAGCACCGCTTGCAAGGTTTGCGACAAAATCACCACATCAAAAGACTGTGCTTCAAAGCCAGACAAGCCTGACTCTAAATCCATTTGAATCACATCAATGCCATTGTTCATGGCCTTTAGCCAGTTAGCATCATCTTTTTCAACGCCGTAAGCGCGAACATTGTGTGTTTTGCGTAACTGAGTCAGTAAAGCACCATCGCCACAACCTAAATCAAGCACTTTGGCGTTCGCTGCAATCCATTTTGCGATGAGCGCAAAATCTGCACGATTTTCAGCATTGAGCGCGATATTTTTTTCTAGATTACCCATATCACACCTCAATCTTTGCAAAGTAAGCACGCATGATGTTGTGATAGTGCGCGTCAGGCATTAAGAAGGCATCGTGGCCGTGTGCTGCTGTGACTTCCGCATAGCTTACTGAAAGCTCATTATCGAGTAAGGCTTTGACGATTTCGCGCGAACGCGCCGGCGAGAAACGCCAATCGCTAGTGAATGAAACCACCAAAAAGTCAGCAGTGACTTTGGCCAAAGCTACTGATAAATCCCCACCATATTCAAACGCCGGATCAAAGTAATCCAGCGCGCGGGTCATACGTAAATAAGTATTGGCATCGAACTCGCCTGCGAATTTATCGCCTTGATAGCGCAAGTAAGATTCCATCTCAAATTCAACATCAAAGCCGTATTTGATGTTGCCATCGCGTAATTTTCGGCCAAATTTGGCACCCATCGCATCATCGCTCAAATAAGTGATGTGACCCAACATACGGGCGATGCGCAACCCACGACGCGGCAATACGCCATGGTTGAAATAATCACCATCGTAAAATTCAGGGTCGGTAATAATCGCTTGGCGCGCCACTTCGTTAAAAGCTATATTTTGCGCAGTTAAATTAGGTGCTGAAGCAATCACCAAGGCATGGCGCATACGCTCCGGATAGGCGATAGCCCACTGCAAAGCCTGCATGCCACCCAAGCTACCGCCTAGCACTGCGGCGAGTTGTTTAATGCCAAGAAAATCTGCCAACCGCGCTTGCGAATTTACCCAATCTTCAACCGTCACAATCGGGAAAGTTGCACCCCAAGGCCGGTCAGTATCTGGATTAGTACTGAGCGGACCACTACTGCCATGACAACCACCAAGATTATTGAGGCCAATCACAAAGAATTTATTGGTGTCGAGGGGCTTACCTGGGCCAATGAGGTTATCCCACCAGCCAGGATTTTTGTCATCTTCGTGATGCTTCCCCGCCACATGATGATGCCCAGAAAGTGCATGGCAAATTAGCACCGCATTAGATTTATCGGCATTTAATTCGCCATAAGTCTCATAAATGAGGTTGAACTGAGGCAACACTTGACCGCTTTTTAGCGTAAGTGGCTCATTAAAATGGGCGATTTGTGGGGCAACAATGCCGACGGATGAATTTTCTGACATGCGCTGATTATACTATGGCGGCGCTAAATTGCGCCAAATGTGACGCGCAGAGTGCCTGCGATGTCCTTTACATGGTCTATTTGGCGAAAACCTCGTGCGTTTAATAATGCGGCAACCGCATCTGCTTGGTCGTAACCATGCTCCAACATGAGCCAGCCATTTGGGTTGAGAAAATCAGGCGCATCTTGAATAATCTTACGAATATCGTCTAGACCATCTGCACCAGAAGCTAACGCTGACAGAGGCTCAAAACGCAAATCGCCTTGTTTGAGATGTTCATCATCTTGGGCAATGTAGGGCGGATTGCTTACAATCACATCAAACTTTTCACTTACTAACGCTGAAAACCAATTGCTCTCAATCAAGCGAACATTGCATAAATTTAAGCTTTGAGCATTTTCAGTTGCCACTTTTAGCGCCTCAGGTGAAGCATCGACTGCAGTTACTTTTGTTTGCGGACGCTCGCTGGCAATCACCAACGCCACTGCACCAGTCCCAGTCCCTAAATCCAAAATATTAAGGCTGGCATTTTGTGGAATTTTCGCTAAGGCCGCTTCCACCAAAGTTTCAGTATCAGGCCTAGGAATAAGCGTTGCAGGGGTTGTTTTGAGTGGTAAGCCATAAAACTCGCGTGAACCAAGGATGTAAGCAATAGGCTCACCTTTTAAGCGACGTTGCACCAATGCTTCAAAAGCAGCTTGCTGCTTGGATGTTAGGGTTTCGCTTTCGTGGCTGATTAACCAAGCTCGATTGACATTCAATAGATGCTGACACAACAAATTAGCTTCAACATTCGCCCCAGCCGAATCTAAACCAAGTTGATTCTGTACAGATTGTCCAGCCTGCCGAATGGCCTCACCAATACGCATCAGCAAACTCTCACGACCACCTGTTTGGTAAAGAAGCTAAATGCTAAATATTCATACTTCCAGCCGTAAGTTTTAACTGCTTCTTGGAAGGCTTTATATTCATCTTCACGCCAATGTTGATTGCCGATATATTCATCAAAAATAATCACGGTGCCTTTGACTATCCTCGGCGCTAGCAAATCCAAAACCGTTTTAGTTGAGCTATAAATATCGCAATCAATATTGATTAAACGTGCTTGCTCGGCATTGGTTTTTAAGAATTCTGGCAAAGTCGCATCAAACCAACCCGCATGCAAATGAATATTGCTTGGTACTGTTGGAATCACGCCGCGCGTTGAATAGCTGCCTTTTCCTTCGTCGTGCCAATCTTCGGGAATTCCTTCAAAACTATCAAAACCATGCACATCTTGTTTCGCGAGCGCGGCTAATTGACGGGTCGAGTTGGCGTGGCGCACACCAAATTCCAACACAGCTCCTTTCACTTTGGCGGCTTGCGTCGCCAACTCAAACGTGGCGTGAATACTACCTGTCACAGGCGGTAATTTGCCTTTAATTGCGCCCTTGAAATATTGCCAAGCATCCAAACGAGATTTGATTAAGGCGTCGCCATTTTGGATTTTTTCAAACTCGGCTTCAGCGGCTTTAGTATTGCCTTGATAGTCTTGCAACATGCCCAACATAAAAATGGCATCCGCATCTTGTGGGTTAAGCTGAATAACCGCTTCAAGGCTAGCAATGGATGGCGCCAGATTGTTAGGCGCTATCAATGCAGCATGCAAGTTGTAATGCGCGTCTAAATAAAGAGGCTCAAGCGAAATGGCCTTGCGATAAGCGGCGATTGCTAAATCCAGCTTACCTTGCTCATGATAAGCAAAGCCTAAATTAGCAATGTATTGGGGCTTGGTGGCATCGCGTTTCACCACGATGGATAAATGCGTGACAGCCGCTTCAATATCGCCATCTTTGAGCGCAATTAAGCCCAATAAATGCACCGCATCAATTTGTGCCGGCACAGCCTTAATTATCTGCTCACAAATACTTTTTGCTTGCTCAAATCGCTGAGCTTCAAAATTCACCCATGCCGTACGCAAGCCTTGCATCAAGGCTTGTGGGCTTACTGTCTGCGCCGGTTTGCTGGCACAACATTGCTTAAATTTTTTGCCACTCCCACAAGCACACGGGTCGTTACGGCCTTGTTTAGTCATTGCTTATTCACGATTACGAAAACATTGCATAGTATAACCGCATGCTAAAATTCAGGATGCTGTAAATAACCGATTGAATTGCAAAAAATGAGCGCAAAAAAACCACCATTCAACCCAGACCAACTCTATCAGCGAGCATTAAGCTTGCACCATGCTGACAAGCTTGCTGATGCTGAAGGTTTGTATAAAACGCTTTTAAGTTATTTTCCCAATCAAGTGGAAATATTAACGACTTTGGGTATTTTATTACTGCAACAAGGGCGCTCGGAAGCGGGCATTCAACAGCTTAAAAAATCACTCAGTGTTAATCCAAGTCAGCCAGCTGCGCTGTATAACATGGCGGTAGAACTGCAAAAACTCACACGTTTGGATGAAGCATTGGCTTGCTATAACCAAACGCTTAGGCTCAATCCGAATGATATTAATGCACTGATTAATCGCGGCAATACCCTAAAGGATTTGAAACAATATAAAGAAGCCATCGCCAGCTTTGAACGAGCATTGGCACTAGAACCCAATATCCCTTCTGCACATTGGAATAAAGCATTGACCCACATTTTGTTGGGTGAATATAAAAAAGGCTGGAAAGAGTACGAGTGGGGCTGGCAATGTGGTGAGCGCGGCAAGCCAAGACAATATAGCCAACCCACATGGCTAGGTGCAGAGCCTATCGCTGGAAAAACCATACTAGTTCACCCCGAGCAAGGTTTTGGGGATTTAATCCAATTTTGCCGCTATGTGACTATGCTAGAGAAATTAGGCGCAAAAGTGATGTTGGAAGCACCAGCTTCACTTGTGGAATTAATGCAAAGTTTGTCGCCCACACTTACCGTGATTAAAGAAGGTGACGTATTGCCGGCTTTTGATGGTGTTTGCCCTGTCATGAGCTTGCCCTTAGCACTCAAAACCACCTTAGAAACTATCCCAGCAAGTACGCCTTATCTAAATGTGAGTGATGCAAAAAAACAATACTGGCAGGCTAAGTTAGGCCAAAAAACCAAACCACGCATCGGCATTGTGTGGTCAGGCTCGATGACTAATCAAATCGATAATAATCTATGCGCCAGACGGAATATTCCACTAGAGCAACTCAAGCCCTTATTCGACTTGCCGTTTGAATTCCATGTGCTACAAAAAGACATTCGGCCAGAAGATAAGTCTACATTAGAAAGCCTAGCCCAACTGCATTGCCATCAAGATGAATTGAAAGACTTTGCCGATACCGCCGCGCTCATTCAAGAAATGGATGTAGTGATTTCGGTGTGTACTTCTGTTGCCCATTTAGCAGGCGCTATAGGGCATAAAACCTGGGTGCTATTGCCATATTCAGCGGATTATCGCTGGATGACCAATGAAAAAGACAGCCCTTGGTATCCAAGCGTTGCGCTGTTTCGAAGTGAAAAAATTGGGGATTGGTCTGATGTTGTTCACCAAACTACCCAGCAACTCAAAACAAAGTTCTTAATGTAAAAATACACGGCTGAACAGGGCTATTTTTTTACTTATTGCACTGAAACACCAACTCACGTTTTCCGCCCACAGGACTTTGGTTGCGCTCTTTTTGCACATAGCCATTTGGGCAGGTTTGTTTGGCACGGTCGTAGCAATTAGGCCAATCTTCTACTGCGCCATTACAGGTTGTGGACTTCCCCGATTTCAGTAGACATTTGATAATGTCGAAAATGAAACGGAGAGGTTTATATGCAACGCATCAGATATACGGAAGAATTTAAAGCAGAAGCCATCAAACAAATCACAGAACGTGGGCATGGGGTGGTGG
>CAIULB010000037.1 GCA_903899965.1 uncultured Methylophilaceae bacterium | reverse complement strand
CTGATGGTCAAAGCTTGGGCGAAATGGAATTACCTCAAGTATTAACCTCTTGGAGTCGCCTGTATCACATGCTCAAAGAAAGCTTTCCAAGCGAGCGCTACCTTCAAGGTAAGACAGTGAAGTCGGTTACGCAAGATGCGAACGCTGTACAGGTGCTTTGTGAAGATGGCAGTCAATATGATGCTGAGTTGCTCATCGCATCCGATGGCATACGCTCTGCAGTGCGAGCGCAAGTCGCACCACAAATTCAACCTGAATATGCTGGCTATATAGCTTGGCGTGGCGTATGTGACGAAGCCTGCTTATCAAGGAACACCTTAGACACTCTATTTAATCGCTTTGGCTTTTGTTTGCCCAATGGCGAGCAAATGCTGGGTTACCCAGTTGCTGGCTCTGGCAATGACACGCGCCCAGGAAAGCGTCGCTATAACTTTGTTTGGTATCGCCCAGCTTCTGAGCATGAAGAATTAATAAGCCTTCTCACAGACGATGATGGCCATTATTACCCCACCGGTATCCCGCCCCTCAAGGTGTCTTGGAGGCATATTACCCACATGCGTAAAGTCGCACAGGAGATCTTGGCGCCACAGTATGCAGAAATATTAGAAAAAACAGCTGCGCCATTTTTACAAGCCATTTATGACGTGCGCTCCGAAAAAATTGTCTTTGGCAGAATCGCACTCATGGGCGATGCTGCTTTTGTTGGTAGACCGCACGTAGGAATGGGCGTCACTAAGGCTGGTGATGAAGCTATTGTGATAGCCAAGCATATTGCCGCGCATGGCGCTACTCCAGCAGCACTCAATGCATATAGCGAAGAGCGCTTAAAGCTAGGTCAACAAGTAGTGGCTAGAGCCCAGTATTTGGGTCGCTATATGCAAGCCCAAGGAAGCAAGGGTAATAGGGATAACGAGAAGTTGAAAAGAAATGCCGATACTGTGATGGCGGAAACCGCGATTGATATCAGCGATCTATTAGCTCAAGGGAAAGCAGTACCTGAATCTGCGCACTAAAAGGCGCATTCAGTTAAGATTTAAAAAAATAAAAAGTATTCTTATTTAACAAAGTTTTATATGGAGGAGACAACCATGAAACAAAAAGTAACGAATCAAATAAGACGCAAGATGTTGATTGGTGGAGCCGCAGCAGCAAGCACTCCACTTTGGTTAAACGTAGCAAATGCTCAGGCTGACACTATCAAGATCGGCTTTCCGACACCGTTGACAGGGCCCTTCTCAGCAGAAGCTCAGGATCAGGTAAAGGCCGCTGAATTAGCCATTAAAGAATTTAATGATGCAGGCGGCTTTAACGGACGTAAAGCAGAACTTTTAGTGCGTGACGACAAGCTCAATCCTGGCGAAGCTGCAACACGTACATTAGAGTTGATTGAAAAAGACAAGGTGAACTTTGTCGTTGGGTCACTTTCTGCAGCGACACAACTCTCGATCAACGCCGTTTGTAAGGAGCGTAAGGTTCTCTTTAATTCCATCAGCCAATCCGATGCGATCAACGAAGCGAAAGACTGGAGCGTCTATACATTCCACGAGGCCCTGAACCCAACGATGACTGCTGGTGCTGTAGCGCGCTACTCCATCCCCCGTTTTGGTAAAAAAATTGTGTTCTTAACGGCTGACTATGCTTATGGCCATGAAATGGTGCGTGCGTTTGAGCGAGCCGGCAAAGAAATGGGTGCCACTACTTTGGCTGACATCCGTCACCCATT
>CAIULB010000036.1 GCA_903899965.1 uncultured Methylophilaceae bacterium | reverse complement strand
TCTTCTGGCTTCTTGTAATTCGATAGCAGGCTATCAATTAAATCGTCGGGGAGTGCTTTCTTGGTCGTCATTTTGATTCCATTTCTGAAAATAGCAGTTTCCTGCAAAATGACGTTTACACAAAATTATTTACACCCCCCAAAAAGAAAGAGCAAAAAGCTGCCGCTAATGATGCTGCGATTAACAACGCAGTAAGCAAAGCAGCAGCTTAAGTAATAACAAGTGCGCAGCAGAAATGTTGCGCACTTTTTTTGTTTTTATTTTTTGGAAAAGGAATTTATTATGAGTAATATTTTTAAGGATTTTGACAGCAAGTACGAGCCTAAGACGCTTGCTGATATTGTGTTCCATTCTACGGACGCACGTGAAACGGTTGCGGGTTTAGTAGACGGCAGTTTTGGTTTTCCGTCGAGTGGCACTAATGGTGTTTTGCTATACGGTGTGTCTGGCACAGGTAAAAGCGCACTAGCAAAGATTTTGCCTAATATGATTGAGCAAAATAACGGTGGTGAGATTGCGGACGTAACTTATGTGAACGTAGCGCAAGGCGGTGATAATGGTGCGGCTGTGATTGATAAACTTAAGTCCCAAACGCAGTTAATCCCATTCGGTAACGCATACCACTACTTTGTACTAGATGAAGTGGATAACTTGCGGACTGAAAGTATGTCATCGCTTAAAGTCGCTATGAATACTGGAGTGAGTAACAGTATTTTTATACTGACAACAAACCACTTTTCTAAAGTTAACGATGCTGTGACTAATCGCTGTGTTGTTGTTGAATTTAATGCGGCTGAAAGTGCGGATTGGTTGCCTAAAGTACGTGGCATTTTGGCTGATTATGGCGTGACAGGCATTAAAGACGAACTGCTACTTGAGATGATTGAGCCTTGCGAAGGTAGCGCACGAAAGATTTTAGCAGCTACAAGAATGCTTATCGCAAAGCGTTTGAAGCGAGCAGCATAGAAAGTCGTTTTAAACGACTTTAAACAAAAAGCCCACTGTAAAAAGTGGGCTTTTTTATTGCCTTCATTTGCTAGTGTTAAACATTCACACAAAAGTCGTTTAAAACGACTTAGTTCATCCCAGCTACTCAGTTCTTCGTTTAAATAAATCTCGCGTTTAATACCGCCTAACGCCAATCTAAGACGCCAACAAACCCCTCGTCTTCTCTCCGCCTAGCTGCTCAATCGCCTTCTCAGCATCTAAATGGCTGTAGTGTTTTTCAATCATCACTACGCTAGTGCCCATCTGGCGGGCTAAGGTGTGGATGTTGATTTTGTCGTAGGTTAAAGCGAAGGTCGCATAGGTATGGCGGATACTGTAGAACGTGCGCGGGTTTCCAGTGATAGGACACTTAAGCATTTTGAGATGCTCTAAGTAAAACGCCATCTGCTTTTCAAAGTTAATAGGTCGTATCAGTTTTTCGTATTTGCTCTTATGCCTAAAGATGTGATCAGGACATTGGGCTGTGATTAACTCTTCCAGTCTGCGTCCGTAGTTTCTGTGTGCTATTCGTTCTAACGCCATAATCGCCATCGTTCTTCCAACAGCAGTGCGTTTGCCTGTTTTGCTTAGGTTAAAGTTGATGATGATTTTAGTGTTATCTTCTGCGTACTTGAGATTAGCCCAGCGCAGTTCAAGTAGTTCTCTGCCTGGCCTTGCGCCAGTATCTAGTAACGCTTCTATATAGTCTTTAAGTAACAGCCTTATTTCAACCTGTTCTTCTGTGGCTAAACTAATCCAACCATCAAAGCCTTTAAGTAATGTCTTCACTTCAGCCAAGCTAAACTCAGGTCTGCGTTCAGTACTACGCCCAACAGTTAATAACACAGGTTTTTGTGCTTCAGTCATATAGCCACGCATCACCGCTTCCGTCAAAACTTTTGACAGTGCGGCGTTATGGGTTTTAAGCGTACTTTTAGTAGGCTCATGTCCCATATTCTTAACACGCTCACTGGCTAATTCTTCCATATCATTAAAGCTCAGTTGATTGATGGGTTTGTTGCCCAGCACTGGCACTAGGTAGCGTTTAATAACAAAGATGTAATCCTTGTAAATCACACGCCCTTCTTTCAAACGCAGTTCTTCTTCCATACGTTTAATAGTCAGCTTAGCCACGTCTTTGAATAGGTGTGAAATGGGTGCGACGTTATAGCGTTGTTTGATAGCCGCATCCATCAAAATCATATGTGCCACACGCTTAGCATCCTCTAAGGAATACTCACGTGTTGTTTCTGTAAACCACTGCTTATTGATTTGATAGCGGCATTGCCAAACTGCGCTTCTTGTTCTTTTGTAAACGAACAAAGTGCGTTGAATAATTTCGTGTGTATTTTTATCACGCTTAGACATTGGACTAGCTTAAAGTCGGTCTAGCGTGGAGAGCAATCTGGTTTAGGTGTGAAGTGGTGTGGAGTGAGGTATTATTAACACTAAGAAGCACAATTAGTGTAGAGTAAAACAGGGTTAAGTACCTGATTTTTAAAGTTAAGAGTCCGCTGCTCTACCAACTGAGCTAATCTCCCTAAGGGCGGCAATTATCAAGTTAAAGCAGGTGAGTGTCAACCTGAGAAACAATAAACAGAGGCCAAGCAGTATGAATGTTCAAACAATCACCAGCCAAGCATTTGCTGACCAAAAACCAGGCACATCAGGCCTTCGTAAAAAAGTGGCCGTGTTCCAACAGACGCATTATTTAGAAAATTTTGTTCAAAGCATTTTTGACTCTATCGATGTGCCAAAAGGCGCAACGCTGACCTTGGGTGGTGATGGCCGCTATTACAATCGCGAGGCCATTCAAACTATCCTTAAGATGGCTGCAGCGAATGGTTTTGGGCGTGTATTGGTTGGGCAAGCAGGGATTCTTTCGACCCCTGCTGCTTCATGTGTAATTCGCAAATACAAAACCTTTGGCGGCATTATTCTTTCAGCAAGCCACAACCCTGGCGGCGTGGATGGTGATTTTGGCATTAAGTACAACACTGAAAATGGCGGCCCCGCCCCAGAAAAAATTACCGAAGCAATTTTTGAGAAATCAAAAACCATACAAACCTATAAGATTGTTGATGCACCTGATGTACCGCTAGATGTAATAGGCGAGACTGACTTGGCTGGCATGAAGGTGCAAGTGATTGATGCGGTGACTGACTATGCCGAGCTGATGGAATCACTCTTCGACTTTAATGCGATTAAAGATTTGCTCGCTTCAGGCTTCCGCATGAAGTTTGACGCCATGCACGCAGTGACTGGTCCTTACGCCCAAGAGATTTTTATTAATCGTCTTGGCGCGCCTGCTGAAAGCATTATGAACTGTGTGCCACTGCCTGATTTTGGTGGTGGCCATCCAGACCCCAACCTCACTTATGCGCATGAGTTAGTGGATATCATTTACGGCCAGAATGCACCTGATTTTGGGGCAGCATCGGACGGTGATGGCGACCGTAATATGATTTTAGGCAAAGGCTTTTTTGTGACGCCTTCAGACAGCCTGGCGCTGATTGCCGCTAACGCAAAAATGGTGAAAGGCTATGCCAAAGGCATTGCTGGCGTGGCGCGTTCTATGCCGACCAGCGGCGCCGTGGATATGGTGGCAAAGTCTTTAGACATCCCCTGCTTTGAAACGCCTACTGGCTGGAAATTTTTTGGTAATTTGATGGACGCTGACCAAGTAACGCTTTGCGGTGAAGAAAGCTTTGGCACAGGCTCAAGCCATGTGCGTGAAAAAGATGGCCTTTGGGCAGTATTATTCTGGCTCAATATTTTGGCAATTAAACGCCAATCCGTTGAGCAAATTGTGAAACGTCATTGGCTACAATTTGGTCGCAATGTTTACTCACGCCATGATTACGAAGATTTACCGCTAGATGCCGCCAATGACGTGATTGAACATTTACGAAACAGCTTTAGCGCGATGACGGGCCAAGCTTTTGGTCCTTACACTATTAAAACTTGCGATGACTTTAGTTACACCGACCCAATTGATGGCAGCATCAGCACCAAGCAAGGCCTGCGCGTTTTATTCACTGATGGCTCACGGATTATATTTAGGCTCTCTGGCACAGGCACTTCTGGCGCAACGCTTCGTATCTATTTAGAAGCGTTTGAACCTGACACCAGCAAACACGATTTGGATGCGCAAATCGCACTCGCCGAGATGATACAAATCGCGTTGCAGATATCGGAACTCAAACAAAGAACGGGGCGCGACAAGCCAACCGTCATTACATAACAATCTCACTTAACCTTCACAAGGCCGTGCTATGCTGACGGCCTTTTTTATTTCTTTTGCTTGAAAGCCGAACGATGCAAAACACTTCTAACACCAGCACCGAAACCTTTATTCCAAGCAAAGACGCTTCGCTTGAATACTCGATTAAAACGCTACAAGCCAAGCTTTTAGATATCGGCTTTCACGTAGAAGAGCGCTCATGGCTCAATGAAATCGAGGGCATTTGGTCGGTACATGTGACAGACCGTGATTGCACACGGTTATTTAGCAATGGCAAAGGCGCATCGCAACTTGCAGCAAGAGCGAGTGCGCTTGGTGAATACTTTGAACGCCTAAGCACCAATTACTTTTGGACGCACTTTTACTTAGGCGAAGCCATTAGCAATCAAGATTACGTGCATTACCCAAATGAAAAATGGTTTCCGCTGACTGGCGATGCATGGCCTGCTGGCTTGCTCAACAAAGAACTGCACAAATTTTATAACCCAGACAGCTCAGTTTCAGCGACTAAGCTGATTGATCTTAACTCTGGCAATGCCAAACGCGGCATTTGCGCTATTCCATACACACGTTTGCGCGATAATGAAGTGGCTTACTTCCCTGTGAATTTGATTGGTAATTTGTATGTCAGTAACGGCATGTCCGCTGGCAACACGCTTAAAGAAGCGCGTACTCAAGCGTTGGCAGAAATTTTTGAGCGCGACATTAAATACAAAATCATTCGCGAAGGCATTTGCTTGCCAGATGTGCCCGAAGCGTTGATTAACCGTTATCCACGCATCGCCGCTGGCATTAAAGGCTTACGCGAAGCTGGTTACGGCATTTTGGTAAAAGACGCTTCATTAGGTGGCAAATACCCTGTCATGAACGTCACCCTGCTGCACCCAGAAGACCAAGGCTGTTTCGCAAGTTTTGGTGCACATCCACGCTTTGAAGTTGCGCTAGAGCGTGCATTGACCGAGCTATTACAAGGTCGTGCAATTGATGGCCTCAAGAACTTTGTTGCGCCAGGTTTTGATATGGAAGAAATCGCTGATTCACAAAACTTAGAAATCCACTTTGTAGACTCAAGCGGCGTGATTAGCTGGAACTTCCTACGCGACACGCCAGATTATGAGTTTGTGGATTGGAACTTTGGTACCACGACGGATGAAGACTATCAATGGTGCTGCGATACTATCCACGCGAGCGGTCACGAGATTTATATTTCGGACTTCACTCACTTAGATGTGTATGCATGCCGCATTTTTGTGCCAGGCATGTCAGAAATCTACCCTGTGGAAGAGCTTGAGTGGGAAAACAACACCGTGGGTAATTTAGTGCGCCCAGGGTTACTTCGTACACAAGACCTAAACCAAGAAGAAAGTGCCGAGCTGCTAGAGACATTGCTAGACCTTGAGCTGGCAGATGAACTCCCCGTGACCACCTTAATTGGCCTTGCAGCAGATGCTGGTAGCGTTTGGGCAGATTTACGTGTTGGCGAGCTAAAAGCTTTACTAGGCTTAGCCGTTGGTGATGTTGATGTGATTTTAGAAGGCTGCGACTGGATTAGCCAATTTGGCGAATTACCAGAAAAACGGGCTCGCGTTTATCGCTGCATCGCAGACTTGGTGCAATTACAAGAAATGACAGAGCTAGAGCACACCAAACCATACAGCGCCAACTTGGCACTCATGTATGGCGTAGAAACATTAAAACAAGCACAGCAATTGCTTAGCCGTGAATCTCGTTATTTTGGCCTTAATAACTTAGGCCAAAATATGGAGGGTAGCGAGATGCACAAACAGTTGTTATTGGCTTATCACAAGGTCAATGCTAAGAAACACTAAAACGGCAATTTGACTTGCGGCGCCGCACCTAAAATCACCGCACGGAAGTCTTTCTGAATGCGCTTTAAGGCGTCTTCAGAATCCGCCTCGAAGCGGAGCACAATCACAGGCGTGGTATTAGATGGTCGCATTAAACCAAAGCCATCGGGATATTCCACACGTAAGCCATCAATCGTAATCACTTCGCTTGCACCTTCAAACTTGGCGGACTTTTGCAAGGAAGCAATCAGCGCATGCGGTTCACCTTCTTGCATTTGAATATGTTGCTCTGGCGTGCTCACGCTATCAGGCAGGTTATTTAGCGTTTCACTTGGGTTAGCAACTTTGCTCAAAATCTCAAGTAAACGTGCACCTGAATAGAGGCCATCGTCAAAACCATACCAGCGGCGGCCTTTGGCGGGATTGTTACTATCGACTAAATCATTAAAAAACACGTGTCCGCTCATCTCGCCTGCTAAATCAGCACTGGTTTCTTTGATTTTTGCCTTCACCAGAGAATGACCTGTTTTCCACATTAAAGGCTTACCGTTGCGCGCTTTAATCCAGGGGGCCAGGTTGCGCGTCGATTTCACATCGTAAATAATCGTCGCGCCTTGGTTGCGCTGTAATACTTCTTCAGCAAACAGCATCAATTGGCGGTCTGGGTAAATAATTTTACCGTCTTTCGTCACCACACCTAAGCGGTCGCCATCACCATCAAAAGCCAAGCCTATCTCGGCATCACCTTTGGCTAAGGTTTCAATTAAGTCAGATAGATTTTCTGGCACAGATGGATCAGGATGATGGTTGGGGAAATGACCATCCACCTCACAAAACAGCTCCTGCACTGAACATCCAAGCGCCTCATAAAGCTTATTGGCATAAGCGCCTGCAACGCCGTTGCCGCAATCTACAGCGATTTTCATGCCACGCACCAGCTTAACATCTGCTGCGATTTTGGCGATATAGGCTGGCGCAATATCGTGCTGGCTTTCTGTGCCAGTGCCGTAAACCAAATCACCATTTTCAATACGCGCGCGCAAACTTTGTATGGTTTCGCCTGATAGCGTTTCACCGGCCAATACCATTTTTAAACCATTGTAATCAGGTGGGTTATGACTGCCTGTGACCATCACACCGCAAGCAGTGCCAAGCTCATAAGCCGCGAAGTAGACCATCGGCGTAGCGACCATGCCAAGCTGAATCACATTCACCCCTGCTTTGCGTATGCCGCGAGATAAAGCGCCTGCCAACTCAGGCCCTGACAAACGGCCATCATAGCCTATGCAAATGGTCGTTTTTTTTCTTGCCAAAGCCTCTGCACCTAATGCCTGTCCAATGGCTTCCACAATCACAGGCGTGAGAGTTTTGCCAACGATGCCACGAATATCGTAAGCCTTAAAAATCTCTTTAGGAACTTGCACGTTTAAAGCTCTTCTATCCAAAGCTGTTGAATCGCTTCGAGTATTTTTTCGTTACTATTATTCGGCTCATCGCTAAAACCCTCCAAAGCCATCACCCAAGCATGCAAATCGGTAAATCGAATGACCTTAGGGTCAACATCAGGATGCACATCGTATAAAGCTTCTGCAATTGTTTGTACATCAGTCCATTTCATTTCGGGCACCTCAAAAAATATTCAATATTGGCTTGAATTATACCGCCTAGATACGGTCAAGAGGTGGGGTGAAATCAATCCCAATATGATAAAATGATGAAATTATTTTTTAAGCCTTCGAGAAAGTGACTTATGTTTAGCCGAGCAAAAACGTTGAGCGTTGTAGATCCTGAATTAGCAAAATATGTAGAACTTGAGCGCGTGCGCCAAGACGAGCATATTGAATTGATTGCTTCTGAAAATTACACCAGCCCTGCTGTGATGGAAGTGCAAGGCTCACAACTCACTAATAAATATGCTGAAGGCTATCCAGGCAAACGCTTTTACGGCGGCTGTGAATACGTTGACCAAGTAGAACAATTGGCAATTGACCGCATCAAAAAACTATTTGGTGCTGAATACGCCAATGTGCAACCCCACTCTGGCTCGCAAGCAAACCAAGCGGTTTATTTTTCCATCTTAAAACCAGGTGATACCGTCATGGGCATGAACCTTGGTCACGGCGGCCATTTAACACACGGCTCACCAGCGAACCTATCAGGCAAGCTTTTCAATATCGTGCCTTATGGCTTAAACGAAAAAGAAGAAATCGACTACGACGAAATGGAACGCATTGCGGTGGAATGCAAACCAAAGCTTTTGATTGGCGGTGCTTCTGCCTACGCGCTTCGTTTCGATTGGGAACGCATGGCAGCGATTGCTAAAAAAGTAGGCGCGTATTTTATGGTCGACATGGCGCACTATTCAGGTTTGATTGCAGCTGGCGTTTACCCCAATCCAGTCCCGCACGCTGACTTTGTGACATCAACCACACACAAAACATTACGTGGTCCACGTGGCGGCATTATTTTGGCAAAAGCTGAATTTGAAAAATCAATCAACTCATACGTTTTCCCTGGCTTGCAAGGTGGTCCATTGATGCACGTCATCGCTGGCAAAGCCGTGGCCTTCTTAGAAGCCTTACAGCCAGAGTTCAAAACTTACCAAACACAAGTATTGAAAAACGCGAGTGCAATGGCTGAAGAGTTAGCAAAGCGCGGCTTGCGTATTATTTCTGGTCGCACAGAGTCACACGTATTCCTGGTAGACTTGCGCCCCAAAGGCTTAACAGGCAAAGCGGCGGATGCGGCTTTAGGTTTAGCGCACATCACTGTGAACAAAAACTCTATCCCTAACGACCCAGAAAGCCCATTTGTTACTTCTGGCATTCGTATTGGCTCACCAGCAATTACTACTCGCGGCTTTAAGGAGGAAGAAGCACGTCAAGTGGCTAACTTAATTGCCGACGTGTTGGACAATCCAACCGATGAAGCAGTGATTGCAGCAACTAAAGCGAGAGTACACGCGTTAACTTCTAAGTTCCCTGTTTACGGCGCTTAAGACTTCTAATGAAATGTCCTTTTTGCAGTGCTGATGATACGCAGGTAATTGACTCACGCGTCAACGACGAAGGCGATTCTATTCGTCGTCGTCGTCGCTGCCCGGATTGCGATAAACGCTTCACCACTTACGAAACTGCTGAGCTCCACTTACCACAAGTAGTGAAACAAAATGGCACGCGCGAAGAGTTTAACCGTAAAAAGCTACGCAGCTCTTTCACGCGAGCACTGCACAAGCGCCCTGTGCCAACCGAGTATGTGGACAGAGCGATTGAGCATATTGTGCAAAAAATACTTGGGCAAGGTGAACGCGAAATCATGGCACGGGCTTTAGGTGAAAGCGTTATGCACGAATTAAAAGCAATGGATAAGGTTGCCTATATTCGCTTCGCATCGGTTTATCGTAGCTTTCAAGACGTGGATGATTTTAATAACGTGATTCGCGACCTTGATCCACCAACACACAAGAAGTCTTAATGAGTTATTGAGGTTTTAGATGAGCAACGAAACACCGCAAAACGACGTCACCCGTATTTTCATGACCATCACTTGGGTTTCTGCTGTGGTGGCTTTAGCTGCGACGATTGCCTTCTTTGTTTGGTGGGCCATGAAAGACCGCATCGAGTTTGGCAACGAGAAATTTGACCAAGTCGCGTGGATTACTGCCTCCAGCAGTGCAGACAAGACCTGCCACCGCGGCGACATGGCTTACGACCTTCAGCAACACGTTTTACAGGCAGGCATTACTCGTGAATCCGCGACTTCATTGCTAGGTCGTCCAAGCTGGGAAGAAGCTGGCCAAATGGAATATGACTTAGGGAGCTGCATGCACGTGATTCACGGCCTGCGTTTATTCTTTAACGAAAAAAATCAACTCACGCACAGTCGTATCGTGCAACACTAATCGTGAGTGCTAGGTAATCCATCATGTTTACCAAAGCCGACCATGAATACATGAGCCTTGCACTGCGCTTAGCGGAGCAAGGCCTATACACGACGACCCCCAACCCCCGCGTCGGATGCGTGCTTGTTAACGAAGAGCAAATCATTGGCCAAGGCGCCCATATCAGAACAGGTGAACCGCATGCTGAAATTATGGCATTGCGCGATGCAGAAGCCAAATTCCCAAACCTTATTGAAGGCGCTGACGCTTATGTCACGCTAGAACCTTGCAGTCATTTTGGGCGGACCCCGCCTTGCGCTGACGCTTTAATTAAAGCGGGCGTTAAACGCGTGATTGCTGCCATGAAAGACCCCAACCCACAAGTTGCAGGCAATGGCTTAGCGAGATTGGCAGCGGCTGGCATTAAAACTGTACATGGCTTAATGGAAACCCAAGCGCACGAGCTCAATGCAGGCTTTATTTCACGCATGACTAAAAATAAACCTTTTGTACGCGTCAAAATCGCAGCGAGCCTAGATGGTCGCACCGCACTTGCCAACGGCGAAAGTAAATGGATTACAGGTGAAGCCGCAAGGCAAGATGTACAACATTGGCGCGCTAGGTCTTGTGCCATATTAACGGGCATAGGCACCGTGCTAGCAGATGACCCACAAATGAATGTGCGTAACATTCCCAATGCTCGCCAGCCGCTTCGCGTTGTTGTCGACAGCAACTTGCGAATTTCTCCTCAAGCTAAAATCTTAAAAGGCGGCAATACGCTGATTGCCTATGTTTCAGATGGTGAGAATAAAGCCGACACTTTAAGCAAAGCTGGCGCAGAGTTGATAAAGGTTGAGTCAAGTGACGGCAAAGTATGTATTAAACAGCTTTTAAGGTACCTTGCGGAGCGCGGCATCAATGAAGTGGTGGTGGAAGCAGGACAGATGCTCAATGGCGCCCTATTCGCACTTCATTTAGTGGACGAGTTTTTGTTTTATTACGCCCCCTCTTTATTGGGCGCCGATGCACGCGGCATGCTTGCATTTCCGGAGCTACAAAGCATGCAAGAACGCACGCAACTAAGCATCATCGACGTGCGTCAACTTGGCCAAGACATCCGCATTAGAGCCAAACCTATCAGCAAGCCATAACTAGGACAATATGGCGCTCATTGATACTCACTGCCACCTTGATGCTGCCGAATTCGATGCGGACCGTGAAACTGTCATTCAAGAAGCTTTAAACAATGACATTCAAATGATGGTCGTACCCGCAGTCCATCGGAGCAACTTTTCTGCGGTGACAGAAATCGCCCAAGCTCATTCATGCTGCACCCATGCATTGGGCATTCATCCCATGTACGTTGCAAGATCAAGCTTAGAAGATTTGGAATTTTTAGCGCAAGAAGTTTCCAGACAGATAAAAAGCAACCATCCCCTAGTAGCTATTGGGGAGATAGGATTGGACTTCTTTATTGCGGATTACGACAAAGAATTGCAAGAGCATTACTTTGTAGAGCAGCTTAAGATTGCCAAACAATACGATTTGCCAGTAATTTTGCATGTACGCCGCGCTATCGACGATGTTTTGAAACATTTACGCAAGCACAAAGTACGTGGTGGTATTGCCCATGCATTTAATGGAAGTCGTCAGCAAGCAGAGGCTTTTATTGATTTAGGATTTAAATTAGGATTTGGCGGCGCACTGACTTACCCCCGTGCTTTAAAAATTCGAGAACTCATTTCAACGCTACCCCTTGAATCTGTCGTACTTGAAACTGATGCGCCAGATATGCCACCCGAATGGCTAAAAAATGACGAAAGAAATAGTCCAAATCAATTGTTAAATATCTCACAAATTATCGCCTCGCTAAGGCATATAAACCACTCGCAAGTGACTGAAATTACTACAAACAACGCACTGGAAATTTTGCCAAATTTGTCAAAGTTATTCACACGACCTAAAGTAATACATTAACAATTCTTAAATGTCCTTAAGAATCAATGCGGAAATACTAACCAATTGTTTTAAATGGAAAAAATAGGAGATTAAAAATTGAGCGTTTTAAAAAAACCTATACAGAATCGCAAGTTACACTTTCAAGTCACAGGTATCCACAGTTTTATCCACAGTTTTTGTGGATAGGTTTTGAGTGTTTTTAAGCCACAAAAAAATGCAAGAACTATATTAAAAAAATAATAGATATTTAAGGAAATTTCACTTGAAAATTGACGAAAAAGTCTACCGAACTATTTGGCCCATCACTGGTGGGGTTTCGCCCAAAAATGATGCAATTTTCTCTGTCAGCATTATCGACCAAACATCACTTCCGCATCGTTTTAAAGTCAAAGAATTAGGCACTCTTGATGAAATGATTGTTGCAATTAAAACCATGCAGGTAAGAGGTGCGCCTTTAATTGGTGCAGCCGCCGCTTACGGAATGGCACTTGCGGTGCAAGAAGATGCCAGCAATATTCATATCGAAAAATGCGCCAATGCGTTATTGCAAAGCCGACCAACCGCTGTGAATTTACGCTGGGCCGTCAATCGCATGCAGAAAATAGTAGCTGATCTTCCTCTTGAAGCTCGCAACAACGGTGCTTGGCGCGAAGCTGCATTGATTTGTGATGAAGATGTGCAAATCAACCATGCCATCGGTCAGCACGGCCTGGCGCTCATACAAGCGGCATCCGCACAAAACACACACAAAAGTTTTAACATCCTAACCCATTGCAATGCTGGCTGGCTCGCCACCGTTGACTGGGGCACTGCTTTAGCGCCTATTTACAAAGCACATGACGCAGGCATGAATATCCACGTTTGGGTAGACGAAACCCGCCCACGCAACCAAGGCGCAAGCCTGACGGCATGGGAATTAGGCAAGCATGGCATCCCGCACACAGTCATCAGCGATAATGCTGGCGGACACCTCATGCAACATGGACAAGTCGACATGGTGATTGTTGGCGCAGACCGCGTAACAAGCACAGGGGATGTCTGCAATAAAATCGGTACCTACCTCAAAGCGCTTGCAGCATTTGACAACCAAGTGCCTTTCTACGCCGCTGTGCCCTCGCCTACCATTGACTGGACGATACAAGATGGCCTGAGCGACATTGAGATTGAAATGCGCGATGCAGATGAGGTCAGCTATATGACGGGGCTAACAGGCGACGGTACCATCGAGTCAGTACGTATAACGCCCGCGCATAGCCATGCACTTAACCCTGCGTTTGACGTCACGCCAGCACGTTTAGTCACAGGCATCATTACCGAACGCGGCGTAACAACGCCAGACAAGCTCAAACAACTATTCGAATAAGAGAACAACATGTCTCGTGAAGCACTTCTTAACAGCGCATTAGCACTCCAAACCTTAGGACTTAACCAAGGCACATCTGGCAATACCAGCATACGGCAAGGTGATGGTTTTGTAATCACGCCATCTGGCATGCCCATTAATGAAATGAACGCTAACAGCATGGTAGAAATGAATATGCATGGGGAAGCGATTAGTGCTGGCAAGCCCTCTTCTGAGTGGCGCTTTCATCGCGACATCTATCAAGCCAGGCCAGAAGTTGGCGCGGTAATTCATACTCACGCTATGTTTGCGACGACGCTAGCATGTTTACGTAAAGACATTCCACCGTTCCATTATATGATTGCCATCGCAGGCGGGGACAATATTCGGTGTGCAGATTACGCGCTGTTCGGGACGCAAGCCTTGTCTGATCATGCAATTGAAGCGCTCAAAGATCGCCGCGCCTGCTTACTGGCTAATCATGGCATGATTGCGGTCGGCAAAAGTTTGCAGCAAGCATTAGATATTGCAATAGAAGTAGAAACGCTATGTGAGCAGTATTGGCGGGCACTACAAGTCGGCGAGCCAAACATCTTAAGCACGCAAGAAATGAATGAAGTTCGTGAGCAATTTAAAGGCTACGGCAACTGGAACAAATAAAAAAACCAGCACTTAGCTGGTTCATTATTTTTCACAACACCTTGATTTAATTGGTCGGAACGGTGAGATTTGAACTCACGACCCCTTGCACCCCATGCAAGTACGCTACCAGGCTGCGCTACGCTCCGAACTATTTGCTGCAAATGCAACAAGGCGTGCATTATAGCTTAAAGGAATATGCCCACGAAGGCCAAAACTGCAAAAGGATAAGAGATTATTCTACTTTTAAGATAGCTGAAACTTCAGCAAGTTCGTTACGCAAACTCTTAGGATCAAACCCTTGATTTTGGGGGGATGGCAAACTAACCAACGCCTCAACAGATTCAGTTTCGGACGACTGGTATTTCTCAGACTTAACACGACCTTTTGCATCAAGTAGATTGCGCGCACCACTGATGGTAAAACCATCATCATATAAAAGCTCACGAATACGGCGAATAAGGAGCACTTCATGATGCTGGTAGTAGCGGCGATTGCCACGACGCTTGACTGGACTCAACTGGGTAAACTCTTGTTCCCAGTATCTTAGAACGTGAGGTTTTACCCCACACAATTCGCCAACTTCACCAATAGTGAAGTAACGTTTTGCTGGGATTGGCGGCAGCTGGATATTAAGCGCTTGCTCCGCCATAAGTTTCCTCTACCTTGCTCTTTAATTTTTGACTGGCGTGAAATGTGACAACACGGCGTGCTGTAATTGGGATCTCTTCACCTGTTTTTGGATTACGGCCAGGACGCTCTGATTTTTTACGTAACTCGAAGTTGCCAAAACCTGATAGCTTAACCGTGTCGCCAGACTCAAGCGCCAAACGAATCTCTTCAAAAAAGGCTTCTACCATGTCCTTAGCTTCACGTTTATTCAATCCGACTTGATCAAATAACAGCTCTGCCATATCTGCTTTTGTTAGTGTCATACAAAACCTCTACTACCCTATTGAATTATCTACAATTTTTACATCAATTATGTTCTAGCATCATACAATGATTCAACATTGCTTAACAATACTTAAGTTTCGAAACAATCACTAATTACCTTAATTCTGCAGCAAACTGCTTTTTGACAACATCAAGCAAATCAGCCATCGCCTTATCAGCTTCAGCATCCGTCAACGATTTCTGAGTGTCTTGCATCAAGACAAAGAACGCCAAGCTCTTTTGATTATCAGGGATGCCCTTGCCGCGATAAACGTCAAACAAGCCAACCTCGGTGACAAACTCAACCTTCGCGCCCTGCATAGCATTTAACAACTCACCGACAGAAACTTTCTCATCAACCAATACTGCCATGTCACGACGAATTGGCGGGAATTTAGAAACCTCAGCGTAAGTAGGCACTTTGTATTGTTGTAAAGCTGCGAAATCGAGCTCAAACAATACTGCACCTTTTGGCAATTGATAGTGCTGTTGCCATTTCGGATGTAACTTACCAATCCAACCGACGGGTTTACCTTCCAGCATCACTTTTGCACTTTGGCCTGGGTGCAATGCAGGGTGTTCAGCTGCAACATATTCTGCACGGCCAAAAGTTAAAGTATCCACATCAGCTTTTACATCATAGAAATCCACACTTCTAGCCGCCTCACCCCATTGCTCTGGCAGCGCATCGCCATAAGCCAAGCCAGAGATACGTGTAGTTTCAGCATAAGTGTTATTTGCGGCATGATGATAAGTTGCACCAATCTCAAACAGACGCACACGCGTTTGCTGGCGGTTTAAGTTATAAACCAAGACATCAAGCAAACCGCCCCAAATAGATGAGCGCATTACGCTTAAATTGCTCGCAATTGGGTTCTTTAGCTTAATTGGATTGGCATTTGCCAATAAATCGCGCTCCCAGCTTTCATCTACAAAGCTATAAGTCACGACTTCTTGGTAATCATTAGCAACAAGTGCATCTTGGAATACATGACGTGCAGCGTGGGCTTCCGAATCTGGCAACATGCGCAAATCAGCCACTGGGGCAATTGCAGGAATATTGTCGTAACCATGTAAGCGTGCGATTTCTTCAATTAAGTCTTCTTCACGCTCGATATCGAAACGATAGCTAGGCGGAGATACTTCAAATACGCCTGCTTTTAACACATAAGCAAACCCAAGCTGATCAAACAACTTAGCAACTAGGCTTTCTTCTAAGTTAATGCCTAGTATTGAATTTAATTTCGCCATACGAAGCTTGGTTGGCGCACGAACTGGCAATGTGCCAGCCACTGCTGTGACAGGCCCTGCTTGGCCGCCGCAAATCTCAAGCACTAACGCAGTCGCACGTTCTAGCGCTTGCAAAGTTCTGCCGTAATCCACGCCGCGCTCAAAACGATAAGATGAGTCTGTGCTAATACCATAACGACGACCTTTGCCTGCAATGGTATCAGGCGTAAAGAATGCGCTTTCTAAGAAAATATCTTGCGTGCTATCTGAAACCGCCGTTGATGCACCACCCATCACGCCAGCAAATGCAATCGCGCCAGTGTTGTCCGCAATCACCAACATGTCTTTATCAAGCTTGACCGCTTGCTGATTAAGTAGCGCGATCTCTTCGCCTTGGCTTGCCCAGCGCACATTAATCTCACCAGACAATTTCGCCGCGTCGAACGCATGCATAGGCTGACCAAGTTCAAGCAATACGTAATTCGTGATATCAACAATTGCGCTAATGCTATGCAAACCGCTACGCTCTAATCGGCGCACCATCCATGCGTGCGTTGTTGCTTGTGCGTTAACGCCTTTGACCAAACGACCTGAATAAATGGCGCAGGCCTCTTTATCAGCAACACTAACAGCTTTGCTATCATTGATAGTTGCTTTAATAGCTTCGGCATTAGGAAGCGCCAATTCAGCACCGGTTAACGCGGCTACTTCACGGGCAATCCCAACAAGACTCAAACAGTCACTGCGGTTAGGCGTGAGTTTAAGCGTGAATAATTTATCGTTTAAACCAAGAAATTCGCGAATATCTTGACCAATGGGTGCATCAGCAGGCAACTCTAAAATACCTGCACTCTCAGCGGCTAAACCAAGCTCTTTCTCAGAGCACATCATCCCGAATGACTCAACACCGCGCACTTTGGCCTGTTTGATTTCAAAGCCAGGCAATACAGCGCCAACTAAGGCACATGGCGCCTTAATACCAACGCGGGCATTAGTTGCACCACATACGATTTGCAGTGGTTCTGCAGCGCCAACGTTCACTTTAAGCAGTTGCAAGCGATCTGCATCAGGATGCTTTTCTGCGCTGATGATTTCAGCAATCACCACTTTGGTGAACGCAGCCCCAACGCCATCCAAGCCTTCAACTTCCAAGCCAGCCATCGTTAACAAATGGCTTAATGCATCAGTATCAATCGCAGGGTTGGTGTACTCACGTAACCATTGTTCAGAAAATTGCATATTTATCGCCCAAACTGCTGCAAGAAGCGCAAATCATTATTGAAGAAATGACGCAAATCATTTACGCCATAGCGGAGCATGGTCAAACGCTCAACGCCTAAACCAAAGGCAAAGCCGCGGTATTTTTCAGCATCAATCCCCACATGTTTAAACACTTCCGGATGCACCATGCCGCAACCGCCAATCTCAAGCCAACCACCATTCCAACTCATGTCCATCTCAGCAGATGGCTCAGTGAACGGGAAGAATGAAGGACGGAAACGCACTTGCAAATCATCACGCTCAAAGAAGCGTTGCAAGAAGTCTTGCACCACGCCTTTTAAGTTGGCGAAGCTAATATTCTCATCCACCCACAAACCTTCCACTTGATGGAACATCGGTGAATGGGTTGCATCTGAATCCACGCGATAAACGCGACCTGGCGCGATAATCTTAAGTGGCATATCAGATTTATTTTTCATGGCATCTTGCATGTAATGCACTTGCACAGGCGATGTATGGGTACGTAGCACGTAGTCCAAACTGCCATCTTTAGCATCCACATAGAATGTATCGTGCATGGCACGTGCGGGATGGTTATCAGGGATATTAAGCGCAGTGAAATTGTAAAAATCCGTTTCGATCTCAGGGCCTTCGGCCACATCAAAACCAATCGAATGAAAAAGAGATTCAACACGCGCAAGTGTTAAAGAAACCGGATGCAAACCACCCTTGCCCTGCCCTCGTGCAGGCAAAGTCACATCCAACGATTCGCCTGCGAGCTGCTTTTCTTGCTCAGCAAGCAAAATTGCATCACGGCGGGCTTTTAGTGCAGCCTCGACCGCTTGCTTCACTACGTTAATCGCGGCACCAGCCGCTGGACGCTCTTCATTGCTTAACTTGCCCAAGCCCTTCATGGCTTCGGTCAATGAACCAGACTTGCCGAGGTATTTGGCCTTGGCTTGTTCTAAATCGTTGATGTTGGCGCAAGCGGCAAAGTCACGCTCGGCTTCGGGAATCAAGGACTCTAATGAGGTATTTTGCATAAGATTAGACCGATATTTAAGTTATCAAAGTCAGCTAGTTACCAGTTTAATGGTAAAGATTAAATAAAAAAAGGAGGCCAGAAGCCTCCTTTTTTTGACTACCCTAACTAAGCTGTGAGGCCAGCTTTTGCTAATTCAACGAATTTTGCAAATGCTGGTTTATCAAACACTGCTAAGTCAGCTAATACTTTACGATCCACTTCAATCGCGGCTTTCTTCAAACCATTCATGAAACGGCTGTATGTCAAACCACATTCACGTGAACCAGCGTTAATACGCGCGATCCACAATGTACGGAATTGACGTTTCTTTTGACGACGGTCACGATAAGCGTATTGACCAGCCTTCATTACCGCTTGCTTGGCAACACGGTAAACGTTTTTACGACGACCACGGTAACCCTTGGCAGCGTTTAAAACTTTTTTGTGACGAGCGCGAGCTATGACACCACGTTTGACTCTAGGCATAATCTATCTCCTTATTGTGTTGGCATCATTGCGCGGACGCGCTTGACATCAGTTGGGGAAATGATCGCCGTGCCGCGTAGTTTACGCTTTTGCTTGGTGGTCTTCTTAGTCAGGATATGACGAAGGTGCGAATGCGTACGCTTTACCTTGCCATTACCTAAGAACTTAAAGCGCTTTTTAGCGCTGCTCTTGGTCTTCATTTTTGGCATTTTTTTCTCCTAAAGGAACATTAAAAAGAGCGTTCGGGCATGCCTTTGGCCGCGACGCTACAGCTTGGTACTACTTCTTTAAAACCCACTTTCGTGCGTTTGTATTCTTTAAAGCTAAACTACTTAGCCTTTTTAAGCGGTGATAATACCATCACCATTTGGCGGCCTTCCATCTTAGGGAATTGCTCAACCACTGCATATTCTTTCAAGTCTGCTTCAACACGCTTCAACAAGGCCAAGCCGAGTTCTTGATGCGTAATTTCACGACCTCTAAAGCGCAAAGTAATCTTTGCTTTATCGCCGTCTTGAATAAACTTAATAATATTCCGCACCTTGATGTTGTAATCGCCATCATCGGTACCTGGGCGGAACTTAATTTCTTTTACTTGAACCTGCTTCTGCTTAAGACGAGCTTCGTGCTGACGTTTGCTCTCGGCGTATTTAAACTTACCGTAATCCATCAAACGACACACTGGCGGGGTTGCTTGCGGTGCGATTTCTACCAAATCGATATCAATCTCTTCCGCTTTAGCGAGCGCTTCACTCAATGAAACAATACCGAGCGGCTCATTATCCACGCCTACCAAACGAATCTCTTGTGCTGTTATGTCACCGTTGATTCTTACTTCTTTGTCTTGAGCTATCGCAAATTCTCCAAAATTTTTCGCTTCATATCGAGCGTTTTTATAAAAAGCTAAGCCGCGCTACCTTTAGCTTCAACCTCACCTTGCAAGAGCGTTATAAACGCTTGCACTGGCATAGAACCTAGGTCTTCGCCTTTTCTGGTACGCACGGCCACTTGTCCGCTTTGCATTTCTCGCTCACCTGCCACTAGCAAATAAGGCAATTTCTGCAAGCTATGTTCGCGTATTTTATAGGTAATCTTCTCATTTCTCAAGTCCGACGCAACTCTAAAGCCATTTTTCTTCAATTCCGCAACAACTTGCGTGACGTATTCGGCTTGTGCATCAGAAATATTAAGCACCATCGCTTGCACTGGCGCGAGCCAAACTGGCATCGCACCGGCATAGTTTTCAATCAAAATGCCAATGAAGCGCTCCATAGAGCCCACAATGGCGCGGTGCAACATGACAGGGTGCTTACGTGAGTTATCTTCTGCCACATATTCAGCCCCTAAGCGTACAGGCAAATTAAAGTCTAACTGGATAGTACCTACCTGCCATAAACGGCCCAGGCTATCTTTTAATGTAAATTCAATTTTCGGGCCGTAAAAAGCACCCTCGCCTGGCTGCAAATCAAACGCCAAGTTATTTTGTGTGAGTGCTGCAGCCAAAGCTTGTTCAGCCTGATCCCAAGTCTCATCAGAGCCCACACGCTTTTCAGGGCGAGTTGATAGTTTCACCAACACATCACTAAAGCCGAAATCACCATACACTTTATAAAGCATTTGAATAAAGGTCGCGACCTCTTCTTCAATCTGGCTTTCCATACAGAAAATATGCGCATCATCTTGCGTAAACCCACGCACACGCATCAAGCCGTGCAATGAGCCTGATGGCTCATTACGGTGACATGAGCCAAACTCAGCCAAGCGTAGCGGCAGGTCACGATAGCTATGTAGGCCGCTATTAAAAATTTGCACATGGCCTGGACAGTTCATCGGCTTAACTGCGTAATCACGATTTTCAGAGCTGGTTGTGAACATATTGTCACGGTAGTTTTCCCAGTGGCCTGATTTCTCCCACAAGGTCTTATCCATGATGGTCGGAGTACGCACCTCTTGATAGCCGTACTCCACAAACTTAGCGCGCATATACTGCTCGATCTCTTGCCATAGGGACCAGCCACGCGGATGCCAGAACACCATGCCTGGGCCATCCTCTTGCATGTGGAAATAATCGAGTTGCTTACCCAATTTACGGTGGTCTCGCTTCTCAGCTTCTTCTAACTGGAATAAGTATGCATCCAAGTCTTCTTTTTTTGCCCAAGCGGTACCGTAAACACGTTGCAACATTTCGTTACTTGAGTCACCACGCCAATAAGCGCCAGCAAGCTTCATTAACTTAAATGCTTTTAACTTGCCTGTAGATGGCACGTGTGGACCACGGCAAAGGTCAGTAAAGCCACCTTCGGTGTAAAGTGATACATCTTGGTCAGCAGGGATCGATTCAATGATCTCTGCTTTATAGTGCTCATTAATTGATTTAAAGTAAGCCACGGCCTCGTCACGCGGCAACACTTTGCGCGTCACTTGCTCATCTTTTTTAGCGAGCTCCGCCATTTTCTTTTCAATGGCGATCAAATCTTCAGGGTTAAAGGCGCGCTTATAAGAAAAGTCATAATAGAAGCCGTTATCGATCACAGGGCCAATGGTCACTTGCGCATCCGGGAACAACTCTTTTACCGCATAAGCCAGTAAGTGGGCTGTTGAATGACGGATGATATCCACGCCTTCTGCATCACGCTCTGTGATGATGGCTAAATCAGCATTCGCTTCGATCAAATATGAGGTGTCAACCAAGGCGCCATTCACCTTGCCAGCCAAGGCGGCACGCGCTAATCCAGCACCAATGCTGGCAGCAACATCAGCAACCGTCACAGCATTTTCAAAACTACGTTCTGAGCCATCAGGCAATCGAATAATAGGCATATTTTTTTGACCAATTAAGAATGAAAAAAGCCGTAAAACGGCTTCATGAATTAGGGCGCTATTTTGTCACAGCTATCCCAATACGGCAAGGAATAGTGGCCTTTTGCGTTAGTTTAGCTCGTCGTCAGCAACTGTTGGAATTTCAGGCTCTTCACAAGCGGGCTGCCGTCAAAGATTGTCTGCGCCCAAAAACTCTTGAAAAACTTCCTCACAAACTCCCTGATAGCAGAAACACTAAAAGTGTTGGAGATTAAATGCCCTTAGAAAAATTCCTAGAAGGATTCAGGAATATTAATGAAAATAGTCCTAACCATGTCAGCTGGAATACCAAGCCGGCTAATAACCTCAAGTGCACCTGCGCCAATCACTGCAATTTTATATTGCTCAACAAAACTTGCTGCATCTGTTGATGTTGGCTCAATGATTAAACCGCCAGTGCGCATTTCAATTGTAAAACCCATCGGGCCATTTGGCGCCTTAACCGTCAAAACTGAACGGCCAATAAGATCACCGGGCTTTTCATACTCTTGAGATAGTTGATCGATTGGCGTCAATATCACAGACATCCCCCTGACGGCAATCTGGTAGCCTTTTTCAACGACATACGAATCGTTAGGCCTTGTAATGACAAGCTGCGTATCGGTTTTGTCAGACTCAAGCACATCCACACGATCTTTTGGAAGGTATACTTCGTAAGCGCCACCTTGACTAAGACTATAGGTGTACTGAGTACCTGAAGGCGGTTCTATTAGCTGTAAAGGAGTAGTCGTTACGTTATTATCTTCATTAACCTGATCACGACTATCTTTCTCAATCCTGACTATCTCAGGGCCGGATTGCGAAAGATCCCTAACCCCCTCCATATTTTGCTCTTGCTTTAGAAGTATGGCTGGATCATTAACCGAATTTGGATCATAGGCAAAACTTTGACGAGAGAAGGATGTTGTTAAAACAACTAACAACATTAAAGAGCCAAAATTTATGTTTTTGTTATTAGTCAAAATTTTTCAACAAAACAAGTGCCTAAGATGATTTTACTCTAAAACCACAAGTTGGCTAGGGAGTAGTTTTAGGCAATCGAACAGTAGATTTAATTTTTGAGTAATTAAGAATGAAAAAAGCCGTTTAACGGCTTCATGAATGACTGGTAGGCAGTAGCAGATTCGAACTGCTGACCTCTTGGATGTCGACCAAGCGCTCTAACCAACTGAGCTAACCGCCTATTGATACTCTTTTAAAGAGGTGCGAATTCTAGCGCATTGACCTCTATTAAGCAAATCAACCCTGGTCCACATCAAGCTATAATGGGCAACATGTCACCTACTTTAGAAAATCTAACTGAAACAATCATCAACCGCCTTTCTGATCAAGGGTATGCAGTGATCGAAAACTTCCTTCCTGGACAAGAAATCAAGGCACTGTCTCATCATGCAAAGAGCTTACAAAAAAATGGAGAGATGCATAAGGCTGCGACCGGCCTATCAAAGCAAAATACAAATAACTCAATCTTAAGGGGTGACTTTATCCACTGGATAGAGGCTAGTCAGGCATGCAAAATCGAACAAATTTATCTAGATTCGATGTCCTCGCTTCAACAAGCGATCAACAAAAGTTTCTTTTTGGGGCTCTTTGAATTAGAAAGCCACTTTGCTATATACCCACCAGGGGCGGGCTACCAAAAACACTTTGACCAATTCATTGGCCGAAATGAGCGCAAGGTCAGCTGCATCCTCTACCTAAATGAAGATTGGACCAAGGATGATGGCGGCGCACTTAGGATGTACCTAGATCAAAAAAATCAAAACAATTACATCGACATCACGCCCCAGGCAGGCACTTTAGTCGTGTTTCTATCCGAAGAATTCTTACATGAAGTCCTACCAGCCAAACGTGAGAGGATAAGTTTAACTGGCTGGTTTAGAACACGCAGCGTTAACTAAGCGATGAAGCACACAAACCCGATCATCAATGAGATGTTTGATGCAGCCCAGTTCTCTGAAACCGGCCATCAGCTGATTGATTTATTAACCGCACATTTAGACACCAACCTCGCCGGATCTGCGCAAGTCTTGAACTGGAAATCGCCGAGCACTGAGAGCCTTAAATGGCAGGCGCCTTTACCAAAGAAGCCTACCATTAATCCAAAAGAGCTACTCCACAAACTCTCGCAGGAAATTCTGCCCAACAATCTCGCAATACATCATCCTCACAACATGGGGCATCAGGTTGCGAGCCCCCTCCCCTTAGCAGCGCTATGCGACCTAGTTGCTTCACTGACTAACCAAGCGATGGCAGTTTATGAGGCAGGCCCGAGCGCGACCATGCTAGAGCGCCAAGTCATTCGTTGGTTATGCAGTTTGATTAATCCAGAAACATGGGGAAATGCTGGCGGCGTACTGACTTCTGGTGGTGCACAAGCCAACCTAACTGCTTTGTTAGCTGCAAGACAAGTTAGCTCCAGCAAAGCAAATCCATCATCCAGCATCTGGAAAGATGGCGTTTCACAGCAACCCCCATTAAGAATCTTAGCTTCAGAGCATGCGCATTACTCTGTGTCACGTGCGGCGGGGATTATGGGCTTAGGGTGCGACAGCGTGATTAAAATCGCAACTGATGAAAGCGGCAGGTTGGATCTAAGCGCGCTCAAGAGCGCACATCAGCGCTGCATTGAGAATCAGGAAGTAATCATCGCCGTCGTCGCTAACGCAGGATGCACACCAACCGGCAGCATAGACACACTCTCGGCCATTGGACACTATTGCACAACCCATGGGTTGTGGTTTCATGTGGATGGTGCTCACGGCGCATCTGCATTGCTCTCAGAAAACCATCGAGAGAAACTAGCTGGCATTGAAATGGCTGACTCAGTCGTATGGGATGGTCACAAACTCATGTATATGCCGGCTGCAGTTTCTGCCGTCCTGTTCCGAGATGAACATCATAGTTACGCGGCATTTAGCCAAGATGCATCCTATCTTTTCCAGGGCAATGGTCATGAGGATGAAGCCTTCAACCTGAGCTATCGCACGTTAGAGTGCACCAAGCGCATGATGGCGCTAAAGCTTTGGGCAGCATTTTCTTTATACGGCTCACAGGGTATGGGCGCATTGCTTGATGAGGCTTTTGCTAAAGCTAAAATCTTCGCAGAAAAAATTCAGAAACGGCGTAATTTTGAATTGTTAATGCCACCTGAAACGAACATTGTCTGTTTTAGATATTTAAAAAATCATTCAAATCAAACGCAAGCCAACAAACACCAAAGTAACATTCGTCAGTGCATCATTCAAAGCGGAAAATTCCATATCACCCAAGTGGATTTGCATGGCATCACGTGGCTACGCACGACATTAATGAATCCATTTACGACAGAACAAGATTTAGATGAGTTGCTAGAGAATGTAGATTTAGCTTCTCAAGCAGTTTTGAGCATGGCTAAATAGCCAGCTTTGTAATCAGGATATTTCAAAAGAAAACCCGTCGATAACATGCGCTGATTCGACATGCGTTTACCACCAACAACTGCTGAAATTTCAATTACGACTTCCATGCCCATTTGCGATGCTATCCAATGCAACACTTCATACTGAGAAACAGGACGGCTATCGGTCACTACATAGCAGTCTTGCACTGATTGCCCATCCAAAAGCATCTGAATTAAGAACACAATAAAGGCCGCAGCATCATCGCGATGAATGCGGTTAGACCAAGTATTTTGTATGGGCCAATTAGATGAATTAACCGCAAGGTTAAGCATGCGATTTCGACCAGGCCCATAAATGCCTGTTAGCCTCAATGCGGAATGCGTCCAAGATTTACCCGCTTGCTTGAGTAGGTTTTCTGCCTCTAATAACCGTAGTCCACCAAAATCCATGTCCTGAGGCACGGCGTTTTCATCAAGCAAGGCATCCGTCGTTTGTCCATACATTCTCGTACTCGAGACAAAAAACACGTGCTTGAGATTGATTGCACCATCAAGTGCGTTAAGCACATTACGCAAGCCTTCGACATAATGTTGGTGATAATTTTCATCGGTCTGCGCACTCGCCGCAACGCAGTAAACTATAAAATCAGGATTTAAACTTGAAACAACTGAAAGTGAATCGGGCTGAGTGACATCAGCTTGAATGCACTCAAATGAAGCCTCAGCATTAAAGGAACGGCGTAAGCCGATAGGAATGAAATCTTGAGTTTGAAGCTGGCGAGCCAGCTCAACACCCAAATCACCACAACCAACAATCAGGACTCTTGCGGCCACTGTTTTTTAAGGCGATTCGTTTAAAGATAAGGCGGGCCAAGCGCCATGCAAATACTTCTCGACATACAGTAATGCGAGAATCGTTTTAGCATCGGTGATTTGCTGAGTGGCGACCATTTGGAGACAATCATCCAAGCTCGCCTCAAAAAGTTCTAAAGCCTCATCTTCATCGCAATGGGCACTCCCTGCTTCAAGCCCTTTAGCGAGGAACATATAAATGACCTCATCAGAGTAGCCGATACATGGATGCTGCAAGCCAAGGTAAATCCACTCTTTTGCGGTATAGCCGGTCTCCTCTAAGAGCTCGCGCTGACCAGTTAGCAGGACGTCCTCGCCCGGGTCGATCTTGCCCGCAGGCAACTCAACGAACACGCGGTTGAGCGGGTAACGGAACTGGCGTTCAAGTAGCAAGTTCCCGTTCTCAAGTATCGGAATAACGAGGACGGCGCCTGGATGCAAAATAAACTCACGCTGACCTTGGTTGCCACTGGGTAAGCGTACCTGGTCACGCTTGACGCGCATCATCCCACCATCCAAAACCACTTCAGATGAGATGCAAACTTCGATTAAGTGTTGGTCGTCTTGTTTCATGTTGTTTACTTAAATAACTCTTTCTTGATCAGCCAACGACCCTTAACTTTAATCATCTCCAAAGTCTTGCGACCAACATCCTGGTAGGTGCCTGACTCGTAACTTTGCTTGAACACAACCTCAACCGAGCTCTCAAGGTTATTGATCTTTAGCTCCGACAAAGAGACCTTGATTTGCTTGCTGTGCAGAATCTTATTCTTCCGAGAAAGCTGCCAGGCTTTGGCGTTCACCATGTCGCCAGCAAAGCCGTCCACATAGTGGGTAAAGTAAGTGCCCAACCTCTTGGCTGACCACGCCTCCGCCCATGCATTTACTTCATCCAGGATGAGCTTGTCTTCTGACGCCACAAAGGACTCCACCTGTTCGGGACTCTGGATAACCTCGTCGACCGTCAACGATTGCTCTGGAATAGGCGGGATGTCTTCAATCACCTCTTGCGTTAGCGCCTCTTCAACCGGCACCTCATCTACTGCCTCTTTAAGCGCCTGTCCCTCTTCCACCTGGGTGACTGCGGCCTCATTTTTGAAGCCTAATTTTTTCTGGCTTGCTTTTGCTGACTCAAGAATTAAGTCCTTAGCATCGTTCACGCTACTTTTTGCCTCGATGATGATTTGGTAGGCATTAAACGCCTGCGCTAATTTCCCATCATTTTGATAGGCTTGGGCTTGTTTAAGCTTTAAGTCCCAATTTTCTGGTTTTAATTGCCCTGCTTTTTCATATAAATCAGCAGCCTTAACCCATTGCCCATCTTGCATAGCAGCGTCAGCTTTAACAACTAGAGCATTGTATTCAGAATCGGGGATTAGCTTGTCACCAAGCTTAGTTGTATAGGTGCAGGAAGTAAGGGCAATAACAAAACATAACAAAATGACTTTAACCAGAGGATATAACTTCATTTGATGTTTTCCTTAACTAAAGCTTGCAGGATACTTGCTGTGTTAGTTCTTCCAGAAAAAACGATAGATAAAACCAGGGAAAGCCAGGACTAAAAACAGACAAACAGTAATGGCATAGAACTCCCACTTCTGCGGAACAACTTGACCCATTCTTGCATGCTCAGCATATCGAATGATAAAACCGAGAATGAAATACAAAACGACTAATTCAAACAAACACCAAGCCACATTTTTGGGTTGGTGCTTAACAGGAATCGTAAAGAACAGGCGCTCTGAGAACCACGGCGAATTTGCAAAGACCAACGCTAAAAGTAAAAGTATGAGATTGGTCATGTGGACTAGGCCTATTGAAGACTATGTGCAATCGCGTAAGCACAGATGTCCATCAAACGCTGAGGCATAATCCCCAGGGCCAACAAACCTAATGCATTCACGCTAAGAAGGATGTTCATTTCTGGTGGGTTATTAATAGGCGTGTTATCAGTAGGCTCATCGAAGTACATGAGCTTAACAATACGTAGATAGTAGAATGCACCAATCACCGCCATCAGAACAGCGAATACAACGAGCCACAAGAAACCAGCTTGCAAGGCCGCTTGAAGCACAGCAAATTTAGCATAAAAGCCTAGCGTTGGTGGAACCCCGGCCATTGAGAACATGGTGATCAGCATCATGAACGCAAACCACGGGCTACGTTGATTGAGTCCTTTTAAATCATCTAACTGCTCAGCCTCAAAGCCCTTGCGACTCAGCAACAGGATCATACCGAAACCAGCCAAGGTCATCAGCACGTAAGAAACGATGTAGAACATGGATGAAATGTAACCGTTGAGGCTCGCGCTCATCAGACCAAATAGCAAAAATCCCACGTGTGAGATCGTGGAGTAGGCGAGCATGCGCTTGAGGTTGGTCTGCGCGATCGCCGTGATGTTGCCGATAATGATAGAGAGCACCGCCATAATCATCAACATGCCATGCCAATCGATTGCCAAGACATATAAGCCTTGCGCCAAAATACGAATCACAAAGGCAAACGCTGCGAGCTTGGTGACAGAGCCGATGAACAAAGTCACGGCAGTTGGAGAGCCTTCATATACATCTGGCACCCACATCTGAAATGGCACTGCGCCTAATTTAAACGCCAAACCAGCCACGATAAACACGGTACCTAATACAAGCACCGGCTTATCTTGAGAGCCATTTAATAATGCACTCGCCACCTCTGAAATGTTCAAGCTACCGGTTGCGCCGTACATCATAGACATCCCATAAAGCAACATGCCAGATGCTAATGCGCCAAGCACGAAATATTTCATCGCCGCTTCCGTTGCGCGGGCGTTATCCCTGTCCATCGCAACCAAGGCATATAAGCATAAAGATAAGAGCTCCAACCCCATGTAGAGCGTCAGAAAATGCTGCCCTGACACCATGATCATCATGCCCGCCATCGCAAATAACACAAGTGCATAAAACTCACCGCGGAACATGCCGCGCAACGTGATGTAAGAGCGGGTGTAAACCAAGAAAAGCGAAGTACTTAAATAAATCATCAGCTTCATCACATCTGCAAATGGGTCATCCACAAACATGCCACTAAAAGCATAAGTAACGCTTGGGTTATGTGTTGAGATCGTGATGAACGCAGCGCCCAATAAAGTGATTTGGGTGAGCACAAAAATTGCAATACGGTTAGATGGCTTTAAGAATAAATCCGTGATCAAAATGAACATCGCCATCGAGAGCACAAAGAGCTCTGGCAGCGCTGAGATTAAATCTGTTTGAAGTCCATTCATATTTCTATATTTCCAATTCTAATTCGGCGAGTCGCCTTATAAACCTGCTGGTAGTTTAGTTTGCGCCATGTGGTCTAAGAACTGAGCCACCGTTGCGTGGGTCATTTCTGTAATCGGCTGTGGGTAAACCCCGAAACCAATCACCAGAACCGCCAAGGTACTTAAGATTAATAATTCACGTTTATTCAAATCAACCAACTCTGCCACGTGCGCATTCGTAATCTCGCCAAAGAACACCCGTTTCACCATCCACAAGGTATAAGCAGCACCAAGAATCAACGTGGTTGATGCGAGGAATGCAAACCAGAAATTCTTTTGTAGAGAAGCTAAGATCACCATAAATTCACCCACGAAGCCTGATGTGCCTGGCAAGCCAGCATTTGCCATAGCAAATAACACGGCAAAGGCTGCAAACTTAGGCATGGTGTTCACGACCCCACCGTAATCTGCAATTTGACGTGAGTGCATCCGGTCATAGAGCACACCCACACTCAAGAACATCGCGCTAGAAATAAAGCCGTGAGAAATCATCTGCACGATCGAGCCTTCTAGGCCAATCGAGTTGAAGAGGAAGAAGCCCAAGGTCACAAAGCCCATATGCGAGATCGATGAGTAGGCAATGAGCTTTTTCATATCCTGCTGAACTAAGGCCACGAAGGCGATATACACCACCGCAATCAGCGATAGGGTGATCATAAAGCCAGATAAATAATGGGCAGCATCAGGCGCGATTGGCATCGCAAAACGCAAGAAGCTATAACCGCCCAATTTTAAAGCAATCGCTGCCAACACAACCGAACCGCCGGTTGGCGCTTCCACGTGGGCATCTGGCAACCAGGTATGCACTGGCCACATTGGAATCTTCACCGCAAACGCCATAAAGAACGCCAAGAACACCAAGACCTGAACCGGCAAGGTCATCGGCAAGCGGTAGTAATCCACCACTTCAAAACTATTGGTTTGATAGAAGAGATAAATGAAGGCCACCAGCATCAAGAGGGACCCAAGCAAGGTATAGAGGAAAAACTTGATCGTCGCATATACGCGATTTGGACCGCCCCAAACGCCAATCACCAAGAACATTGGGATGAGCATCGCCTCCCAGAACACATAGTAAAGAATGGCATCGAGCGCACTAAATACACCGATCATCAACCCAGACATGATAAGGAACGACGCCATGTATTGCGCTACACGCTTCTGGATGACTTCCCAGCCTGCAATCACCACCAAGACGGTCGTCAAGCTAGTCAACAAGATCAACGGCACAGCAATGCCATCAGCCCCCAAGTGGTAATGAATATTAAAGGTAGGAATCCAGTTATAGCCCTCTTGGAACTGGAAGCCACCGTCAGCGATATTAAAGCCGGTGTATAGCGGAATCGTGACTAAAAATGCAGCAAGCGCGCCAAGGAGTGCAATCCAACGTGCGGACGATGCGTTTTTATCATCGCCAGTAAGCAAGACTAGAATGCCCGCAAAAATCGGCACCCAAATCGCAAGACTAAGAAGAGGCAAGGTTGTCATTTAAACCTTCATGAATAAGGTAAGAAGTAAAAATACGCCAATAATCATGGCAAACGCATAGTGGTAAATCAGACCAGTTTGCAAGCCGCGGATCACTTTTGAGATGCGGCCAATCAGATTGGCGGTGCCATTCACCATGACGCCATCAATCAATTGCACATCACCAATTTTCCATAACTTGCCACCGATGAAACGTGAGCCCCCAGCAAAGACCTTCTCGTTAAAGCTGTCGAAGCCATATTTATTTTCAAGTACGCCCATAATCAAACCAGATTTAGCTTTAATCGCGGCTGGAATATCTGGACGCTTCATATAGAAGAACCAAGACAGGACCACACCAGATAAGGCAAGGATAAAAGGCAATGATGTAAAGCTGTGAAGGCCCATTTGAACAGCGCCGTGGAAATCTTCAGCAAGTTCATGCATCACAGGATGCGCTGCACTATCAATGAAGATCACACCATTAAAGTAGTCTTTAAAGAGCATCGGCTCGATTGCAAAAAAACCAATCACAAGGGATGGAATCGCAAGCAAGATGAGCGGCAATGTCACCACCCAAGCTTGTTCATGTGGCACATCATGTGGGCCTAAGCCGTGATGATGGTCGTGGTCATCATGCGCATGATCATCGTGGCCATGTTTAGCTTCCATCCAACGCTCTTTGCCGTGGAAGACCAAGAAGTACATCCGGAATGAATAGAACGCCGTCACGAACACGCCAGCGAGCACCGCGAAGTAAGCGAAACCGCTTCCAGGGATATGCGATAACTTCGCCGCCTCAATGATCGAATCCTTTGAGTAGAAGCCAGATAAGAAGGGCGTACCAATCAAGGCCAATGAACCGATCAATGAAGTGATCCATGTGATCTTCATGTACTTACGCAAGCCACCCATATTGCGGATATCTTGATCATGATGCATACCCATAATCACCGAACCCGCACCTAAGAATAACAGGGCTTTAAAGAACGCATGGGTCATTAAGTGAAAGATCGCAACTGAGTAAGCAGATGCGCCGAGTGCAACCGTCATATAACCCAATTGTGAAAGGGTTGAATAAGCCACGACGCGCTTAATATCGTTTTGAATGATGCCAAGGAAGCCCATGAATAAAGCAGTAATCGCACCGATGACCATTACAAAGGACAGTGCTGTGGTAGACAATTCAAATAACGGCGACATACGTGCGACCATAAAGATACCTGCTGTTACCATCGTCGCCGCATGGATCAAAGCTGAAATTGGGGTTGGGCCTTCCATTGAGTCTGGCAACCAAACATGGAGTGGCACTTGCGCAGATTTACCCATCGCACCAATAAATAATAAGATACAAATCACGGTCATGGTTGACCAATGCACGCCTGGAATAATATCCACGGTCGCATGCGCAAAGCGCGGCGCTTGGGCAAAGGCTGTTGTGTAATCCAGGCTACCAAAGCACCAAAGCACCATGCCAATCCCTAGCAAGAAACCAAAGTCACCCACGCGGTTGACTAAGAACGCTTTCAGGTTGGCATAAATAGCGGTTGGGCGTGTGAACCAGAAACCGATCAACAAGTAGGACACCAAGCCTACTGCTTCCCAGCCAAAGAATAACTGCATGAAGTTATTCGCCATCACCAGCATCAACATAGAGAAGGTGAAGAGTGAGATATAGCTAAAGAAGCGTCTATAGCCTTCATCTTCGTGCATATAGCCGATGGTGTAGATATGCACCATCAATGAAACGAAAGTCACCACCAGCATCATCATGGTGGTTAATTTGTCGATCAAAAAACCCACTTGGAATGTGTAAGTACTGGTCGTCATCCATGTGTAAACGGTGCCGTTATAAGTGTGGCCTTGCAGCACATCTAAAAAGACGTAAACAGATAAAGCGAATGCGCCGGCCACACCCAATATCGTTAAGATATGCGCAAAGCTGCGTGGCAATGCCTTGTTAGCAATCCCTACAATCGCTGAAGCGATCAGCGGCAATAAGGGGATTGCCAAGTAAATGTGTTGCATTGGGATATTAGATAGCATATTCATTATTTCTATTTAACCTTTTAGGCTATCGAGGTCATCTACGTTAATAGTTCTTAGGTTTCTAAACAGCACGACTAAAATCGCGAGACCAATCGCAGACTCTGCGGCGGCCACGGTTAGAATAAAGAACACAAAGACTTGGCCCGCCATGTCATTTAGGTAATGTGAGAAGGCGATAAAGTTGAGGTTAACCGCCAAGAGCATCAACTCAATTGCCATGAGCAAGATGATGACATTTTTACGATTTAGGAAAATCCCAACCACGCTGATCGCGAACAGCAAAGAACCTAAAATCAAATAATGTGACAAGCTAACCATTATGACTTCGCCTTCTCTGTTTTCACTGCAGGCACTTCAACCTCCGCTGGCATACTCACCATACGAATGCGGTCAGCACGCTTCACGCGCACCTGGTCTGCAGGATTAATAAATTTAGAATCTTTACGATCACGTAAGGTCAGGGCGATCGCCGCCACAATCGCAACAAGCAACACCACGGCTGCCAATTCAAATGGCATCAAGTAATCGGTATAAAGCTGACGACCTAGTTCAGCGGTATTGCTGTAATCCGCCGCATGCGCTTTGGGTGCACTAATACGCGCCAAACCAAAATGCTTGGTGCCCAAAATCATGACCATCTCAGCGGCCATCATCACACCGATAAAGCCCGCCATCGGCAAGTAATCCCAGAAGCCTTCGCGCAATTTGTCGAGGTTAATGTCGAGCATCATCACCACAAAGAGGAACAGCACCATCACCGCACCCACGTAGACCAGCACCAGGGCGATCGCCAAGAACTCTGCCTCGAGCAAGAGCCAGATCCCAGCAGCGGTAAAGAATGCGAGCACCAAGAACAACGCAGCGTGCACAGGGTTACGTGCGGTAATCACACGTAGTCCTGCAAAAAGCAGAATCAGCGCTAAGGAATAAAAAACGTAATCTTGAAATATCATGCTCAAAAGCCTTATCTAAATTTAGCGTCAGCTGCACGGTCAGCCGCAATTTGCGCCTCGTGCTTATCGCCCACCGCCAGCAACATCTCTTTGGTGTATAGCAAGTCACCGCGCTGCTCACCGTGATACTCAAAAATACGGGTTTCAACAATCGAATCGACCGGGCAAGACTCTTCACACATGCCGCAGAAAATACACTTGGTTAGATCGATATCGTACTTAGTCGTACGACGTGTATTGTCTTCGCGCTGCTCTGATTCAATGGTAATCGCCATCGCAGGACACACAGCCTCGCAAAGCTTACAAGCGATACAGCGCTCTTCGCCATTCTCATAACGACGGAGCGCATGCAAGCCCCTGAAGCGTGAGGAGATCGGCGTGCGCTCTTCTGGGTATTGCACGGTAATCTTGCGCGCAAAGAAGTAACGACCGGTGAGCAGCATGCCTCGCAGCAGCTCGATCAGCATTAAACTTGAAATGGTCTCTTTAATTTTCTTAAACATGTTTTGCTCTTAATCGCCCACCTAGTGGAACAAATAGCCCCAAGGAGTTTGCATTAAACCGCCCACAATCACGATCCACACCAAGGTAATGGGAATGAACACTTTCCAACCTAAACGCATGATCTGGTCATAACGATAACGTGGGAATGTGGCACGGAACCACAAGAAGAAGAATAGTAGGAAGCCCACTTTTGCGAGTAGCCACAAGAAGCTATCTGGAATTAAGGATGGCACAGGCGATAGCCAGCCACCCAAGAACATGATCGCATCGAGCATCGACACCAAAATCATGTTGGCGTATTCAGCCAAGAAGAACACCGCAAAGGCCATACCAGAATACTCAACGTGGAAGCCGGCAACAATTTCAGACTCCCCTTCAGCCACGTCAAACGGTGCGCGGTTGGTTTCAGCCACGGCGCTAATAAAGTACACGATAAAAAGCGGGAAGAGTGGCAGCCAGTACCATTCAAGGATGCCACCTGATTGTGCCATCACAATCTTGCCCAGGTTGAGTGAGTTTGCGCACATGAGCACGCCCACCAGCGCAAAGCCCATCGCGATTTCATATGACACGATTTGCGCTGCTGAACGCAGTGCGCCCAAGAACGCGTATTTAGAATTCGATGCCCAGCCCGCAATGATCACACCGTAAACTGCAACAGAAGTCATCGCCAAGATATAAAGCAAACCTGCATCGACATTCGCAAGCACCAAATCCGGATCAAATGGCACCACCGCCCACGCCGCAAAGGCAGGTGCAATCGCAAGTACTGGGCCAAGTAAGAATAAGCCCTTACTCGCTTCTGAAGGAATAATGATTTCCTTCATGAGCAACTTAATGCCGTCAGCAAGCGGTTGTAGCAAGCCAAAGTAACCAACACGGTTAGGACCAATGCGCACCTGCATATAACCAATCACTTTACGTTCAGCAAGTGTGAGATAAGCAACCGCGCCCATGAGGGGCAACACGATCGCCACAATCTTAAGCAAAGTCCATACAGTGAGCGACACTGCAGGCCAATAAGCACCAAAGGTTGATGCGCCTAAATCTAATAATGGCTGGATCAATGCGTTCATGCTTTTGTTACCTCAATCTCGCCCATGAGCTCACCTAAAGATGCAGTGATGTCATAACCAGTTGGTACACGCACCGTGCCTTTAGCTAAACCAGCATCTAACTTCACTTTTAATCTCGCAGAACCAATGCCTTGTTTCACCACAACCAAATCGCCCTCTTGCAGGCCCAACTCAGCCATTAATTTCGCATTCATGCCAGCAACAGGTTCAGCAACTTGCTTGGTTTTTTGAAGTGGGCTAGAACGACGAACAACAGAGTCCATACGATATTGCGGAACTTCACCTAAACGTTGAAGAACGTTTGATTTTTCTTGTACCTTCACATCAAACAAAATACGGAGGTTGTTGTTAAGACGGTTCCAAACGACTGTAGATGGTTTTTCGCCGCCAAATACTTCAGTTTTAACCTGCTCGCTGCTTTCGAAGTTAAAGCCATCCAAACCCAAAGTGTTCGCTAATACGCGCAATACTTTCCATGCTGGACGGGCTTCACCGAGTGGTTTCACTGCTGCTGTAAAGCTTTGCACACGACCTTCCATGCTCATGCGCGTGCCAGAAGTTTCAGTAAATGGGGCAATTGGCAGCAAGACATCTGCATTTTCAAGCGCACTCGATTTATAAGAAGTCAGCGCGATCACGCAATCCGCTTTATCCATCGCATGTTTGGCGACCGCAGGATTAGCACAGTCAAACTCAGGCTCTACGTTAACAAGCACGTAAGTTTTTCTAGGTTGCTCCAACATGGTTCTGGCGTTCAATCCACCTTGACCTGGAATGACACGCACCATGTCCAAACCCACACGGTCTGAAGACTCAAACAGCACACCGAAGGTTGCGCCGCAGAGCGAGCTGATTGCTTCAGCCAATGTATAAATTTCAGCATAACGTGGATGATATTGCGCGATATTCCCTAGGAATAAGGCGCTCTTAGGGTTGACCAAGTCATACTCTTTACCATGACCTGCTAAGCTCTCAGCAATGGCCTGGCTGTTTTCACGTACCACGACGCCTTCTAATAAATCACTAATCGATTTAGGTAAGCAAAGTGAAAGACGTTGTAAGCCAGACATCGCTTTTAGGATTTGTGCCAGCACGTTCACGATATCGTTCGGTGAACAGATCGCCTGATGACTCACCTTCATGAGTTGATCGTCATCCATTGGATTCACGATTGATAGTTCGGCGCCATTCGCAACAGCACGGCGCATGCGCTGGGTGAGGAGCGGATGTTCATTACGCAGATTACTGCCCACCACCAAGATGCGATCCATCGCTTGTACGTCTGCAATATTGCAGCCCATCCATGGCGTACCATGGAAACGGCCATCTAAACGGAAGTCGCTACGACGTAAACGGTGATCAACGTTGCCACAATCAAGCGCCTTCGCGATTTTTTTGGTGAGGAAGCCCTCTTCCATCGTGGCATTCGGTGAGACCAAGAAGCCTAAACCCGCTGGATCTTCTTCAACCGTCTCTTTGATTTGGCGCGCAGCATATTCAAGCGCTGTCTTCCAATCTGTTTCGTGCCATTCGCCATGATGTTTAATCATTGGCTTGGTTAAGCGCTCTGGGCTATTTAAGCCATCGTATGAAAAGCGATCACGATCAGATAGCCAAACCTCGTTAATGCTTTCTTTTTCGCGTGGCACGATGCGCATCACGCGATCATTTTTGACGTGCACTTCCACATGCGAACCTAAGCCATCATGCGCCGCAATCGTTGGACGGCGCGTCAGCTCCCAGCTACGTGCTGAGTAACGGAATGGCTTGCTGGTTAATGCGCCTACTGGACATAAATCAATGATATTGCCTGAGAGCTCTGAATCAACAGACTTGTCCACATAAGCCGTAATTTCAGCATGCTCGCCGCGGCCAATGAGGCCAAGTTCTTGCATGCCGCCCACTTCTTTTAAGAAACGCACACAGCGCGTACATTGAATACAGCGGGTCATGTCGGTGCTAACTAAAGGACCAATATTTTTATTAAAGACCACACGCTTTTCTTCGGTGTAGCGTGAGCCACTTCCACCATACGCCATGGCCACGTCTTGCAAATCACACTCACCGCCCTGATCGCAAATGGGGCAATCGAGCGGGTGGTTAATCAGCAAGAACTCCATCACGCTCTTTTGCGCTTCAATCGCTGATTTAGAGCGGGTAAAAATTTTCATGCCGTCAGCAACAGGGGTTGCACAGGCTGGGAGTGGCTTATTGAATTTCTCAACTTGCACCAAACACATACGGCAGTTCGCTGCCACAGACAATTTCTTGTGGTAACAGAAACGCGGGATGGCAACGCCGAGCTGATCAGCCGCGTCAATAATCGTGGTGCCGTCTTCAACTTCGACGTGTTTGCCGTCTATTTCAATCTTCAACATATTATTTGCCTGTCACCATGGATTTACCATGCTGAATGTAGTATTCAAATTCTGGTCTAAAGTGCTTAATAAAACTAAGGACTGGCGTCGCTGCCGCCTCGCCTAGCGCGCAAATCGTGCGGCCTGAGATGTTATTGCTGATGTCAGTCAGTAAGTCCAAGTCTTCCATCTTGCCCTCGCCGTCCACAATCCGTTTAATCACGCGGTAGACCCAGCCCGTGCCCTCGCGGCATGGTGTACATTGGCCACAAGACTCTTCATAGAAGAAGTAAGACAAGCGCTTAAGTGTCGTCACCATACAAGTGGTGTCATCCATCACGATCATGGAGCCTGCACCAAGACTAGAGCCGGCTTTAGATAAACCCTCGTAGTCCATGGTCGCGCCTAGGATTGCAGAAGCTGGCATCACGGCCGTTGATGGTCCGCCCGGGATCACCGCTTTAAGCGTGCGACCTTTCCAGATACCGCCTGCCATCTCTAATAGCTCAGTAAATGGGGTGCCCATTTTAACTTCATAGTTGCCCGGCTTTTCAACGTGACCTGACACTGAGAAGAGCTTCGTACCGCCTGAGTTAGAGACGCCTAAATCTTGGAAAGCTTGCCCGCCGTGCTGCAAAATCCAAGGGATCGAAGCATAGGACTCTGTGTTGTTTACGTTGGTTGGCTTACCAAACACACCGTAACTTGCTGGGAACGGCGGCTTGAAGCGTGGCTGACCTTTTTTACCTTCGATCGATTCAATGAGCGCCGTCTCTTCGCCGCAAATATAAGCGCCGTAACCATGCACTGCGAACAAGTCGAAGCAAAAGTTAGTGCCGAATAAATTTTCGCCTAAGTAGCCAGCCTTGCGTGCATCCGCGAGGGCCTCTTCAAAGATCTCGTAGTCTTGCCAGATCTCACCGTGGATGTAGTTGTAACCCACGCGCGCGCCCAAGGTGTAGGCGGCAATCGCCATGCCTTCAATCAGTTGATGCGGGTTGTAGCGAATGATGTCGCGGTCTTTAAATGTGCCTGGCTCACCTTCATCGGTGTTACATACGAGGTACTTAGTACCGTCGAAGTAACGTGGCATAAAGCTCCACTTGAGTCCCGTTGGGAATCCTGCACCGCCGCGGCCACGCAAGCCTGAAGTCTTCACTTCCGTGATGATGTCCGTTGCCTTGACTTTGCCAGTGACAATACGTTTTAGTTGCTCGTAACCGCCGAGTTTTTCGTAATTCTTGAGGCTGCCAGGATTGGTTTCTTGAGATGCGCTAAGCGTGCGCAAAGTCACCAAGGTTTGTTTGCTTAAATCAGTAACGACAGGAGTTTTATGTAAGGACATTACTTCAACTCCCCAAGAATTTCATCGACTTTTGCAGGCGTTAAGAATTCATGCATTTGGGTGTTGTTCACATGCATGAGTGGTGCGCCGCCGCAGCAGCCCATGCACTCACCCTCTTTTAGACAGAACTGACCATCTTTAGTCACTTCGTTAAAGCCGACCTTTAATTTCTTTTGCAGGTGATCCACGATCTCGTCTGAACCGCGCAGCATACAAGAGATGTTGGTGCAAATCGTGATCTTGTATTTACCTACTGGCTGTAAGTCATACATATTGTAGAAAGTCGCCACTTCCAAAGCAGCGATTGCTGGAATACCTAAGTATTCTGCAACATAGGCGATGGTCTCTTTTGAGAGCCAGCCTTTTTCAGCCTGCGCAATACGCAGTGCTGACATCACCGCACCCTGGCGGTTTTCTTTCGGATACTTAGTTAACTCGTATTCGATTTTATCGAGAGACGCTTGAGACAACATTATCGATCGATCTCCCCAAACACAATATCTTGCGTACCAATGATGGCGACCAAGTCAGCAATCATGTGGCCCTTTGTCATTTCATCTAAAGCTGCCAAATGCGGGAAGCCAGGCGCGCGAATTTTTAAGCGATAAGGCTTATTCGCCCCATCAGAAACCATGTAAATACCAAACTCACCTTTGGGATGCTCAACAGCAGCATAAGCCTCGCCCGCTGGCACATGGAAACCTTCGGTGAAGAGTTTGAAGTGGTGAATCAAATCTTCCATATTCGTCTTCATGCCTTCGCGATCTGGCGGTGCAACTTTGTTGTCGCTGCTAATCACAGGGCCTGGGTTGTCACGAAGCCAAGCGATACATTGCTTGATGATGCGATTGGATTGTCTAAATTCTTCAATACGCACCAAGTAGCGGTCGTAACAGTCGCCGTTCACACCCACTGGAATATCAAAATCCAACTTATCGTACACTTCATACGGTTGTTTTTTACGCAAATCCCAAGCAATGCCAGAACCTCGAATCATCGGACCAGTCATGCCAAGTGCTAATGCGCGCTCAGGCGTTACCACACCAATACCAACGGTACGTTGCTTCCAGATACGGTTGTTGGTGAGCAAAGTCTCATACTCATCCACATAAGCTGGGAAGCGATTTGCGAAGTCTTCAATAAAGTCGAGGACCGAGCCTTGACGATTTTCATTGAGCTTATGGATTTCTTTTTTGCTGCGGAATTTTGTTTCCAAATGCTGCGGCATACGATCAGGCAAATCACGATACACACCACCTGGACGGTAGTAAGCAGCGTGCATACGCGCACCAGAAACTGCTTCGTATACATCAAACAGATCTTCACGCTCACGGAATGCATACAAGAAGACACTCATCGCACCAACGTCTAGCGCATGCGCGCCCAACCAGAGCAAGTGATTCAAGATGCGGGTGATTTCGTCAAACATAACGCGGATGTATTGTGCGCGAAGTGGCACATCAATCTGCATCATCTTCTCAATCGCCATCACATAAGCATGCTCGTTAGCCATCATGGACACATAGTCCAAACGATCCATGTACGGCACCGATTGTAAATAAGTACGATTTTCAGCAAGCTTTTCTGTACCGCGATGGAGTAAACCAATATGCGGGTCGGCACGCTGAATAACCTCACCATCAAGCTCAAGCACCAAACGCAAAACACCGTGTGCCGCAGGATGCTGCGGGCCAAAGTTCATGGTGTAATTTCTAATCTCAGCCATTGTGGAAGCCCTCGTCACGGATGACACGTGGCACGTTGTTGCGCAATTCGATTGAAACTGGCTGATACACCACACGCTGTTGCTCTGGATCGTAACGCATCTCAACGTTACCAATCATTGGGAAATCTTTTCTGAATGGATGACCAACAAAACCATAGTCAGTGAGGAGTCGACGCAAGTCTGGATGACCCTCATACATAATGCCGTAAAGATCGAACGACTCGCGCTCAAACCAATTAGCCGCCGGGTAAAGCTCAACTAAGGTTGGCAACACAGGGAAGTCGTCTTCAGTTGCAAATACTTTAAGGCGAATACGGTGGTTAAGCGTGACAGAAAGCAAGTGATAAACGGTAGCAAAGCGCAAACCTTCCCAAGTGCCGTCCGCATAATCTTGATAATCTACGCCGCACAAATCAATGAGCTGCTCGAATTTGAGCGCTTTGTGATCGCGTAATTTTTTGACCACTTTAATAAAGTCTTTAGCTGCACATTCAATGGTCAGCTCATTAAACGCGAGGGTTAATTTAGTGACTTGGTCGCCAAGGACCTTGTCGATATTTTCTTTGAGGGTTTCTAATCGCGTCATCTTTTTATGCCTTAGCGAGCGATCGTGTTAGTGCGTTTGATCTTGTTTTGGAGCTGAATGATGCCGTAGAGTAAGGCTTCAGCCGTTGGAGGGCAGCCTGGGACATACACGTCAACCGGAACGATACGGTCACAGCCTCGCACCACTGCATAAGAGTAATGGTAGTAGCCGCCGCCGTTAGCACAGGAACCCATCGAGATCACCCAACGTGGCTCAGCCATCTGGTCGTAGACTTTACGTAAGGCTGGCGCCATCTTATTCACGAGCGTGCCTGCCACAATCATCACATCAGATTGACGTGGACTTGGGCGGAACACAATCCCGAAACGGTCCAAGTCATAACGTGACGCACCTGCATGCATCATCTCCACCGCACAGCACGCCAAACCAAACGTCATTGGCCACAAAGAGCCAGTTCTTGTATAGTTAATGACGGTATCGAGCGTCGTCGTGACAAAACCTTTTTCTAAAATACCTTCGATGCTCATTTCAATACTTTCAACGCCAGCATACCCAACACTATTCCCATTCCAATGCGCCCTTCATCCATTCGTAGATGAAACCGACCACCAAAATACCGAGGAACACCATCATTGCTAAAAAGCCAAACAGACCGATTTCTTTCAAGACCACCGCCCATGGGAATAAGAAGGCGATCTCAAGATCGAACAGAATAAATAGAATTGCGACAAGATAATAACGAACGTCGAACTTCATACGGGCATCTTCAAACGCCTCAAAGCCACACTCGTAAGGGGAATTTTTTGCTGCATCAGGACGATTTGGAGAGACGAGTTTTCCGAGGACGAGAGGTCCAACACCAACGGCTAAGCCGACTATGATAAAAACAAGAATCGGAAAATAATTTTCCAGCACGTTAAAACTCCAATTTCACAGCGATTGATGATTGCCAATTGCAACCAGTGAAGTTCTTGCAACCTCGAATTTTTTACAATTGTAACCCAAGCGCGACGGCTCTGGCAAAGCCAATTCACGATTGGTTGTAGATTTATTCACTTAAACTATAATCCATTGTCATGACAGTTCAATGACGCATTTCGTTCAATTCTTTAAAGCCTAACCATGATAAAAACATATCGCATTTACACTACCCTGCTTTTCGCACTCATTCAAAACATTGCGATGGCTGGAGACTTGCCTGATATAAACCTTACCCCAGGGTCGATTAATGCTTCCATTAACCAAAGCAATATTCAATCCACCATCTGCGTCAAAGGCTATACAAAAATAGTGAGGCCACCCGTCTACTTCACCAACAGCCTCAAGAAAAAACAAATGAGAGATTACGGCTACGCTGACATCAACCCAGCGCACTATGAAGAGGACCACCTAATCCCTCTTAGCATCGGCGGCAACCCAAGCGATCCAGCCAACTTATGGCCTCAAGCTAGACTTAGTGAATGGAATGCAGAGAAGAAAGATATCCTAGAATTTAAGCTCTACAAGCTGGTCTGTGAAGGCGCCGTAACCCTTGATGATGCCCGCCATCAAATCTCGACCAACTGGATAGAAACCTACAAGCGTTATGTAAAATAAAAATATCGCTGTAAGCCAATCCCAGAGGGCGATTCCAAGGGATTGGCTTTGTTTTGTGAAAAATGGTTTATTTAAAAAATAATACAAAGATTTTTTAAATTTATTTATTTAAATCAATAATTTATATTTTATTTGTGCGGCACTCTGGCGGAAGTTGCTTGTTTCCTTGCTTACGCAAGCTATCACAATCCACGCTGTCGCCATCCAACTGCGCATCTCCCACTTCGACCACTGCGCCATGAAGTGCAGAGTCTGTAGCCTGTTTGACTAAATCATGCACTGCGCCATGCTGAATGAATGTCGCATAATCAAACCGAGGAAAACTGGATGGAGGGACATAGCCAAGGGCATTACCTTGAATAAAGCGACCATTCCAGTTATTTACTCCATTGATGTTCTGCACCTGAGGATAATTATTCACGCCATTAATCAATAACTGATAGCCACTGCCAACGCTTTGCAGATTCATTTGATTCGGAGCGTAACCAATACCGCTATTATCCAAGGTCTGCATGGGCAAGAGAAAGTTCACGCTCGCCGCTGGATCATATACAGAGAACACCACTGCACCTGCAAGGGGAGCAGCCTGCGCAGCAAGCATATTTGCTCGGTAATACTGGGTACCGTAAGTCGTGACACCCCCTGTGACACCAATAGAACCGAGGTGGATATTCGCGTTATTAGCCACAGCGCTATTCAATACGGTTTGCGCATTCAAACTATACAATGGCGCGATTGTGCCTACCGCCGACATAAAGTTAATGTTCGCTGCCGCGTTAATCGCAGAGAAATTATTAGAAGGCGCTGCAGGAGCAATTGCTGCAAGCAAAAGCGTATGTGTATTCGGCACCACGTCGTTTACAGGGCCGTTAAAGGTAATCACTGGATCTTGTGAAATCAGCGTACGAATGTAAATTGGATTAGCATCCAGATAATCAATACGGCTTACATAACTTCCTGAATGATATTGGAAGTATGGGGTATAGTTCGCCTGATACAAAAATCCCACCGTTGGTGTTTTACCTAGATATTTCAGATCCCCAATAAATACCGAGCCATTAAATATTTGAGTTTGTGCAGTCAATATATCAGCTAAAACATAGATATTATTTGCAGTCGCGGTTAGCCCATTAAAGCGTGCTTTAGAGCCCACACTGTCGCCAATAACAATGTTCGCTGAGCCGGAATTTAACACAAGCGATTGCGTCTTGTCCGACACACTATCGATTTTACCCAGTAAATTAATATTAGCATTTGCGCTAGCTAATGTAGTAATGCCGCTCTGGGTTTGCGCTAACAGGATGTCAGAATAAGATTGGGCACCAAGCGTTGAAATGCCACTTAAAATCTGAGTTGTACCTCCAAGAACGGCTAAAGCTGGCAGTACGACAGAGCTGGTCGTCCCAAATGAAGCTGGATTGATGGCGGTTCCCATGGAACTTACAACTCCATTACCAATTGCGCTGTTGCTTGCTGCAATCAATGTGGCGGCGGCATTAATAACTGTGCCCCCACTATAAGAATTACTACCACTCAAAGTCACTGCCCCATTATTGGCTATGGTTAGAGTTCCTGAGCCGCTAATTGGCATCGACAATGTCGTCGGCAAAGAAACACTGACTGTGAGACTGCCATTGTTGAGAACAGATGAGGTTACCGGACCAGCAACAGCATTATCATAAACAACCTGCGAGCCACTAGGTAAAATCACAGTATTAACATTAGACAAATCTGGAATAGCACCAGTAACATTCGTTCCAGTCGTCGTCCAGTTGCTTGGATTAGACCAATTACCACCACTTGCGCCGGTATAGGTAACCGAAGCTAATGGTGTGATCACACCATTAGCTGGGCCATTGACGCCAGTTACATAAACCGCGCCCCCTGAAATTACATAATTAGCTGCGTCAGACCCTGTAAAAGTTAGACCAACGGTGTAGCCGAGCCCATTACCAACATTCTTCGAATGAAAAGTACCCGTTGCAACAGCTGCAACATTGTCACCACTCACAAATGCACCTGGGGAAGTCGCAAGGACGAGATTCGTCATATATGTTGAGCCATCGTAAACTTTAGTAACGCCTGAGACACCCAAGTCATTGAAATTTATAACTTTCGGAGTGACGTTTAACATTCCCAGCACAACAAGACCGTTACTAAAATTAATCCCGCTTATTGTTTGGCCAGATACAGCCACCCCATTTGTGTTTTGATTACTGATGATATAACTTCCAACATTCACCTTGCCAGCGCCGCTTGAAATAGACGCATTAGGTGTTAAATTAAATTCTGCTGTCGTGCCTAACTGATCATCTAACCTTACTGTAGTTCCAGAAATCGAGGCTGGAATATTTGCCAGTATATTTCCGTGAGAGTCTAAGTAAGATGCTGAAACAACATTGTAGTTTGGCGCACTTCCATAGACGCTACTGGTGAGCCCAAATTTAACAACCAACTGATTAGCAGGCGATACAGTGTAATTTCCATTTTGGTAATGGATTGAATAGTTTGAGGATGTTACGTTTGAAGGAACAAGCACCCCTGTATGCGTTCCAACTGAATCATTTCCAAGATCTGTTCTTGTTACAGCTAAGCTACTAACATTTACAGCCCCATTTGTTGCATTATCTGCGTTCAAAAATCCTGAGATAACAACCCCAGCATAGCCACCCTGGCATACATTTCCGCAATTAGTTGCATATCCTACTGCATCGGTCTGCGTAATAAATTTACCATCGTTTATAGCAGCCACTGTAAGCGGCGCCTTATTTACAAGAAGGCTACCACTTTGATAACTAATATTATAGTTACTCAAACCCACCCCTGATGCATTGCTAACCAATAGATTTCCTGTATAAGTTCCCGCATTAATCAACCCTGAGACAGTTTGGGCATTCGATCCAACCTGGCCAGTTTGTGAAGCGTTACTCAAAATCGTTGCGGAAGTGACATAATCACCATTAACTAAGCCTGTTGCGGAAACATAATTTTGTGACAGCACTAGTGGCGACCCATAAGTAGTCGTCTGATCACCTGCACGAATCGTAAGACTTACAGGCATTACACTAAGCACTCCCGCTGTGTAATTCAATGAGTAATTTGGATTATTAACAGCTGTTGCTGAAATTGGATAAGTTCCAACTGAAGAGGCGCTCCCAGCGAGGCCGCTATAAGCTGTTGCTGGGGTAGATAGAGTTACAGCAGCAGCATCTCCGTTTACCAAACCTGAGAGAGAGTAGGTCAAATTAGGTAATGTCGATGATCCATAACTCATCGTTTTGCTATCAACCGTCACATTAAGTACTTTTGGAGTAATTATGATTACGCCAGTTTGATAACTGATGTTGTAGTTAGCCAAACCTGACCCTGTTGCCATTGCTGCTGTGACAGAGTATGAAGCACCATAATTAACTGGGGCCGTCACCAAGCCACCAGCAGTTGTTAAAGTGACATTGCTTACATTGTCACTCGTTCCATGAATGAGACCAGTAACATTATATCCAATAGCAGTAATAGCAATACCAATAGTGTTGTAGATCAAACCATTTGATGTCATCGATGCCCCATAAACCTTACTGTCTGCTGCAACTGAAATTGTTAATGGCGCTGGAGTGATATCCGCACGTAATCCAGTTGGTTGAGTCAAGGTGTAGTTCCCTGCTGCAGAGCCAGAGATTGTGTCAGCAGCAGTTACTACCAAACTAGTACCAACACTAGATTGACTGAAAGTGCCAGCCTGGCTCAAGGTCAAG
>CAIULB010000035.1 GCA_903899965.1 uncultured Methylophilaceae bacterium | reverse complement strand
TTGGTTGTTTAACTGACCACGTGGGTGTGCCCAGTTGTTAGCGTCTTTCATTGCAGCTTCTTGATCAGCAGCAGCAGAAGCAACCATTGGCATAGCCAATGATGCACCAACTACTAAACCGAGAGCTAGTTTGATTTTGCTCATCTCCATTTTTTAAATCTCCATAGTGGTTACTACTAAGGGTTTAACTACTAAAGTAAATCACTGAATCACTGTCACTCACATTTATATGTGATTAGCCAATTTTCCAATTCATTACTTTCGCCTCACCTATGTGGGCGCAATGAAATATTAGAACAGTCAAAAATGATTTGCAATAGTTTGTTAACAATTTATTTACAATTAATTGAAAACTTTTTTATATCATGTTTTCGTCGGTGTTATCATTATTTAATAAATTCAAAATAATCAATACGAAAGCCCTTAAAAGGCATGAGTTCATCCACTTACAATTTGTTTCCCGAGCTAGCTACATTTCATAATGAGATGTTAAAAGTATCAGAAAAACACGCAATTTATTACGAAGAATGTGGAAACCCAGCAGGGTATCCTGTCATTTTTTTACATGGCGGTCCTGGCAGTGGGTGCAATCCTGCGCAGCGTCGCTTCTTTGATCCAGGCTTCTATCGGATTATTCTTTTAGACCAACGCGGCTGCGGACGGAGTACGCCACAAGGTGGCATTGAAGACAATACGATAGATGCGCTTGTAAGCGATATTGAAGCGCTCAAGCTTCATTTGAATATAAAAGAATGGCTCGTGTTCGGCGGCTCATGGGGCAGTACATTGGCGCTTGCTTATGCGGTTGCTTATCCAAATTCAGTCTCAGGCTTAATCTTGCGCGGTATTTTTTTGAGCAGACCAACCGAATTAAATTGGTTTTTAGGGGAAGTGAGAAGTTTTTATCCCGAAAGTTGGGAAAAACTCCTGTCATACCTTCCCGCAAATGAACAATCGAATCCTCTCCAAGCTTATGGCACTAGAGTCTTTTCGGATGACATTAAAATAGCGGGGCCTGCTGCTACCCAATGGAATGCTTATGAAAGTAGCATCATGTCGTTATTGCCGCGCGCCGCGTCTAATACAAGTACAACACCAGTTGAAGTAGAGGTTGCTCGCGCTAGGGTACAAATTCATTACATATTAAATAATTGCTTTGTAGGAAATCGCGACTTACTTGCTGAAGCAAAAGCTTTGTCAGCAATTCCGACTACCATTATTCAAGGACGTTACGATATGGTGTGCCCACCCATTAGCGCGTGGGAGTTAAAAAATGCGATGCCGCATGCTAAATTCTTAATGATTGCAGATGCAGGACATTCAGCCATGGAAACGGGTATCACTTCAGCATTAATAGAAGCCACCGAAGCTTTTAGAATAAGCCATCAATAACAGACACTATATATAGAGTATTTATTTTGACGATTCACTTTAAGTCCGCCAACAACTTTAGCGACCACCCTGCGATTGCCAAGCCCAAGGCGAGTATCGCTAAGCATCACTACGACACCCCACTTTTTGTGATGCGCGAAACATTTAGTGCCTTTAAGTTACACAATGGCTGGGGACTTTCAGCATCACTTTCCTTTTATGCGATGTTTGCCATGATTCCGATGGCGCTCTTAATGTTTTTCTTTTTATCGCATCTGGTTTTTTCTTCACATACTGCCGTTGTTAATCTAGCCAACATTACCAGCACACTGGAGCCTAAGCTTAGCAAGAAGATTATGCTTGAGATTCACAAGGTAGCATCACACAAAACCGCATGGAGCACTTTAAGTAGTGTGGCACTTTTTTGGTTTGCGATCCCCCTTGCAAGTACCTTGCGATCAGCTTTTCAAACCATTTTTGCGGTAGCTGAGCACCCTTCATTTATACGCAAATCCATTCAAGACATCCTATCGGTCATCGGGATTTTGCTGATGTTCTTTATGTTTACGTTTTTTAATTTATTGCTAGAAAAGACTTCAGAACTACTAGGCTTATCAATTGCGCATTCCAGTATCTTCGACAGCGCAGGCTCCTTAATTACGATTACAGCACTGCTCAGTTTGTTTTATCGCGCCTTCTTACCGACAAGCGCTTCATTGAGAACAATTATTACAGGCTCGGCCATCACCGCCATTTTATGGATGGCAATGCGACCATTATTTAGTGAGGTTCTTTCACTTAACCATACCTATGGCGCCATTTTTGGCGGGATGAAGAATTTGTTTATTTCTTTGGCCTGGCTTTATTACACATTTGCAATCTTTCTATTAGGCACAGAGCTTATCTCTACACTTAAAAAGCGTGATACGCTTTTATTAAGAGGCTTATTTAATGAAGCTATCAGAAAGAACCCTAACTTCATTTATAAAGTGATGTCTCGCCATGGCTGCATCTATCAAGGTGGCGAAGAGGTCTTCAATATAGGCGATGAAGGCCGGGACTTATATTACATTGCGTATGGAAAAGTAAAGCTAGTCTATGAGAACAGATTGGTAAGATACCTCACAGCAGGCGACTTTTTCGGCGAAATGGCGATTCTAGGCGATAGCGTGCGTATTGCTGATGCGGTTGTGGACTCGGATTTTTGCGATATTATTGTGATCAATGCCAACAACATTCAAACGCTTATTTTGAATGAGCCGAAAGTTGCGATGCGCTTTTTGAAACACATGGCGCTGCAATTAAAGAATAGCCAACAAACTCAACCGTAATTTAGACTTCAATCATGGTCACCCAATCAAATAAACAACCCAGCCAACACGAAATTCAACCACTACTTAATGTGCT
>CAIULB010000034.1 GCA_903899965.1 uncultured Methylophilaceae bacterium | reverse complement strand
TTGGTTGTTTAACTGACCACGTGGGTGTGCCCAGTTGTTAGCGTCTTTCATTGCAGCTTCTTGATCAGCAGCAGCAGAAGCAACCATTGGCATAGCCAATGATGCACCAACTACTAAACCGAGAGCTAGTTTGATTTTGCTTAGTTCCATTTTAGAATCTCCAAAAATATCTTATTAGGATTTAATAAAAAATAACAAAACGTTGAATTTCTTTCTGTTATTTGTACCCCGCATTTAGCGGAAGTCGTCCATTGTTAGATCAGATGAATAACAATAGCTATACATATTTTTACAATTCATTAACAATTAAGCGCTGTTTTAGGGGCACTTTCCAGCTATGACCGGCTGACAGGGGTGAAAAATATATTTCAAAAAAATAAAAATAAATCAATAATTTATAAAAAAATCTTAAATTTGAATAAAAGCATCAATCCCCCTAAAACGTGAGTGGAATAGAAATTCTAGCCGGAAAACATCCCTCCCTTGGAACAAGATCGATCAAGGACGGTCATAACCGTCAACCATTCTATCCATGATAGAAATTGTGGATTGAGAAAAGGATTAATGAGATGTTTAAAAAACTGATATTGATTGTTTTATTGGGTGTGAATTTTTCAAGTCATGCCACCACAGATCAAAAGATTAATGTGGAGTCGCTAATGTTGCAGAAGAGTTACCTAAAAGAGATTAATCAGTGCGGCAATGAAAAGTCATTCTTGAGTCTGATTAAATCAGCAGTGAAAGAGGCGAACACCTTCTACGAGCATGGCAGCTACGCGCAAACCATCGAGGAAGTGATCCTACAAAACCCAGCATGCTTTATTGCCTCGACCAACAAACTAAGCAAAAAAGAATGTGAAACGCTCAATGAGAAATACATCAAGGAGCCCTTCTTCTACCCTCGCGCCATGCTCACCGACGCGCTTGGCAGAGTGAAGGATGCTAATCAAAGCTGCTTAGCGGTATAAAAGATGCGTTCCGCCCATCGCTTAGTGTCATAGAGTAATGCATCATCATGCACTACAATAAAAAGCCCCTGGTTGTGGGCTTTTTTACATCCATGGATTCGATTAATTTGTTATATTAAAAACATGATCAAATTCATCTCCAACCGTCCAAGATTGTGTAGTGCCTTTGTCGTGGGCGCGCTCGTATTCTTATTACTTCCGCAAAGTTTAGCCCTTCACACGATCACCCGCCTCATCATTGGCTGGAACGCTGCCGCCCTGCTGTATCTCTTCCTGGCAGCCTTAATGATCAAGGACACCAGCCATGAAAAGATGCGGCTGCGGGCGAAAAAACAAAACGACGGGAAGTATGTGGTGCTCTCCATGGTGATCTTTGCTGCTGTTGTATCACTAGGCGCGATTGTGCTCGAGCTTGGCGTTGTGAAAGAACTTTCTGGCTTCATCAGAAACGCACATGTCGTACTGACCATCTTAACGATTCTTTCTTCATGGGCGTTCAACCAGATGATGTTCGCGCTCCATTATGCGCACAGTTTCTATACCGCAATTGATGCGAAAGAAGATGGCGGCCTGCTGTTCCCGAACCAGCCGCTCCCTGACTACATCGACTTCTTATACTTTGCCTGCATCATCGGCACTTCAGGCCAAACTGCTGACGTAAGTTTTACCAGTCAAAGCATGCGTAAGATAGGCCTCGTGCATTCGGTATTAGCCTTCTTCTTTAATACCAGCCTCGTCGCACTGATGATCAATATCGCCTCTGGATTAATTTAAGGTGAGCCTAGTGACCTTACGTAAAACCAAAATTGTAGCGACCATCGGCCCCTCGGTGAGCAGCCAAGAGATGTTGGCGCGCTTAATCGATGCAGGCGTCGACGTCATGCGCCTTAACTTCTCGCACGGGACAGCAGCAGGACACATTGAGTGCGCCAAGACGATTAGAGACCTCTCACATGCGCTCGACTGCTCGGTAGGCATCCTATGCGACCTGCAGGGGCCTAAAATCCGTATCGGCAAATTTGAGGAAGACAAGATCACACTTAAGCGGGATGACAGCTTTGTGCTAGACGCCAATTGCCCGCTCGGCAATCAGTCACGGGTTGGCCTCGACTACCCTTCGCTGCCGCAAGAGGTAATGGCAGACGAAGTCTTACTGCTTGATGACGGGCGCATTGTGATGCGCATTGATCGTGTCATCAAACAACAGATCTTTTGTACGGTGATCACTGGCGGTGTGCTTTCAAACAACAAGGGTATCAATAAGCAAGGTGGCGGCTTAGCTGCTGCGTCGCTCACAGAAAAAGATCGTGAAGATATTAAAACTGCGGTTGCTCTTGGCGCAGATTTTATTGCGGTCTCCTTCCCCCGTAGCGCAGCTGATATTCATTTAGCGCGTCAATTAATTATGGATGCAGGCGGCCATGCACAGATCGTCGCTAAAATTGAGCGGGCTGAAGCGATTGATGCATTAGATGAGATCATCGAGGCGAGTGACAGTGTGATGGTGGCAAGGGGTGACCTAGGGGTTGAAGTAGGCGACGCGCTCGTTCCCAGCTTACAAAAACGTATTATCCGCTCAGCCAGATCACAAAATAAAACCGTGATCACTGCGACGCAGATGATGGAGTCAATGATACAAAGCCCCATCCCAACGCGCGCCGAGGTCTCAGACGTCGCGAACGCAGTATTAGATGGCACCGATGCGGTAATGCTATCCGCCGAAACAGCGAGCGGCCAATTCCCTTTAGAAGCCATTGCAGCGATGCACCGCGTATGTGTGGAAGCTGAACACGAGCAGGCGCTACAAATGATGCCGACCATCGACGCCCGCAGATTCACCAAGATTGATGAGTCGATCGCCATGGCAGCGAGCTACGTGGCAGAGCACTTACCCGTCAAGGCTGTCGTTGCCTTTACGCAATCAGGCGCATCAGTCTTGTGGCTTTCTAGATCCAACATTACCGCGCCCATCTGCGCCGTCTCTCCGGAAGCACAGACAAGGCGGAGACTAAAGCTATATCGCGGCGTTTATCCGCTCCCACTCAAAACAACTTCCAATGACAGCCATGAGATTGTAATCACCGTAGAGAATGACCTAATCAAAAAAGGGACAATGAGCCCCGGTGACCTAATCCTCGTGATGATGGGCGAACCCTTCGGGACGGCAGGCAGCACCAATACCCTTAAAGTTGTGGTCGTTGGCGAAAATAGCGCGCCTTAATAAAAGCCCAACCTAATTCATCACAATACGAACTGTTTTTCAATCCGATAATTTCTATTGATTTATCAATGAGTTAGTGGTATAGTGTTAGGCTGTTCTAGGAAGCTAGGCCCAGCTTGGTTTCTTGCCTATTGGATAATAAAATGCATACCCAACAAGTACTCGATTACCTCAAAAAACGCGGTCAAGAAGTGGATAGAAAAATTGCGCTTGAGACCGGCATGTCTTTAATTCAAGTGCACGACTCATTAAAAGAGCTAGAGAAATCCAAGAAAGTGTTCACTTGCAGTGTCACGACTTATGAATATGGTGAGTCGACAGAAGGCTTAATGTGCCGAATCTCTGGCTACATCCCGCCCGCTGCCCCTGGCAGAAAAGTAGCCGCCAAAACTTAAATGAACAGGAAAATGGAAATGAAAACCTTAATGTTAATCGTGATGATCATTTCCCTCGCAGCATGCAATACCGTCACCGGTGCTGGCAAAGACTTAGAAAAAGCTTCGCAGTGGACCAAAGATAAGATGTCTAAATAGCGCAGCGATTTTCAAGATGACACAGACTTTCTAATTAGCTTGATAGTGATGGCAAATATATAGAGCAGTAACAAGCGTCCAATGAAGTCGCCAGTAAACCTGCCACAGGCAATTGAAATTATTATAATGCAATCATCGCAATTGTTTTCTAAGCTCTGAAATCTCATCCAACAAATCAAGCACCATCGCAACACCTGGCGTGTTAATTTCAAGATCACGAGATAGTCTTAATGCTTTTTTTGCTCGACTTAATGCATCCCCACTGAAACGCCAATCCTCGGGTGAGTTACCTATAGGGTTAAGTATTCCTTCTTGAACCCAAGCAACTAGGTCCTCCTGTTCTATATTAATCGTATGGCATAGCTCAATTATTGACATGTGAACTTCATCTTCAACGATTGATATTTCTGTAATCTGAGTCATGTTCTTTTGCATAACTACCCCTTAATATATTTTCTTGGATTGAAATTGAAAGACTTCGCCATAGAACGGTAAGCTTCTTTCTCCGCTTCTGTTTCAGCTTCTGGCGTAACAATAACAATCACAACGTAAAGATCACCAGGCTCTTTGCCAGGTATGCCACGGCCTTTTAATCGTAATTTACGGCCTGAGTTAGAACCTGCTGGAATTTTAAGATCTACTGATCCGCTAGGCGTTAAAACATCAACTTTCTCACCAAGCGCGGCTTCCCAAGGGCTAATAGGCAAATCCATATATACATCACGCCCATCTACTCTAAACTTATCATTAGGTTTAAATGAGACCTCTAGGTACAAATCACCAGATGGGCCTGTCCCAACGCCAGGCGAGCCTTGACCAGTTAACCTAAGATGTTGTCCAGCATAAATTCCTTTGGGAATAGTGACATCAAGTTTTCGGTCTTGGATAAACACACGACCTTGCGCATCATGCGTTGGCATTTGCAGTGTAATCGTTCTTTTAGCCCCAAGGTATGCATCAACAAGATCAATCATGACCTTTGCATGATGATCTTGGCCCTTTGCGTTCATTGTTGACTGTTGTCTAGCTCTGGTCTGACGACCGAACAACTCCTCAAAGAAAGCACTCTGATCTCCAGCATTCGGATTAAATCCATTACCACTAAATTCAAATCCAGAATCCCAGTTAGGTGGAGGCGTAAAATCTTGGCCATGTTTAGCTTGAGAGCCTACTTGATCATAAGCAGCGCGTTTTTCTGGATCTTTTAATACCGCATAAGCCTCACCAACTTCCTTGAAACGCTCCTCTGCTTCGGGCTCTTTACTAACGTCTGGGTGGTATTTGCGCGCTAGCTTACGGTAAGCGACTTTAATTTCTTCATCACTCGCAGTTTTAACAATTCCAAGTACTTCGTAATAGTCTTTTGACTTCATATTTAATGACTGACCCTGCTAAAAGGAATTAAAATTAAAACGACAGAAATAATATAGGGCATTAACAATCATCATCAGTAACGTCGCGATTCCCCATATTTCAGTGTCAATTCTTTTGACACTGTCCAGAAGATATAAAGGGCTCTTAGATTGACGCAAGGCTGTTGTAGACTAAAGAGCTTTGCTATGCCCACGCACTAGTCAACTCTACAAAAATCTATAAACCCCTTTTCTACATTGGTAGAAATCAATCTTACGCGTACCCTTCTCCCGACCTCTAAATCATCTACTCCATCAGAAAGCAATCCTTCTATTGGCATATCAAAGATGCGCACCCAAGTCGCCGTAATGGATTTTCCCGTCACGATTGCATCAAAAGTCTGATTGATATGTGACGACAACACCAACGCCGCCTCAGACTTTCTGACACGCCGCTCGACCTTCCTTGCGGCATCTTCTTGGCGAGAACAATGATCAGCGAGCAGACTTAAGTCACCATCACTGTAAGCTGGCGCAATCCCTTGCAAGGCACTTTTAATCATGCGCAAGGTAATGAGGTCTGGGTAACGTCGATTGGGCGCCGTTGAGTGGGTGTAATCACGCACAGCGAGTCCGAAATGTCCAATAGGCTCGCTATTGGGTCGCTCAACCACATACTCCCCAGAGCCCATCAGCTTCACGATCACCAAAGACAGATCAGGGAACCTAAGCGGATCGAGTTTGTGCTGTTTAGCTAAGAAGAGTGACAACGCTTTTGAATCAGGCTGTCCAGGCAGCGTCTCGCCGTGCTTCTTCGCAACTTCAACAATGCGCATCCAATTTTCAGGGGAACGCACTACTCTTCGCAGCGATGAATGCCCCTGCGCCGCTAAGAACTTTGCAGTGCATTCATTGGTTGCAATCATGAATTCCTCAATCAGTTGGCGACCACGATTCTGCACCTGCTGCACAATCCCAACCACCCGCTCGCCCTCAAAAATGGCTTTAGGCTCAAAAATCTCTAATTCTAGCGACCCCTGTGCACGACGACGTTTTCTAATGATTTGCGCCGTTTTATCTTGAATCTGAAGCTGCTCTGCCATGCCCTTCACTTTACCTAGCGCTTCCGGCGGCGGGATCTTTCCATCAATCCAATCGGAGATCGCATCATAAGCAAGCTTGGCTTTATTGCGCACCTTGGCACGGTAGACTTGCGGGGCTGTGACGTAACCTTCTTTATCGATCACCATTTCAACGACAATCGCTAAGCGATCCTCGTCAGGATTTAACGAGGTCAGGTTAGTTGATAGCTTTTCTGGCAACATCGGAAAGATACGAGCAGAGGTATAAATAGAGGCCGCGTTCATCCTCGCATGCTCGTCAATCGGCGTATCTTTTTTAACAACCGAATCCACATCGGCGATTGCCACGAATATCTTGATGAGACCATTCTTAAGAAGCTCAGCAACCGTCAACTGATCCAAATCCATGGAGTCATCGTTATCGAGCGAACACCATAACAGATCCGTGAGATCAAAAATATTAGGATCCGAATCTTCGCCTGGCTTAGTAATTCTTTCTACCTGCTGAATCGCCGCTTTTGAAAATTCTGGCTCGAGCCCTCTTTCGATCATGGCATGGGTTGCTATGCGGGCAATGTCTTTGCGGGAGTATTGGTGGTGATTAAATGTCATTTCACTTCTTTATTGATTACAGGATGAATGGCTGGTTGAAAAACAAGACGAGCATGGTCGCAAAAATGAGGTAAGGGCCAAAGGGGACCATCATTTCAGCATGATATTTTTTAGTTCCCAGCAACCATAAGCTCACGATTGCAAACATCAAAAAAGAATATAGCCATATATAGTGCAAACTTTGCCACCCCAGTGAGTCCAGAAATGAATTGAAGATGTTCTTTTGAAAAGAAAGAGGTTAAGTATTTGACGCGCATTGAATGTTTAAATCTATCGTTTCTTTCCTAATTACACCTTATCTAATAATCCACTATACGCTCATGGGAATGATGATGGCTTTTAATTAATTCCGTGCATCAATCGGACTAGTTAGCGAGCTGCATAATGATTTTAAAACAAATATTCAATTTAAAGGTTTATATTCCTTTCTATTTAGGGCTATTAACATTAAAGTCAATGCATGTTTAGCAAAAATGAAACCCTAGTTATAGAAGCTATATTTGAACTTAGGGTATGGTGTAGCAAGCATCTACCGATTGAAAACTCGCTCATTGCCTACGATCTTCTTTTGTTGCTATCCATCCACAACTATTCCAACAGCCATATCACTGTCAAACAACTCTTTGCATCCCTACCCTACTCTTATACGGCGGTTAGAGGGCATTACCAACGTTATGTCAATGATGGCTGGATAGAACACTACCCAGACATTAAAGATAAACGGATAAAATATGTACGGCCCACAGAAAAGTTTGTTGAAATGATCAATCTCTATACCGGCACTGCAAAAAAAATTTTGATGATTAATGAGTTGGATAGTAGTAACTAAGTTTTTAAAATTAACACTCGCGTTATTTAATTAATAATGCTTTAGTATCAATATGGAAATTACATGTTAAAGAATTTCAGAGGAGTAATGGAATGTCTTTAAGCCTAGAAGAAGTGTATAAAAAGGTTGAAGCCTTACAGTTTGACCTAGATGATTTGCGCAATAACTACAAGGGCTTAAGCCAGAACTATGTGCAAGCCTTGAGCTCACTAAAAGAGTTAACGCTACAGTCCTCAGAGGCTGCTAAGCGCTCAGCAAAATCTGCCGAACAATCCAGGATTGCAGCATCCAACGCGATGAAAGCGGCCAAAGATGCATCAGAAAATCCAATGTTTTTGGTGGTGGTGGAATCGGCTGTAAAAGCCTCGGTATCTGCAGCAGTCGCTGCAATAGAAGCTGCTGCTGCTGCGGCTGCGGCTGCGGCTGCATTAGCAGTCTCTCAACATGCGGAAGAATCTTTACTCAGAGCTTCAACAGAGGCAGCAACCGCATCAAGAACGGCGGCTGACTCAGCAGCCGAAGCCGTTAAGCTATCAAACCAAGCCAGAGAGATTGGCGATACGATTAGGAAAGGGGCTTAAGTTTCAAAGCCAGCCCTTTGTTTATTTTATAAAGATGCCTTAGCCATCAACTTACCCATTTTTGATAAATACTGATCCGCCTGCTTAGTGGGCGAAACATACTTCACTCTATTATCTAACTCATCAATAATTGATTCAACATACCCCTTCTTACGCAACTTTTTCAGATACCTAAACATGGTTGAAGTCGAAATTTCCGACGACATGTGGATTGCCTCAACCACGGTCAGGGGTTTGTTGTTTAACCAATAGGTTATAAGCAAGCTCAAAATTCTTTTTTCAATAGGTTCTAACAATGGGAAATCTAATGACTTTTCAGCAGCGATCTCCAAATCAATGAATTTTTGGTACGCGCTCTTAAACTTCGACATGCAGCTTTTCTCAATTCATTTGATTTAATTAGTAAGATTTAGAAACTAATATTAATATTGAATACTTTTAATATATTTAACAATGAAATAAGGCCTCAAAAACAAACGTCTAAATTAGATGTTTGTTTTTGAAGCTCACCCCAAATAATGCGCATACCAATCAAGATGACGAATAAATTCAATCCACAGCAATACAAATTTATTTAATTTGAGCATATTAAAAAAACACAAGGACGGCTAATGAACTGGATTATCTTTAAGTACGCGATCACCGCTGGGATGGTGGTGTTGATTTCTGAAGTCGCTAAGCGCAGTGACAAACTGGGCGGACTCATTGCAGCGCTACCGATGGTAACTGTCTTAACACTGATCTGGCTCTTTATGGAAAATCAACCCTCAGAAAAGATTGCCAATCATGCGTGGTACACATTCTGGTATGTGGTACCAACCCTTCCGATGTTCTTAGCGTTTCCTTGGCTACTGAAACGGATGGGATTCTGGCCAACGATGGGCACAGCAATCATCATCACCCTTGCGAGCTTCTATCTTTTTGCAAAGCTGGTGAAGGTTTTTGGTATAGATCTGATGTAAGGAAGCCCCACTGAAATTTAGACAAAAAAAGGCCACGTTTTCACGTGGCCTTTTTTCTTATTGGTGGAGCTGGGGGGAATCGAACCCCCGTCCGCAAGCCCTCCACAGACAGTTCTACATACTTAGCTGTGTTGTTTGATTTAACCTATTCCACACCAACGAGCAAGCAAGAAATAAGCGAGTTACCTTGAGGTTAATGAAGTGCTAAGTAACCCAACACATCACGTATCCCATGTATATGACACTGCCATGACTTTCGTCATCCACCCCATGGGAATGATGGTGCAGCGTCCAGCCGGATTAAGCGGCTAGAGAGTAAGTTTCGTCGTTTGCGACTATACTTTTTTCAGCTGTATTTACGAGGGAACTGAGCCTCGGTATGCCCTGCACTGCTTTGCAACCCACGTCGAAACCTGGTCAGCCCCGGGTAGTTGTATTTCAGTCATTAATAGATGGTGCTGTTCTTGCATATTTCAAGAGGCACCGCCCGTAACGTTTTTAATTATACGCCCTATTTATTATGGGCACGAACAATCCGTCCGCGCTCACGTTCCCAGTCGCGTTCTTTCTCCGCGTCACGCTTGTCATACTGCTTCTTACCCTTGGCAAGCCCAAGCTGCACTTTGACACGGCCATCTTTGAAGTGAAGATCGAGCGGCACCAAGGTATACCCTGCGCGCTCTACCTTGCCAATTAGCTTAGCAATCTCTTCGTTATGCAGAAGAAGCTTACGGGTCCGGATCGCATCTGGACGGATGTGCGTGGACGCTGCGCCGAGCGGCGTGACGTGGCAACCAATCAAGTACACCTCACCATGCTGGATGATGACGTAGGCTTCTTTGATGTTAGCGCGGTTGTCACGAATAGCTTTCACTTCCCAACCCTCGAGGACGATCCCTGCCTCGTACTTCTCTTCGATGAAGTAGTCGTGAAACGCTTTTTTATTTTGGGCAATGCTCATTAATACACGCGGGGCTTAAATAGCTTAAAATAGGCATTTTACTCTACTTGCCTTTGAAAAGATAAAATCACGCATCAAAGGCAACCTGGCAAAAGCATAAATACGCACATGGTCAATGTTGAAAAAACCGTCTTAGTCCACCACACTGCAGCGCAGATGTTTAACTTAGTGGATGAGGTAGAACGCTACAAGGAATTCCTGCCTTGGTGCGGCGGCGTAGATTTAATTGAACGATCTGATGCGACCACCACGGCAACCATCTACATTGACTTTCATGGCTTAAAGCAGAGCTTCACCACGCAAAACGAGAAGCGTTCCCCAGGTGCGATGGACATGAAACTGAAAGACGGCCCCTTCAAGCACTTCGAGGGTAACTGGCGCTTTATCCCACTCAGCGACGAGGCATGCAAGATTGAGTTCAAGCTGGCTTATGAGTTCTCAAGTCCGTGGCTCAGCCAATTAATCTCGCCGGTTTTTAGTCAAATCGCGAATACCTTTGTTGACTCTTTTGTCACACGTGCCGACAATATACTCAAATAACGAACGAAAGTTTTTTTGTGAACACAGATACGCAAGACATCATGGTCGAAGTGGCTTACGCCCTACCTAGCCAGCAAGTCATTCTGCCAGTCAAGGTGGCATTAGGCACCACGGCTGAAGCGGCTATTCAAGCATCTGGTCTACTCGCCAAATTTCCGGAAATCGACTTGGCTGTGAATAAGATCGGCTTATTTGGCAAGCTCAGTCAACTAGACACCAAACTGCGCCATCTAGACCGGGTTGAGATCTACCGTCCGCTGATTGCTGACCCTAAGGAAGTGCGTCGCCAACGCGCGGCTGAAGGCAAGGTCATGAAAAAAGGTGGCGGCGACATCGCCGAATAAGCGTTAAACAAGCAATATTGCTCACAAAACACGATTCGTGATTGTCTGGCGGCAGACAAATCGGTATAATCTTGTTTTGGAAGCAAGGAATATTCACCATGCGTTTGTTGCAAAATGCGCTTACATTCGATGATGTTTTGTTGGTACCAGCGCACTCTAATGTACTCCCCCGCGAAGTCAGTCTCGCTACTCAGTTAACTCGTTCCATCCGTCTTAATATCCCTGTCGTGTCCGCTGCTATGGATACCGTTACAGAGGCGCCACTTGCGATTGCACTCGCTCAAGAAGGCGGCATGGGCATTATCCATAAGAACATGACGGCCGAAATGCAGGCGATCCATGTTTCTCGCGTCAAACGTTTTGAGTCTGGTGTCGTGAACGACCCAGTCACTATTCAGCCACACATGACCGTGCGTGACGTTTTAGCCCTTACCCGTTTACATAAGATCTCAGGCTTGCCTGTCGTTGATGGCAGCAAGGTCGTTGGCATTGTGACCAACCGTGACTTGCGTTTTGAGACCAACCTAGATCAATCCATCGCTAACATCATGACCCCGCAGAACCGTTTGGTGACGGTACGTGAGGGCGCGACCCGCGAACAAGTGATGGAACTCCTTCACCAACACCGCCTTGAGCGCGTGCTTGTGATTGACGATGCCTTTAACCTTAAGGGCCTCATCACCGTTAAAGATATTCAAAAATCGAGTGACCACCCATTAGCCTGTAAAGATGCGCACGGCCGTTTACGCGTTGGTGCCGCAGTTGGCGTAGGTGACGGCACTGAGGAACGTGTTGCAGCGCTTGCAGAAGCTGGTGTGGACGCGATTGTGGTCGATACCGCTCACGGTCACTCACAAGGCGTACTTGACCGCGTGACTTGGGTGAAGAAAAACTTCCCCAATGTACAAGTCATCGGTGGCAACATCGCAACTGGCGCAGCGGCTAAAGCCCTCGTTGATGCAGGTGCTGACGGCGTGAAGGTTGGTATTGGCCCAGGTTCTATCTGTACCACCCGTATCGTGGCTGGCGTAGGCGTTCCACAAATCACTGCCGTGAGCAACGTTGAAGAAGCGTTGCGTGGCACAGGCGTACCGTTTATCGCTGACGGCGGCATCCGCTACTCTGGCGACATCTCTAAGGCAATTGCTGCTGGCGCATATTCAGTGATGCTAGGCGGCATGTTCGCTGGTACCGAAGAGGCACCAGGCGAGATCGAACTATTCCAAGGCCGCTCATACAAGTCATACCGCGGCATGGGCTCTATCGGTGCGATGCAAAAAGGTTCTAGCGACCGCTACTTTCAAGAAAACAATGGCAACGCAGACAAGTTGGTGCCTGAGGGCATTGAAGGTCGCGTGCCTTACAAGGGCAGCATGATTGCCGTGATCCACCAGTTAATGGGTGGCCTACGTGCTTCAATGGGCTACGTGGGTTGCAAGACCATTGATGAGATGCGCAACAAGGCTGAGTTCGTACAAATCACCTCAGCGGGCATGCGTGAATCTCATGTGCATGATGTGCAAATTACTAAAGAGGCGCCGAATTATCATATTGATTAATTCTTAACCGACTTTTGTTGGGCAAACCGCTTTGATCCTTAAGTTCAAAGTCGTTTGCCCTTCGTTATTTTTAGCGTATAGGCTTTTTACTTCTTATGTCTCATCAAAAAATTCTGATTTTAGATTTCGGCTCACAGGTCACCCAGTTGATTGCACGCCGTATTCGCGAGGCGCACGTTTACTGTGAGGTCCATCCTTGTGATGTTTCTGACGAGTTTGTGCGTAACTTTGGCGCGCAAGGGATTGTGCTCTCTGGCAGCCACGCCAGCGTTTATGAAGAAGACACCGATAAAGCACCTGACGCAGTATTTACCCTAGGGGTACCAGTCCTTGGCATCTGTTATGGCATGCAAACCATGGCGCAGCAACTTGGCGGCAAGGTAGAGGCTGGCACTAAACGTGAGTTTGGTTTCGCTTCAGTACGCGCACGTAACCACTCTGCCCTATTTAAAGATATTCAGGACAGCACCAACGCTGAAGGTCACGGCCTGCTTGACGTATGGATGAGCCACGGTGATAAGGTCACTGAACTCCCTGCGGGCTTTAAAGTGATTGCCAGCAACGACACCACGCCGATCGCAGCGATGGCTGACGAAGACCGCAAGTTCTACGCCGTGCAGTTCCACCCTGAAGTGACGCACACCAAGCAAGGCGATGCGATGCTCCGCCGCTTTGTATTAGATATCTGCGGTACACGCGCCGACTGGATTATGGGCGACTACATCGAGGAAGCGGTTGCTAAAATCCGCGCACAAGTCGGCGATGAAGAAGTGATCCTCGGCCTCTCAGGCGGCGTCGACTCGAGCGTTGCCGCAGCCCTGATTCACCGCGCGATTGGTGACCAACTCACCTGCGTATTCGTTGACCACGGCTTGCTCCGCCTCAATGAAGGCAAGATGGTGATGGAGATGTTTGCAGGTCGCCTACACGCCAAAGTGATCCACGTAGACGCCACAGAACAGTTTATGGGTGAGCTCACAGGCGTGTCTGACCCTGAAGCCAAACGTAAGATCATTGGTAAAGAGTTCGTCGAAGTATTCCAATCAGAAGCGAAGAAATTAGCGAACGCCAAGTGGCTCGCGCAGGGGACGATCTACCCGGACGTGATTGAATCTGGTGGCGCAAAATCTAAAAAAGCCGTAACGATCAAGAGCCACCACAACGTGGGCGGCTTACCAGAAAAACTCGGTCTAAAACTCTTGGAGCCGCTACGCGATTTATTCAAAGACGAAGTGCGTGAACTCGGTGTGGCGCTTGGTTTGCCACACGACATGGTGTATCGCCATCCATTCCCAGGCCCAGGCCTTGGCGTGCGTATCTTGGGCGCAGTGAACAAGGAGTTCGCTGACCTCCTACGTTTAGCTGATGCCATCTTTATTGAAGAGTTACGTAACACCAAAGACGAAGCGACCGGCAAGACTTGGTATGAATTAACTAGCCAAGCTTTCACCGTGTTCTTACCAGTCAAGTCTGTTGGGGTGATGGGCGACGGCCGTACTTATGATTATGTAGTAGCACTGCGTGCAGTCGTCACTAGCGACTTCATGACCGCGCACTGGGCTGAATTACCTTACAGTCTGCTTGGGAAGGTCTCTAACCGTATCATCAACGAAGTGCGCGGCATCAACCGCGTGGTGTACGACATCTCAGGCAAACCACCAGCTACGATCGAGTGGGAATAAGCCTTGAGCCGTGGGTTTGTTAAAGAGGATGACTTAGAGCTCGCCGGTACCGACCTGCCAGAGCGTCCGATTAGTGAACTCCCTAACTACGTCACGCCGAATGGCTTAAAGCAGTTAAAAGAAATAGAAAACACCCTCTTAGATGAGCGTGAGTTGTTAGCAGTAAAGAAAGAAGATCCAACCGCCGTGCAGCGTTTGGCCATGGTGGATAGAGATTTACGCTACGTGCAGGCACGTTTAGAACAAGCGATTTTGGTTGAGATCCCTCAGGATCAAACGCCATCGGCGGTGGTCTTTGGTACCACCGTGATCGTTGAAGATGATGAAGGTGAGCAGCATCCCTTTCAAATCGTGGGCGAGGATGAGGCGGACATTGCATTAGGCACGGTGAGCTTTGCCTCCCCTTTAGCCAAGGCACTTATAGGACATAAAGTAGGTGACAGCGTGCGCTGGAAGCGCCCTGCTGGCGACTTAAATTTAGAAATTATTCAGATTACTTATTAAAGAAAAGAACCAAGATGAACGTTACTGATGCTATCCAAGCCCGCCGCTCGATTAAGGCTTACGACCCAGCCCACAAGATGAGCGAAGCGGAAGTGAAGAAACTGATCTCACTCGCGATGCTCGCACCGACTGCGTTTAATATTCAGCACTGGCGTTTTGTGGCGGTAGAAGATGCCGCCTTGCGCGCAGACATCCAAGCCGTGAGCTGGAACCAAGCGCAGGTGACTGAAGCCTCACTCCTCCTCGTTTTGGTCGCTGATGTACAAGCTTGGGCAAAGCAACCAGAACGCTACTGGAAAGATGCACCTAAACCTGTGCAAGACTTTTTAGTTCCAGCGATTACTCAATATTACACTGGCAATCCACAGGCGCAGCGTGATGAAGCAATGCGCTCTTGTGGCATGGCGGCGATGAACATTATGCTCGCTGCAAAAGAGATGGGTTATGACACCTGCCCAATGGACGGCTTTGATTTTGACGCGGTTGCAAAACTACTTAACTTACCTGCGGATCACATCCCAACGATGTTTGTGACCGTGGGCAAGGGCATCAAAGAGGCATGGCCACGTGGCGGTCAACTCGGCATCGATGAAGTGCTAATTAAAAATAAATTTTA
>CAIULB010000033.1 GCA_903899965.1 uncultured Methylophilaceae bacterium | reverse complement strand
GCCTAACAACTTCACCGCATGGTGCGGTGAAACCAAAGCTGACTGAGCCACCCCCTTCGCCACATCAGCTAAGAAAGCCGCCTTCACATACGCTGCCTGATCCACCCCAGCAGGAATACGATTCTCGAGTAAATCAACAAGCTCAGTTGCATCAGGAGAACTCGCAGGGGTGACCTTCAATAGTTCAACCAGAGAAGCAACTTGCTCTGCGTTCAAGGGCAACGGCGGCAAGCCAACGGCAGAACGTTCAGCCATGTGGGTGTGGTAGGTGGTGAGCATTAAAATTCCAAGCTTTTAAATGAGTGAATAATTAGCCGCAATTATACAGGCGGCGCACATGGCTTCCAACGACAGCTTAAAAACTACTGAAAGACCTAGTGAATGAGATGCAATGAATATGCCAGAACAGGCGAATAGATTATTTAATAAAGAGATTTTGTAAAAGACGAACCGCAACTTCTATTCTCGGCGGACTTTTCCATGTCATCAAAGACCTTACCTTGATAACCTTTGCCATGCTTAGATTCGATAAAAACACGTATTTCATGCACGCTGACAATACCGTCATGGTCGGCGTCCATCGCGGCAATACTTTCAGCGACAGTCATGTAAGGCAAAGAAGAATATGACGCATCTTCTTGTGCATAGACGGCACAACTTATCAACGCCATGCACCAAAAGAAGACAAAATGTTTGATTAGCTTATGATTCATCATGTAAAGATTACGCTTTTTTAAGAGGCAGGAATACCGATATCGTATTTGTCAGCCAATCAGCTATTTAGTTTTAAGCGTTTTAATCAAATAATCCATAAAATAATTCGTAAAATAAATATGGAAAAAGCACCATCTCGATTTATGAGTACGCCTGATGTAGGGTAAAATTACCTTATTCGCAATTTTGCACCAAATCAGCATCGAAAAAGGTTGTTTATGGAACTCACGCCACTTAATGCGCTATCTCCTTTGGATGGTCGCTATCAATCAAAAGTTGATCCCCTCCGCGCTTACTTTAGTGAATATGCGCTCATTAAACACCGCGCTTTAGTGGAAGTTGAATGGCTTAAAGCATTAGCTGCCTTACCTGAAATCGAAGAAGTTAAGGCATTTAGTAAAGAAACTATCAAAGAGTTAGATGATGCAATTGCTAACTTTGGTGAAAAAGATGCATCGCAAGTAAAAGCCATTGAAGCACGTACAAACCATGACGTAAAAGCGCTTGAATATTGGCTTAAAGAAAAATTTGATGGTAATGCAGAAATCAAAAAAGCCAGTGAATTTATTCACTTTGCTTGCACCAGTGAGGATATCAACAACCTTTCTCATGCCTTGATGCTTAAAGGCGCACGCAATGGTGTAATGTTGCCGTTCTTGAACAACCTCATTGCACGTATGACTGAGCTATCTAAACAGTTAGCGGCGCAACCTATGCTTTCACGCACGCACGGTCAAACAGCCTCTCCAACCACGATGGGCAAAGAGTTTGCTAACGTGGTGTACCGTTTACAACGCCAGCAAAAACAATTAGTGGCTAATGAGATTCTAGGCAAAATCAATGGTGCTGTAGGCAACTTCAATGCACACTTATCAGCTTATCCAAATGTAGATTGGGAAAACTTCGCTAAACAATTTGTAGAAAACTTGGGCTTAACCTATAACCCAATGACTATCCAAATTGAGCCGCATGATTACATGGCTGAACTTTACGACAACTTGGCACGTATCAATACCATTCTGATTGATATTAACCGTGATATTTGGGGTTACGTTTCTGTTGGCTATTTCAAACAAAAACTCAAACCAGGTGAAGTTGGTTCTTCAACCATGCCGCATAAAGTAAATCCTATCGATTTTGAGAACTCAGAAGGTAATTTAGGCTTGGCAAATTCCATACTGCGCCACCTTGCTGAAAAATTACCTATCTCTCGTTGGCAACGTGACCTCACCGACTCAACTGTACTTCGCAATATGGGGGTAGCCTTTGGTTATACGCTTTTGGGTTTCGATTCATGCTTACGCGGCTTAAATAAACTTGAAATCAACCCAGTAAAATTAGCTGACGATTTAGACAACAGTTGGGAAGTGCTTGCTGAACCTATTCAAACAGTGATGCGTCGCTATGGCTACGAAAACCCATACGACACACTTAAAGAATATACACGTGGCAAAGCCATTTCTAAAGAGTCATTGCAGTCATTAATCGCAGAACTCAACATTCCTGCTGAAGCTAAGCAATACTTGATGGACTTAACACCTGCAACCTACATTGGTAAAGCAACAGCATTAGTGAACAATATCTAAATGACTGAAATTCTCGTTCTCTATTACTCACAAGGCGGCGCTGTGCGCGATATGGCGCAAAGCATTGCCAGAGGTGTTGAGGGCGTTTCAGGCGTAAAAGCACGCATTCGCACCGTGCCAAAAGTATCAGCCAATTGCGAAGCGACTGAGTCAGAAGTGCCAATAACAGGTGCACCTTATGTTGAACTTCAAGACTTAGAAGACTGCGCTGGATTGGCACTTGGCAGCCCTACTCGCTTTGGCAACATGGCGGCCCCGATGAAGTATTTTTTAGATGGTACGACTAGCTTGTGGCTAAAAGGTGCATTGATTGGCAAACCTGCCGCGGTATTCACTTCCTCAGGTTCTATGCACGGGGGGAATGAAACCACCCTACTCACCATGATGTTGCCACTCATGCACCATGGCATGATTTTATTAGGCTTACCTTACTCTGAGCCTGCGCTTGGCAACACCACTTCAGGCGGCACCCCATACGGCGCCAGTCATATTGGCGGTGCGATGGATGACAAACCCCTTAGCGATGATGAAAAGAAGCTATGCATCGCGCTAGGTAAGCGCCTTGCTGAAACCGCATTAAAGCTTTCCGCATAATGTCCAACACCGCCACCGTTCAAAAATTACGACTCGGTGCGTCGATTAGCTTAATTGCCCTCATTATTTTAAGTTTGGCCTGGGAAGGGATTTTAGCGCCCATTAAACCAGAAGGCTCGAAATTAGTATTCAAAGCGATTCCACTCTTATTGCCACTTTTCGGAATCCTCAATGGTCGTCGATATACTTACCAATGGGCAAGCATGTTCATCTTGATATACTTCACTGAAGGTGCAGTAAGAGCTTGGGCTGACCAAGGCGTTTCGGCAAAACTAGCATTTGCTGAAGTTTTATTAACGACGATATTTTTCTATTGCACTATTTTTTACGCAAAATTAACAAGACCGTCCACGCAACAGTCACAACAATAAGCGATATAATTTACTTATGTTGATTCTTCTATCTAACGACGACGGCTACCTTGCTCCAGGCCTTGCAACGCTTGCCGAGCACATTTCAAAAATTGCCGATATTGTCGTCGTAGCTCCGGAGCGTAACCGCAGTGGCGCCAGCAACTCACTCACATTAGATAGACCGCTCACAGTTCGCACAGCCAATAACGGCTTTCATTACGTGAATGGCACACCAACAGACTGCGTCCATTTAGCAGTGACAGGCTTGATTGATCAATTACCTGATATGGTGATTTCGGGCATCAACGATGGCGCGAATATGGGTGATGACACCATCTACTCAGGGACTGTGGCTGCAGCGATGGAGGGGTACTTACTTGGCATTCCATCTTTTGCCGTTTCAATGTCACAACACAATGCAACGCATTTTGAAACAGCAGCAAAGGTGATTGTTGAGTTGATTGAACAATACAAAGCGAATGCATTTCCACCGCCTGTTTTAATGAACGTCAATGTGCCTGACGTACCTTACTCAGCACTAAAAGGCAAAGTGGTCACCCGCCTAGGCAAACGCCATAAGGCAGAGCCTGTGATTCAATCAAAATCACCACGAGGCGAAACGCTTTACTGGGTGGGTCCTGCAGGTGCTGCCGCTGATGCTGGCGAAGGTACTGATTTTTATGCTGTAGTAAACAATAAAGTATCGCTAACACCATTACAAGCTGACTTAACGCATCACAAACAATTAGATGCACTTAAAAACTGGGTGAAATAGCGTGATTAGAAATACCTCAGGCATCGGCATGACCTCACAACGAACACGCGACAGAATGTTATCTCGTTTGCGTGAACAAGGCATTAAAGACGAGGTGACGCTTTCTGCCATGGGGGAAATCCCACGCCATATTTTTGTAGACGAAGCCCTTGCTACACGTGCTTATGAAGATGTTTCACTGCCGATTGGCTTCGGCCAAACAATCTCACAACCCTATACCGTTGCAAAGATGACTGAAACACTGCGTGCAGGAAGACCTTTAGGCAAAGTACTTGAAATTGGCACAGGCTGTGGTTACCAAACAGCAGTGCTTTCAAAAGTGGCGAGCGAAGTCTATTCTTTAGAACGCATTAGTCCGCTTGTGATGAAAGCCCGCAAGCATCTGCGTGAAATTCGCATGAGCAATATCAAGCTAAAACATGCAGACGGCACGATGGGCTTGCCTGACTTCGGGCCGTTTGATGGCATTATTGTCACCGCTGCAGCTAGTCATATCCCTGATGATTTAGTACATCAACTCGCCGTCGGTGGCCGCATGGTTATTCCTGTTGGCACGGATGAACAAATCTTGTATTTAATCGAACACATCGACAATAACGGCACATCGGAATTCAAGAAAACAAAGCTTGAGCCTGTGAAGTTTGTCCCTTTACTTAGCGGAACGAACTAATGAAATCGATTCCAATTTTCAGCGCTATCCTTCTAACTCTAATTTTGACTGCTTGCTCAAGCACACCCAATCGGGCACCTGTAATTGACCGTTCGCCAGAACCACCTAAAGCAAAAATATCGCAAGCGCCTAAAAAAACAATGACAAAAAATAATGTGAATGGCAAAGACTGGCGCCCAGACACTTACACCGTCAAAAAAGGCGATACGCTATATAGCATTGGGCTTGAGTTTGGGTATGATTACAAAGAAATTGCTCAAAACAATAACATCAATGCGCCTTACAATATTCGCGTAGGCCAGCAGCTCAAAATCAAAAACAATAACCCTGCAAGCAACAAGTCTGCTGAAGCCTATAATGATGATGTTGTCATTAAGCCGTTGAATAACGATAGCCAAATCACTCAAGCTCAAAACAGCAATGCCAGCCCCGCGGAGGTTCCATCACTTAACTCACCCAAAGCGATACGTGAGCCATATAGTGAACAGGCCGTAAGCAATAACACTACGCCTGCGAAAGCCGCCGAGACTAAAGCGGTTGAAGCAAAACCGACAGAACCGAAGCCTGCCGATGCTGTAATTGCTAGTGAAGATACGATTGATTGGGGTTTGCCAACCAAGGGCAAAATAAAAACAGCCTTTAATGAAGGTGCAAGCGCCAAGGGCATCGATATTGAAGGCACAATGGGACAAGACATTAACGCGGCGGGCAATGGCAAAGTGATTTACAACGGCTCAGACTTGCGCGGCTACGGTAATTTAGTCATCGTTAAACATAATAAAGACTACTTGTCTGTGTATGCGCACAACAGTAAGATTTTAGTCAAAGAAGGCCAAGCAGTGGTTAAAGGCCAAAAGATTGCTGAAATGGGCAACTCTGGAACTGATGCAATCAAACTTCACTTCGAGATTCGTTATCAAGGCAAATCAATAGACCCAACTAAGTTTTTGACTGGCTTATAAATAAAAGCTCTTATGCCAACATTTGGTTTTATAACCAATAAAAAAAGCCACTTGTATTGAACTGACCCACAAAAGTTGGACAATAAATCCAACCGACGAGGGTCAGTTTCATGAGCAAGTACGATACGCAGTTTAAATTAGCAGTAGTCCAAGAATACCTAAGAGCCGGCGGCAAGAAACGCATTGCTATTCGTGTCGGAATCAATCCAAGTGATGTGGTGAAGTGGGCATCAGCTTATCAGGCGCATGGGCTAGCAAGCCTTGAGCAAAGAGATTACCGTCAATATCCCCCAGAATTTAAGCTTGAAGTGCTGCACTATATGCAGGCCCAGCATGTATCCGTAAGGGATGCTGCGGCCTATTTCAATATTGCCTCCCCAAGTACAATAGTTGTTTGGCAACGCCTTTATAATGAAGGTGGTATCACTGCCCTACAACCTAAGCCCAAAGGAGCGCCTTTGAAATTCAACACTAAGGACATTAAAGCACTTTTAGCTAGGCCTATCACGGAGCTGACTCATGAAGAGTTACTACGCAGGGCACAATATTTAGAGGTGGAGAACGCTTATCTAAAAAAGCTCGAAGCCTTAGCTCAGCAGCAGGACTTGGCAAACAAGCACAAGTCCAAGTAGTGGCTGAGTTAAGGGAGCGCTACCCCCTACAAGCACTTCTATTCGCTGCACAAATGCCGAGAAGTGTTTATTACTACCAGATGGGGATTAACAAAGCAGATCCATATCTGGATGTTAAAACGCACATCAAGACCATCTTCAACGCTCACAAAGGTCGTTATGGGTATCGCCGAGTGCATTTGGCTTTGAGCCGTTTGAATCGACCCGTTTAAGTTAGACACTTTCGAGCCTCGCGAAATACTGCTTTTCGTATTGTACTGGTGATAAGTCATTGCTGTAACCATGTCGACGTT
>CAIULB010000032.1 GCA_903899965.1 uncultured Methylophilaceae bacterium | reverse complement strand
GCAATTAAATTAAATCGATCATCATTGGATTCTGCATTAAGTGTAGTAAGTGGATGCGCAATACCCAGCATGTGTTCACCTGAGGCTACGCCGATGCGTCTGAGACCAAAATCAAAGCCAAGCACGGTACCTTCAAAAGTGGGTTGTATCGTTTTATCGTTATTGATGGCCTGCAATGACTTAAGCATGACCAGCCACCTCAGAAAGGTTTGCGAAATCCAAGCCTAACAAGCCCATTGCTGCATTTAGTTTGTCTGCATTTGGCGTGTCGAAAATTACGGAGTCTTTGGCCTCAACGGTGAGCCAAGAATTTTTGCTGATTTCATCTTCTAGCTGACCGGGCGACCAACCAGCAAAGCCAAGGGTCACCAGTATTTTTTCTGGACCATTGCCATTCGCAACTGCTTCTAGGATGTCTTTTGAGCTAGTGAGCGCTGTGTTGCCAAGTACGGCAATGGTGCAATCCCAGTCGCCTGGCGGTTGATGCAGCACAAAGCCGCGTTCGATTTGCACAGGCCCGCCAAACTGCGCCGTTTTTTGTGAGATGGGCAACTCAGATATATTGAGATTAATTTGCTTGAACAGGGCGTCTAGTTTCATTTCGATTGGGTGGTTAATGACCACGCCCATCGCGCCTGTTTCGTTGTGTTCGCAGATGAAGGTAACAGATTTTGCAAAATGTGGATCGGTCATTGCGGGCATTGCAATGAGAAAGTGTCCAGTAAGATTGACGTTTTCCACGTTGCGAATTATATCTTTTCTATCGAACTAAGTCGACTCTAAGTATCCAGTTACTTCAAGCCCAAAACCAGCCATGCTTGGCATCTTGCGTGGCGTTGCCATGAGTTTCATTTTACGTACACCCAAATCTAGCAAGATTTGTGAGCCTATGCCGTAGTTGCGTAAGTCTTGTTTGAGGCGAATTGGCTCATCTGCATGCACAATGCGGTTTAATAAATCTTCGCCATTTTCATTGCGATTGAGCATCACGATCACGCCACTTTCAGCCTCACTAATTGTTTTCATGGCGCCCAGCATATTCCATGAATGGCTTAGGCTGCTGCTATCGAGCAAATCAAATACGGATAAAGGCTCGTGAACACGGACTAGCACTTCTTGCTCTGGATTTGGAGTCCCTTTAACTAAAGCCAAATGTGTCTCTTGGGTCATGCGATCTGTGTAGGCCATTAAGCGCATTTTGCCGTATGGGGTTTCGATGTTGCGTTCAGCCTTGCGCTCAACTAAACACTCATTTTCGCTACGGTAATGAATTAAATCCGCAATCGTGCCGATTTTGAGTTGGTGTGCTTGGGCGAATTCAATGAGGTCTGGCAAACGCGCCATGCTGCCATCATCTTTTAAGATTTCACAAATGACAGATGCTGGCTCCAAGCCAGCAAGTGAGGCTAAATCACAACCTGCTTCTGTGTGGCCAGCTCGCACCAATACACCGCCATTTTCTGCGGCAAGCGGAAACACATGGCCTGGGCTGACGATATCTTTTGCAGTAGCTTGTTTTGCAACTGCAGCTTGAATAGTGCGTGCGCGGTCGGACGCAGAAATGCCTGTGGTAACGCCTTCTGCAGCTTCAATCGACACCGTAAAGTTGGTGTGCATGCTTGAACCGTTTTTATCAACCATCGAGGTAAGATTCAGTTGGCGGCAACGAGCTTCAGTCAGCGTTAAGCAAATCAGGCCGCGACCATGTTTTGCCATAAAGTTAATGTGTTCTGGCGATGCAAATTCTGCCGCAAGAACTAAGTCACCTTCGTTTTCACGGTCTTCTTCGTCCACTAAAATCACCATACGACCATTGCGAATTTCGCTGATGATTTCATCTATAGGACTGATTTTTAATGCGCTCATGCTGGTTCGCTTTCATTCCCCCATTGCGTCATCCGTTCAACATAGCGCGCAATGAGGTCGACTTCTAAGTTCACTCGACTACCAACACCTAAGTGTTTGAGCGAGGTTTTTTCAAGTGTGTGAGGAATGAGGTTTATGCTAAAGGTGTCTTTGTCGACATTGTTGACTGTGAGGCTTACGCCATCAATCGCGATGGAGCCTTTTATGGCCACATAGCGAGATAAAGTATGAGGCGCGCGAATCATCAATACCCAGCAGTCGCCGATGGATGCAAATTTCACTACTTGCCCTACCCCATCCACGTGACCGCTGACCAAGTGTCCACCTAGTCTATCTGAAAGGCGTAGTGCTTTCTCTAGATTGACTTCGCGAGGTGAATCTAAGCCCACTGTACAATTGAGCGTCTCTTTTGAAACGTGGGCTTCAAAGTGTTTATCGCTAAAAGTCACCGCGGTAAGACATACGCCATTCACGGCGATGCTATCGCCAATTTGCACGTCTGACATATTTAGTTCGCCAATGTTGATATGCAGTTTGACGTCATCGCCTGCAGAGGTGACAGTTTTGATTTTGCCTGTAGCTTGAATTATTCCTGTAAACATTCTGCAATTTTAACAGAATGAAGCCTTAACCCTGCTAAAATTCTCGTATTCACATTATTGCTTTAGTCTAATTTTTCATGAGCCGTCCGCAAAATCAATCTCAACTAATGCAACTCCATATTGGTCTTTTTTGGCTAGTATTGGTTTTGGTTTCGATGTTTAGCCGTTCTTATTTGCCGATTGATGAAACGCGCTATGCGACGGTGGCTTGGAATATGTTTTTAAATCACGATTTTTTAGTGCCTTATTTGAACGGTGAAACCTACAGTCATAAACCACCACTGCTATTTTGGTTGATAAATCTGGGTTGGGCGGTATTTGGTGTTAATGACTGGTGGCCGAGATTATTCCCTTCCATTTTTGCATTGGCCGCTGTGTTGATGACGCAAAAAATCGCGGTACGTTTGTGGCCTGAACGTCCGCAAATTGGCTATATTGCTTCGCTTATATTGCTTGGCAGTGGCATGTGGGCAATCTTTACCACCGCGACCATGTTCGATATGTTGGTGGCTTTCTTCACCATTTGGGGCGCATTGGGTTTATTAATCGCGTGGCAAGGCGAAGTAAAAAAAGGGTGGACTTATGTCGCGCTTGCTATCGCTGGCGGTTTGCTCGCAAAAGGCCCAACGATATTGCTACAGATTTTACCTTTGGCGGTAATTGCGCCTTGGTGGATGAGTCCTTCGGCGAGTAAGCCAAATTTACGTCATTGGTATTTAAGTATTTTGATTGCAGTGATTGTGGGCGCTTTGATTTTGCTCGCTTGGGCAATCCCAGCGGGCATTTATGGCGGTCCTAAATATCAACATGAGATTTTCTGGGGACAAACTGCTGACCGCATGGTGAAATCTTTCGCACATCGCCGTCCTCTTTATTGGTATTTGCCAATGTTGCCAGTGATGTTGTTCCCTTGGCTGTTCACTTTGCCAATTTGGCGAGCTCTGGCTAAGGCGTTTAGTGCGATGAATGAACAGGGTGTGCGTTTCTGTTTGGCTTGGTTTATTCCTGTGTTCATTGCTTTTAGTTTTATTAGCGGTAAACAGCCACACTATTTGTTGCCTATTATTCCGGCTTTTGCTTTGTTGGTGGCACGTGGATGGGATGAGCTTGGTGAATTTAATTACTTAGATAAATCCCTGCCAGCGCTTGTTGGTGTTGCGATTGGTGTGTTGTTACTCGCCCTGCCTAGTTACAATCAGCATCATTATCTAGCGCCATGGGTGTCGAACATTCCAGTGTGGCCTGGCGCGGTCTTGGTATTGTGTAGTGTGATGTTGATGTTGAGCGTTGGCAATCACAAAACACGCTATTTACAGCACGTGGCGTTATTGGGTCTGTTGGCGATTGCTATGTTGTATCTTGGGGTGATTCGTTCTGCAGGTGCGGCTTATGACATGACGAATATCAGCCATTACTTAAAAGGCCTGCAAGACCAAAATATTCCTTTGGCTAACATTGGCAAATATCATGGACAGTTCAATTTCCTAGGTAGAATGTTGAAATCGCCTGACTCGCTAAGTGAGGGTGAATTGGATCCTTGGTTTGCTGCGCATCCTGATGGTCGGGTGGTCATGTATTTTGATAAAGCTCGTCCGCTTGGTGATCTTGTACCTGAATATCAACAGCCGTATCGCGCTTTAATTGCTGGTGTGCTCACGCAATCGCAATGGCAAACTTGGTCTAAACAGCCGCACATTCCGTTAGCTGTTGAGGCTGACAGTAATGAATAATCTATAAGAGATAGAGTGAATGTCCATTTTTAGTCGCTTTATAAAACAAAAAGAATCATTGCCGTTCGAGCTTTTTGTTGGCATGCGCTATACCCGTGCCAAAAGACGCAACCACTTTATTTCGTTTATATCGCTCACCAGTATGGTCGGTATAGGACTTGGTGTTGCGGCGCTCATCGTTGTGCTTTCCGTAATGAATGGTTTCCAAGAGGAATTGCGCTCACGTATTTTGGGAGTAGCCTCGCACTTGCAAATTACTGGTGCGAATAACGTGCTTGCTGATTGGCAGACCGTTTCATCAAAAGTGCAAACCGCTAAACATGTGACTGGCACAGCGCCTTATATTATGGCGCAAGGCATGCTCTCTAATGGGCAAGCTGTTCAAGGCGCAATTGTGCGAGGGGTGTTGCCTAGTGAAGAGGATAAGGTTTCTGATTTGGCTACGCATATGCGCGCTGGGCAATTGGCTGATTTAAAAGCGGATGAATTTGGCATAGTGCTTGGGGCTGAACTCGCGCAATCGTTGGGAGTAGTTTTAGGTGACAAAGTGGTGCTCATGGCACCACAAGGACAATTTACGCCGACTGGGGTTGTGCCACGTATTAAGCAGTTCACGGTGGTCGGGTTATTTCAAATTGGCATGTATGAATACGATGCAGGCTTGGCGCTGATCAATATTGATGACGCTGCAAAGCTTTATCGTATGGGGGATAACGTTTCAGGTGTGCGCTTGAAATTGGATGATTTATTTTTAGCGCCAAAAATCTCAACGGATTTGGCAGTGGTCTTGAGCAATGAAAGCCAAGCACTATTCTTGACTGATTGGACACAAGAGCACGCTAACTTTTTCCGTGCCATTCAAATGGAAAAGCGTGTGATGTTTATTATCTTGGCGCTTATCGTTGCTGTTGCGGCATTTAATATCGTTTCAACCCTAGTGATGGCGGTAACCGATAAACGCGCTGACATTGCGATTATGCGGACCTTCGGTGCAAGCCCATCCAGCATTATGGCGATATTTATCGTACAGGGTGCGTTGATTGGCATAATTGGCACAGTAGTCGGTGCATTTTTTGGCGTATTGATTGCGCTCAATATCAGCACGATTGTTCCTTTTATCGAGCATTTATTCCATGTGCAGTTCTTGGCTAAGGATATTTATTACATTAGCGAGCTGCCATCGCATCTATTGTGGGGTGATGTTATTACTATCGTGATTTTGTCGTTCTTCTTAAGTTTGATTGCAACGCTTTATCCAAGCTGGAAAGCGTCCAAAATGAATCCTGCTGAGGCTTTGCGCTATGACTAATCTTATTCTTCAATCAAAAAGCTTGCAAAAGACCTACGCCGGTTTAGACGTAGCCGTGCTTAATGGTATTGATTTGGATGTGCAAGCGGGTGAGCAAGTCGCGATTGTTGGCACTTCGGGTTCTGGCAAAAGTACGCTTTTGCACTTATTGGGCGGCTTGGATGCGCCAAGTGCAGGCGAAGTCAGCATTTTAGGTAAGCCGCTTGCCGATATGAATGAAACTAAGCGCGGTGAATTGCGTAATCAATCTTTAGGTTTTGTATACCAGTTCCATCATTTACTGCCTGAATTCACAGCACTGGAAAATGTGGCCATGCCTTTGTTAATTCGCCGTACTCCGCGTGAAGTAGCGATGGCGAGCGCTGCTGAGATTTTGCAAAGAGTTGGTTTGGCGCATCGTATGGAGCACATGCCGGGCGAGCTTTCTGGGGGTGAGCGCCAACGCGCTGCAGTGGCTAGAGCTTTGGTGACTAAGCCGAAATGTGTCCTGGCTGATGAACCTACTGGTAATTTGGATAGGCATACGGCACACGCTGTTTTTGATTTGTTACTTGAGATGAATCAAACTCAAGGGGTTGCTTTAGTAGTGGTGACGCATGATTTAGAGTTGTCTGCGAAATTAAAACGTCAATACAAATTGGTGGATGGTCAGTTGATCTCTTTGTAGTTTTTGAGGGCGATACTAAGTGAAGTCTACTTGCTGAAAAGGTACTGACGCGCTAAAGTAACGTCAGTTTAATAAGGCTTAGTTAACTTTTTGACTAAGCGCAAAAGTGTCAAAATATTTTAGGAGTGTCGTGTGTTAGAAATTATCAAAGCTGCTGGATGGCCAATTTATCCTCTTATCCTTGCTTCTATTGTCGCGATTGCCATTATCGTTGAGCGTTTTTGGACCTTGCGAAGTGAAGTGATTGCGCCGTCTAATTTGTTGCCGGAAGTGAAAAAGTGGCTAACGCAAGGAGGTGTCACTAAAGATACATGTGAGAAGCTACAAGCGCACTCATTGTTAGGTGAGATTTTTGCAAGCGCGTTAACTAACGCTTCTTCATCAAGAGAGATTATTAAAGAATCAATCGAAGAGTCTGGCCGCGCTGTAGCCCATAAACTTGAAAAGCATTTATCTACTTTAGGCACCATCGCTACCGTGAGCCCGTTGCTAGGTTTGCTAGGTACAGTGATCGGGATGGTGGAACTCTTCGGCGCTTTCAACGCAGCAGGTTCTGGCCATGACGTTGCGCAGTTTGCTAAAGGCATTTCAGTGGCGCTTTATAACACTGCTGGCGGCATTGTCGTGGCTGTACCAGCGATGATTTCATACCGCTATTTCCGCGCTAAAGTGGATGGCCTGATTGTTGAAATGGAACAGCAAGCCATTAAGTTGGTAGAAATTATTCACGGCGAGCGTAAGTAATATGAATTTCCAACGTGGTAAAAAACATGAAGATTTAGAAATGAATCTCGTACCATTAATTGACGTGTTGTTGGTGATCATTATTTTCTTGGTCGTCAGCTCAACCTTTGCTCGCATGAGTGAGTTGCAAATTAATTTGCCAACCGCAGAAGCCAACTCACCTGAACAAAAGCCTGTTGTGATTGACGTGGGCGTTGATGCAAAAGGTCATTATGAGATAGGCAAGATTTCACTTTCTGAAGGTTCTGTATCTGCTATAGGAGCAGCACTTCAAAAGGCAGCTGGCGATGGAAAAGAGCCAACCATTATTATTAATGCAGATGCGAATACAACACACCAGTCAGTTATAAATGTGATGGAAGCGGCACGTCAGGTTGGCTATACCCACATCACTTTTGCAACGCAAACTGGGGGTAATCATTAATCTTTTTGATGGATATCGATCCATTAAGACCCATTTTAAATACTCCAGTATGACCCTTAAGTTGCTCATCTTGGATTTGTTGGTTTTTTAAGTAGTCAATCATGCCCAAGTCGCGTCCTCAATCGATCCCTTCTCAATACACTGCTAAAACACTTTATTTGCGGATGCTCAAATACGCACTTCGCTATTGGCAAATGTTTGCATTTAGTATCGCTGCATTAGTTGCTTTTTCAGCGACGAACACAGGCTTCCTCGCTACGATTAAATTGGTGACCGATGCTGGTTTTGTTAAACACGATACAACCATGTTGCATTTGCTACCCTTTATGCTCTTTGGTTTGCTGGCTTTACGTGCTTTTGCTGGTTTTGCTTCGACTTTTGCAATGCGCTGGGTAGCGCGTCGCGTTGTTGAGGACTTGCGTGTCGAAGCGTTTGCTAAATTAATGACCTTGCCGGTGAGTTTTTTTGATTCCATCTCTGCTGGTGTTGTCACATCTAAGCTCACTTATGATACGGAACAGATGTCCGGTGCGGCTACTAGTGCAGCAGTTAGTTCGGTGCGGGATAGTTTGACGATTGTCGGGATGGTTGCTTACATGCTTTATTTAGATTGGCGCCTCACTTTGATTTTTGTGGTGACAGCGCCACTGATGGTTTTGTATCTCAGTAAAATGACGCCTAAGCTAAGAGAAGCCGGGAGGGCGAATCAAGGAACGATGGGTGAAATGACTCAGGTGGCGGAAGAAGCAAGTTCAGGGCAGCGCATGATCAAAATTTTTGCTGGCGCAGAATATGAGCAAAAACGTTTCAGTGTGGTTGTCGCTAAGAATCGACATATGCAAATTAGACTCACGCGTATTTCTGGCATCAATAGCATGGTCATTGAAATGCTCGCAGCGTTTTCATTAGGTGCCGTTGTTTACTATTCAGTGGGAAAGTTTACCGCCGGCGAATTCGCTGCATTTATTGGCGCACTGCTTATGCTGATTCCACCGATTAAAAGTTTGACCAAAATGAATGAAACTGTGCAGGTTGGCGTTGCTGCTGCGCAAAGTGTGTTTGCTTTGATGGATGCGCAGACAGAGTTGGATGAAGGCACGCTTGAAATTGGTCGAGCTAAAGGCGGAATAGAATTTAAAAACGTTGGATTGCGATATGAAAATTCGAAAGGCAATGCCCTTAACCAACTTAGTTTTGTTATCAATCCAGGTGAAAAGCTAGCACTGGTAGGTCGTTCTGGTGGCGGTAAGACCACGATGGTGAATTTGCTTCCACGCTTTTATGAGCACCAAGAAGGCTTGGTATTGTTGGATGGTGTTGATATTCGCGCACTCAAATTAAGTAATCTACGTGAGCAGTTTGCGCTGGTTAGCCAAGATGTGATCTTGTTTAACGATACGGTTTTTAACAACATCGCCTACGGGGCTTTGCGTGACGTGAGTGAAGAGAAAGTGATTGCGGCGGCAAAAGCTGCGCATGCTTGGGAATTTATTCAGCAATTACCAAATGGCTTGCAAAGTCAGATTGGTGATAGAGGCGTTCGACTTTCTGGGGGGCAGCGTCAGCGTTTGGCGATTGCGCGTGCAATTTTAAAAGATGCGCCTATTTTACTGCTCGACGAAGCAACATCAGCCTTAGATACAGAGTCGGAACAGCATGTTCAAGCTGCCTTAGATACTTTGATGCAAAACCGAACTAGCATCGTCATTGCACACCGCTTATCAACCATTGAGAATGCGGATCGTATTTTTGTGATGGAGCATGGTGAGATTGTCGAGAGCGGCACGCATGCTGAGTTATTAAAAGCGGGCGGTCATTACGCCAAGCTTTATCAAAAGCAATTTCATTAAAGGTCGGGGTAATTGCATGGCTGATTGGCTCCAAAAACAATGGGAAAGCTACTCAATCTGGCACCTCTTTCTTCTGCCGCTGTCTTTTATTTTCTTTTTGCTTAGCACAGTCAGAAAATGTCTATTTTCATTAGGTTTGTTAAGAAGCTATAAGCTACCAGTTCCCGTGATTGTGGTCGGTAATATCAGCATTGGGGGCACAGGCAAAACACCGCTTGTGATTGCGTTGGCAGCTCAACTTAAAGATGCAGGATTTAAGCCTGGCATTATTAGCCGTGGCTATGGTGGTTCGGTCAATGAGGTGATGGAAGTCTTCGCACACAGCCTGCCAAGCGAAGTTGGTGATGAGCCTTTGCTTATCGCAAAGCGAAGCAGTTTCCCCGTTTTTGTCTCTAGAAACCGTGTAGATGCGGGGCTGGCTTTACTAAAAGCGCACCCTGAAGTGAATGTCATTGTGAGTGATGATGGCCTGCAGCATTATCGATTGCAACGTGATGTTGAAGTTGCCGTTATAGATGCCGAGCGTTGCCTCGGAAATGCTTTATTGTTGCCTGCGGGGCCTTTACGCGAAACCTCACGCAGGTTAAATGCTGTTGATGCGATTGTAATGAGTAATGCTAATAGTCAGGGCTCGATTAAAAAGAGATATTTTCCACCAGTTTTTAATATGCAATTGAGCGGAGACGTCTTTGTTTCTTTGCTTGATGGAGAAACGCAGCATAGGGCCCCGTTTTTTAAGAAAAAGCCATTGGTGGCGGTGGCGGGTATTGGACGCCCTCAGCGTTTCTTCGATCAATTGGGGGAAATGGGATTGTTTTTTGAGCAGAAGAGTTTTGCTGATCACCATGCTTTCACTCCGCAAGATTTACTGCCATTTGCAGGCAAGACGATTTTGATGACGGAAAAAGATGCGGTGAAATGCGCGCAATTTGCCAAAGGCGATGCCCCCTATGATCTTTGGATGCTGCCGGTCAGTGCTAATATAGAGCATGAGTTAATAGAGTTAGTGTTATCCAAGTTGGCAGTAGTAAGTAAAGGGAAATAAGATGGATATTAAATTACTTGATATTTTGGTGTGCCCAGTTTGTAAAGGACCATTGCTTTATCGTAAAGCGGAGCAAGAGTTGGTTTGTAAACCATGCCGATTAGCATTCCAGATAAAGGATGATATTCCAGTTATGCTTGCAGATGAGGCAAGAAAATTGCCTGATGCGGAAGAAGTTTAATTTAACTATCCCGGCCCACCATGAAATTTAACGTTGTTATTCCAGCACGCTACGCGAGTAGCCGTTTACCTGCTAAGCCTTTGCTCGATATTGGGGGTAGGCCTATGGTGGTGCGCGTTGCAGAGCAGGCGGCGGCGAGTGGCGCAGATGCCGTGATTGTGGCGACAGATCATATTAATATTTTTAATGCGGTGACGCAGTATGGATTTAAAGCTGTGATGACCCGCGAGGATCATGTTTCTGGTACCGATAGAATTGCCGAAGTCGCTGCCCATTTTAAATGGGCGGATGATGTGTTGGTCGTGAACGTCCAGGGCGATGAGCCACTTATTGATCCTAAGCTTATTCAAGAGGTGGCAGCCAATTTAGATGTGCACCGGCAAGCTTCAATTGCAACGGTTTGTCACCCCATTCATGATAAAGCAACGATGCTTAATCCCAATGCCGTGAAGGTGGTCATGGATGCCCATGGTTATGCGATGTATTTTAGTCGCGCCCCTATACCTTATCCGCGTGATGCTTTTGCACAATCTCAAGAGTTGCCATTTGGCCTGCCTGTTTATCGCCACGTGGGTATTTATGCCTACCGCGCCAGTTTTTTGCATGCCTATGCGAAATTAACGCCTGCGCCAGTTGAGCAATATGAAGCGCTCGAGCAGCTAAGGGCGATGTGGCACGGGCACAAGATTAGCGTATCCGTTGTGGATGAGGCGCCAGCTGCTGGGGTAGACACGCATGATGATTTAGAAGTCGTTCGTCAGATCGTTGCATGTCAACCAAAATAGCGCCGAATCTCCCAAGATAATCTCGTTTTTACCTTGACAGACAGGCTTTAAGCTTGCTATAGTCTCACCTCTCGACGGCACCAATGTCGAATCGGACGCGGGGTGGAGCAGTCTGGCAGCTCGTCGGGCTCATAACCCGAAGGTCGTAGGTTCAAATCCTGCCCCCGCAACCACATGCAATACCCAATTTAGTAGTTGACGAGATTTTTTGGCTCTGTATAATGCGCCCCTCTCGTTGCTAACGTTGCATTGAATGTGACGGTAGTGAAGTGGAAAGAATTTAGTAATACCTGCTCTTTAAAAATTTGAACAATCGATAGGTGTGAGTGTTTGTAGCTGGCAAGTTCACTGGTT
>CAIULB010000031.1 GCA_903899965.1 uncultured Methylophilaceae bacterium | reverse complement strand
GTGCCTGTTTGTGCGCCAGCGAGTAAATCACCGCCCGTGAGGACTTGTGGAATCGCTTGCATTTGAATTGGGGTTGGGGTGGTATAACCCGCGTCGCTAATGGCGCGGAGAATAGGTTCTGCTAAGCCTAAATTATTAAAATTTGGGCTATGGGTTGTAACTTCTGATGACAATGTAAATTCCTTAAAGGAGATTTATAAGTGGGTCTGCTGTCTTCAAGACAACACCAATCGAGACTAACAAATAAGAGGTAAAAGTGTTGGTGCATGGCACCTTTAGGCCGCTGTGCTGATTGGTATGGCACAGGGAAGGCTTGATTATACGGAGTATTGGGTTATTAGCTACTAAATCTTTTCAGTGTGCGTCAGCAGGTGCAACTCTTCCGCAGTCAGCCAGCGCCATTCACCTTCAGCAAGGTCTTTCGGTAGTGTGACTTCACCGATTTTGATGCGTTTGAGTGCTTCTACGCGGTTACTATTGGCGGCGACCATGCGTTTGACTTGGTGATACTTACCTTCAGCGAGTGTCATGTGAAGGATGTGGCTACTGATTTGTTCGCAGGCGAGCGCGGCAATCGGCGCTGGTTCGTCGATAAGCTGTACGCCATCGAGTAGGTTTTTAATTTGCGCTGCGTCCACAGGGTGTTTGCAATGCACTTCGTACACCTTAGGCACTTTCCACTTTGGCGAGCTGAGGCGATGGATAAAGTGACCATCATCAGACAGCAAAATTAAGCCCGTGGTGTCCTCATCCAAGCGGCCGATACATTGGACATCACGCTCGACTAAGGGGTGCGGCAATAAGCTGTATACCGATGGGTGATGCAGGGTTTTATGTGAGCATTCGTAGTGTGCTGGTTTGTTGAGCATCAAATAAGACTGCGCTCGGTATTGCCAAGGCTCACCATCGACCGTGAAGTGAAGTTCCTCGGTGTGAAATTCCGCAAACGGATCATCGCAAGGTTCGCCGTTGACGGTGACGGCATCGTGCCTAACTAAGATGCGACAAGCCTTGCGAGAGCCAAAGCCTTGGGAATGTAAAACGCGTTCTATCGATATTTTTTTAGACATGGCGGCATTATAGAGCCTTTTAGACGCCCATCACCTCAATATTCCCATTGTCAGCAATCAACACTTGGCTTGCGATGCCATAAAATACGCCGTGTTCCACAATGCCGGGGGTGTTGTTGAGTAAGGTATTAAGGGCCGCATCGTTGATCTTTGCAGGGAATCGCATATCTAAAATATAGCTACCGTACGCACTGATGGCGACATTGTCTTGACCAGCATTGAGTCGAATATCGCCTTCTGCGCCATGCTGTTCTAATTGGTGTTTTACCATTTGCCATGCGCCAGGGATGACTTCAATGGGGATAATGAATTTCTCGCCGATACGGCTCACTAGCTTGCTCTTGTCTGCCACCACAATGAATTGATCTGCGGCTTTAGCGAGCAGCTTCTCCATCACCAAATCTTGCCCGCGACCTTTGAGTAAGGATAGGTTAGGGGTGATCTCATCGGCACCATCAACATAGAGATCGATGCGTTTGAGCTCGGCAATTGAAACGACTTTTAGCCCGTAACTGTGGGCTTTTATCGCGCTAACAGTTGAGCTCGCCACAGTGCTTATGCTCAAACCCTCCTCAACTTGGCGTTTGGCGAGGTGTTCAATAAAGTAATTGGCGGTTGAGCCTGTGCCGAGGCCGATGACCATGCCATTTTTTGCGAGTTTTGCAGCTTCAAAAGCGACTAATTCTTTATCGTTCATCTGTATTTCCTTAAGTAGCTTCGGCTTCACGTTTTCTAGCGCGTGCTAGGGCTGGGCGCTCTGAAAGTGTATGCATGTAGTTAACTAAAGTCTCATCGAGCGCCACTTTGACGTGATGTGCCCAATGTAAAACGGATACGCAAACAATATCTGCGGCGCTAAATTGGTCACCTGCGATGTATTGGCGCCCTTTCAAGTGAGTGCTTAACACAGCGGCAGCTTTTTCAAATTCCCAGTAACTGGTATTAGCTACGGCAGCGATGCGTTTATCTTCAGGTAGCAAACGGTCGTGCTTTGCGGCAGTCCATAAATGTACCTCTAGCTCTGACACCACAAAGAATAGCCACTGAAAATACTCAGCACGGCCTTTTGCATCAATTGGGATAAGCTTCGCCGCTGGAAATTTCTCGGCAACATAGGTGCAGATGGCTGCTGACTCGCTCATCACATGATCGTCATCGACTAGGCTTGGGATTTTGCCGAAGGGATTAATCGCTAAAAACGCAGGCTTCCTGTGCTCGCCTCCCTGTAAGTTAACCCGAGCATATTCATACTCCGCGCCAGCTTCTTCTAAGGCCCAAGCAACACGAGCCGAGCGGGTTTGTGGGTAGCCGTATAGTTTCATCATGATTTGAATTGTCTTCGTATAGAGGTAATCAAAGTAGTTTAAGTTAAAATGCTACAACGATTAAGTTTAAGTAACCAGCCATGACATTCAAACACATTATTTCACGTGATAACAGTCTATTTAAGCAGCTTAAAAAGCTGGCGGATTCCTCACGTGAGCGCCGCAAATTAGGCGAGACCTTGCTTGATGGCGCGCACTTGGTGGAGACTTATCTCGAGGTGTTTGGTGAGCCGCGCTTGCTCATTATCGCCGAGGGCGAAAGTACGGCTGAGGTGTCGCACCTTATTCAACAATTGGTTGATGTGCCAACTGTCATGTTTCCAACGTTAATGTTCCAAGAGTTAGCGCCAGTTGCAAGTCCCACAGGTATTTTGGCTTTGGTAAAAACGCCAACCATTGCGCCCCCAGAGGCGCCTCACTTTGTGTTGATGCTAGAAGATATTCAAGACCCAGGTAATTTAGGTAGCATGCTGCGCACTGCAGCAGCAGCGGGTGTGGATGCGGTTTATCTATCAGAAGGCTGTACTGAAGCTTGGTCACCAAAAGCGCTACGCGGCGGGCAGGGCGCGCAGTTTACTTTGCCGATTGTTGAGCGTGCTGATTTGGTCGGCTTGGCAAGTAATTTTGCTGGGCAAGTGTTGGCCACCACTTTGCGTGGGGATTCTATTTATAAATTGGATTTAACAGGTCCAACCGCCATCGCGATTGGCAACGAAGGCAACGGCCTAAGCGGCGCCATGCAAAAGGCAGCAAATCATCATGTCACCATCCCAATTGCTGAAGGTGTTGAGTCACTCAATGCAGCCGCAGCAGCTTCAATTTGCTTGTTTGAGCGGGTAAGACAGACGCTTTAATTTAGTGTTTTGTTTTTGAAACAGGCGGGGTGATATCTGCCGCAAAAAGCTGCTCTGCATCGACCTTATCAAACACGTAAGCCGCATTACAAAAATCGCAATTCACTTCGATTTCGCCGCGCTCTTCTATGATGCTGTCGACCTCTGTCGCCCCTAGCATCTTGAGCATATTGCTGACGTTCTTGCGCGAGCAAGAGCAGCGGAAGCAGATGTTGCGTGGGTCAAATAAGCGGACATCTTCTTCGTGGAAGAGTCGTGTCAGCAATGTTTCAGCGGGTAAGGTGATGAGCTCTTCATCGGTAATCGTTTCTGCTAAAAAGCCGGCACGCGCCCATGCATCGGCATCTTGCTCTGGCAAATCAGGGAGTTTTTGTAAGAGCATGCCGGCGGCTGAGTGCTGGTCGCACGCTAGCCAGATGCGCGTCTCAATTTGCTCTGAACGCTCCATGTAGTTTTGCAGGATCTCACTAATGCTATCGCCCTCAATCGGCACAATGCCTTGATAGGTTTGGCCGCCATCTTTTGGATCTAAGGTAATCACAAAGTGACCGTTGCCTACTAGTTCGGTAAAGCTTTGATTGTTGATCTCACCTTGCCACTTGGCAGTCGCGCGCATCTCAAGCGCTGCACTGCATTCCACCACTAATAGATTGAGTGGTCCTTGTCCTTGAATCTGTAAAATGAGCGCGCCATTTTCTAGCTTAAGCGTAGCAGCTAGAAGCGCCGCCGCCGCCATCAGTTCGCCTAAGGCATGCTTTAACAAGGGTGGATAATCGACGTGCTGAAGTGCGTTGTTATAAGTGTCTTGTAAGCGGACGGTATTGCCGCGAATTGGGGTGTTATCAAACACAAAACGATGAAGCTCGTCGTTAGAGAGTGCGGTATTTTTGAATGTCGTCATGCGCGGCATTTTATCATGACAAGCCTCGCGGCCTAAGCCAAAAATGGCGCTGCTTAAAAAACGATACTGCGCTGTTGTGGAACCTGATTGATATCCCAATGCTGAGTCGCCCATTTTAAAATTTCACGAGGGGACTGTGCTGTTAACTCTTGCGGGGGTTGTTGATCTAAAAAATGCAGTGCCTGTGTCAGCCATGCTGAGGCGCGTGTAGCATTGATGGCGGGCGCTAGAGTTTGTTTGCTCAGCTTTTCACCCGCAGCGTTACTCGCCACAGGAATATGCGCATATTGAGGGGTTTCATAACCCAGGTGTCGTTGTAAATGAATTTGGCGCGGGGTTGAATCGAGTAAGTCCGCACCTCGCACAATGTCGGTTACACCTTGCTCAACGTCATCGACGACGACAGCAAGCTGATAAGCAAATAAGCCATCGGCACGTTTTAATACAAAGTCACCTACGTCGTGTGCAAGGGTTTGTTGGATGTTGCCCTGAATTGCATCGGTGAAAGTGATTGGCTGGTCATCAACAATGACGCGGCGTGCGTGTGGGGCTTTGACTACGGCTTTATGGCGGCATGTGCCAGGGTAAACCAGACCATCAATGCCATGCTGGGCTGAGTCTGCAATTTCTTTACGTGAGCAATCGCAGTTGTAAACTAATGACTTTGCATTGAGCTGATTAAGTGCGTCTTGATAAAGATCACTTCGCTGAGACTGGTAGATCACCTCGCCATCCCATTCAAACCCAAAGTCCTCTAGCGTCTGCAAGATATGTTGTGCAGCGCCAGCCATCTCTCTTGGCTTGTCTAGATCTTCCATGCGCAATCGCCATAGGCCGCCTTGCGACTTCACATCACAGTAGCTAGCAAGCGCAGCTAATAGTGAGCCAAAGTGAAGTGGGCCGGTAGGAGAGGGGGCGAAGCGACCGATCATGGCTTGGCTCTTTTAATGCACCGCCTGTAGGTACGGCGGAATATACCAAGACTGTAAATCACGCCCCAGTAATACGAGGTGGCAGTGCATACGGTCACCCCCGTTGGCGCTGACGTCGAACTCATAAGTGCGCAGAATTTGCACATGGCCTTTGCCATTACGACCCAGACGTAAGCGCACGCAGGCAACGCTCTCATCGAGTAGTTGCAGGTTAGTGCGCTGGGTGAGGTCATGTCCTTTTTTAATGGCGGCGTCCCTTGCTGAGACGCTGTCGAACCAGAACCAGGCGAGCAGAATGATGCTGATGAGTAATAGGTTTTCCAAGGGGGTCTTAATCGTTTTGATGAATGCTAGAGTTTAATCAATCTCCATTACTTCGTCATGTCTCATCGCATCAATATAAACAATTGCACTTTTATGGTGCGGCGCACTGGCGGTTGAACTAATTTGGTGCACATTATTTTTTATATCGAAAAAAATGTAGATTTAAAACAATGCGATAAAAAATCTGGCCCATTAATTGCTAACTTATGAAGTTAAATTTAGGCCGACCTTTTAACCGGCGGACCTGAATAAAGATAATTAAAAAACTTAAAACGAGGATGAGAATATGGAAGCGCTTCAATCGGCTAGTGATGTCTTATTTGTATTGTTAGGGGCCATCATGGTCTTGGCAATGCATGCGGGGTTTGCATTCTTAGAGGTGGGTACGGTACGCCGTAAAAACCAAGTGAATGCTTTGGTGAAGATCATGGTGGACTTCTCAGTCTCGACCATTGCCTATTTCTTTATTGGCTATAGCGTTGCTTATGGCATCGGCTTTCTGCAGGGCGCAGAAGTGCTTGCCGCGAAAAATGGTTATGAGCTGGTGAAGTTCTTCTTCTTGCTCACTTTTGCTGCGGCGATTCCAGCGATTATCTCTGGCGGTATTGCAGAACGCGCTAAGTTCAATCCACAGCTAGCCGCTACTTTCTTATTGGTTGGTTTGGTGTATCCATTCTTTGAGGGCATTGCTTGGAATCATCACTACGGCATTCAAGAATGGCTGAAAGCGAGCTATGGTTTTGAGTTTCATGACTTTGCAGGCTCTGTTGTGGTGCATGCGATGGGCGGCTGGATTGCGCTAGGCGCAGTCATTTTGTTAGGTGCACGTCATGGTCGTTATGGTAAAGATGGCCGAGTACATGCATATCCACCTTCAAATATTCCGTTCCTCGCTTTAGGCGCATGGATTTTGACCGTGGGTTGGTTTGGTTTTAATGTGATGTCAGCACAAACCTTAAGTGGTGTGACAGGTCTTGTGGCGATGAACTCTTTAATGGCACTTGTTGGCGGTACGCTCGCCGCCTTAGTGATGGGTAAAAATGATCCTGGCTTCGTGCATAACGGCCCTTTAGCAGGTTTGGTGGCGGTATGTGCTGGTTCTGACGTGATGCATCCGCTAGGCGCTTTAGTGACTGGCGCTGTCGCTGGTGCCTTGTTTGTTTGGGCATTCACACTGACACAAAATCGCTGGAAGATTGATGACGTGTTAGGTGTATGGCCATTACACGGTCTATGCGGTGCCTGGGGCGGTATAGCTGCTGGCATCTTTGGCGCTAAAGCACTAGGTGGTATGGGCACTGTCAGCCTCATGTCACAACTGATTGGTACAGGCTTGGGCGTGACGATTGCCTTGGTTGGCGGGTTTGCTGTGTATGGCTTAGTTAAAAAGCTGGTCGGTATCCGTATGGATGTTGAAGACGAATACATGGGCGCCGATTTGGCGATTCATAAGATCACTGCAACACCAAACATGGGTGGCGGTGACGAATAAGTTTTAAGGTTTGGAGATAAAAAAAGGCTCAGAATTTCTGAGCCTTTTTTACGTCAGGCAATAGTGAAATTACTCTGAGATTTTTTTCAAATTATCCAAGCCGCCACGGTAAACGCTGGTCATTACTTTTACTGCTGTAGCGTCATCTGCGCCTTCAGCTGGCGAAGTAGCTAGATCTTTACGTTTGAAGCTGCCTTCCCAAACAACTAATGCTTTATCCTTGCCTGCAGATTTAACTGTGACTGATGAAACATAGCTCGTTACTGGAAGAACGCCTTCAACGATAGAGTATTTGAATGTTTTGCCTTTAGCATTATAGCCAAGAAGTTTTTCTTTAATTGTGCCGCCATCTTGCAGTGTTAATAGACGTAGAGCACCAACTTGATTATTTTTGCCTGATACGATTTCTGTCGTTTTCACTGCTGGATGCCACGCACCTAAATCATTGAAGTTGCTAACCTTTGTCCAAACTGTTGCGGCTGAAGCGTTAATGGTGACTTCTTCATGCGCTGAAAGACTTTTAGCTTCTTCTGCTGAAGCATTGAATGCTGTGCTCACTAACAATGAAGCGAGTAATAAGCTGTATTTCATGTGATGTCCTTTATGATTTTGGTTGACCATCTTAAGTAGATAGACAGGTCAGTATACTCCAAATTCAAAGTGACACTACGGTAATTATTGATTGAAAGTCTTGAACTGAAAAATTGTGGGTAGTGCGAGGGACTGGTTAGCCTATCTCAACGGGTGGCAAGTCTTTTAGCTCTTCGTCGGTAAATAAGCGGCCCTTGGTGATGAAGGCTTTTCCTGTGCCGCAGTCGAGTGAGAACGAGCCGCTGGAGGCATCCATCGCATCAAGGATGGTGTGCGTATTCTCTGAGAACTGGAAGTGGCTGTGACCCATATAAAAGGCAGCGCCTTCTACTTCACCTACTTTGACGTCAGATGGGGTCTTTCGAAACTCATTCGCTGGCATGCACATTGGTCCACTACCTTCACAACATCCGCCTGATTGGAAAAAGATAATCGGGCCATGCTGCGCTGTTAATTGGCGAATAAGCGCAATTGCGGAAGGGGTTCCAGAAATACGTTCAGCCATCTTACACTCCTAACACAGACGTAAAAAAAGAGGCGGTATGAACCGCCTCTTTATACTAGCTTTATTACTTGACTAATTCAATAGGGAATTAACCCTTTCAAATTAGAAGAAGCCTAGCTTTTTAGGGCTGTAGCTTACTAACAAGTTTTTAGTTTGTTGGTAGTGATCCAGCATCATTTTGTGTGTTTCACGGCCGATACCTGATTCTTTGTAGCCACCGAACGCTGCATGTGCTGGGTAAGCATGGTAGCAGTTAGTCCAAACGCGGCCAGCTTTGATGCCACGACCCATGCGGTATGCACGGCTGCCGTCACGGCTCCAAACGCCAGAACCTAAACCGAAGATGGTGTCGTTAGCGATTTCCAACGCTTCAGCTTCGTCTTTAAAGGTGGTGACAGCAAGCACTGGTCCAAAAATTTCTTCTTGGAAAATGCGCATCTTGTTGTGGCCTTTAAATAGCGTTGGCTTCACGTAGTAGCCTTGTGACAAGTCGCCACCTAGCTTATTTTGTTCGCCGCCGATAAGAAGCTCAGCACCTTCTTGTTTACCGATGTCCATGTAAGACATGATCTTGTTTAATTGGTCAGCAGAAGCTTGCGCGCCAATCATTGTGTTTGGATCAAGTGGGTTGCCTTGTTTGATCGCAGCAACACGTGGCAATACACGTTCCATGAATTTGTCATAAACAGATTCTTGGATCAATGCACGTGATGGACATGTACAAACTTCACCTTGGTTGAATGCGAACAATACCAAACCTTCAACTGCTTTATCAAAGAAGTCGTCGTCAGCAGCTGCGATATCATCAAAGAAGATGTTAGGTGATTTGCCACCTAGCTCCAGCGTTGCAGGAATCAAGTTGCCAGCGGCAGCTTGTGCAATTACGCGGCCAGTCGCTGTAGAGCCTGTGAACGCAATTTTTGCGATACGGCGGCTATTAGCAAGTGGAGCACCAACTTCACGGCCATAACCGTTCACGATATTCATCACGCCAGGTGGCACGATGTCAGCAATTGTTTCCATCAAAATCATGATGCTAATTGGTGTGAACTCAGCTGGCTTCATCACAACACAGTTACCAGCAGCTACGGCAGGTGCAAGCTTCCATGCCGCCATGAGAATTGGGAAGTTCCAAGGAATAATTTGACCAATAACGCCTAGTGGTTCGTGGAAGTGGTATGCAACCATTGTGTCGTCGATCTCGCTCAGTGTGCCTTCTTGAGCACGCAAGCAGCCAGCAAAGTAACGGAAATGATCGATTGCCAATGGGATGTCAGCATTCATTGTTTCGCGGATTGGTTTGCCGTTGTCGATCGTTTCAGCAGTTGCTAATAACTCAAGGTTAGCTTCTAAACGGTCAGCGATTTTGAGCAACATGTTCGCGCGCTCTTGCACGGATGTTTTGCCCCATTTGTCAGCTGCTGCATGCGCTGCATCTAATGCCAACTCAACGTCAGCTGCGCCAGAGCGCGCTGCTTTGGTGTATGGCAAACCAGTAATTGGGGTGATTACATCAAAGTATTCGCCGCCAACAGGTGCAACCCATTTGCCGCCGATAAAGTTATCGTATTTGGCTTTGTATGGGATTTTTACACCCATGCCTTTTAATAGTTCTAAGCTCATTCTCATTATCTCCGTGGTATTTTTTTAAGTGATTTACATTTGCCATGTTGCTTAAGTACCACTCGTAACTTTACTCCAAATCAAAAGAAAATGAAGCCCCTTAACCAATCAAAATAAGCGTTTTTTTATGCAGCAGGTGGAAAGTGTCTGATGTTTAAGAATTGTTTGAGTTAACCATACTCTCAAAGTGGATTGATTTTATGAGGTATTGGCGATTTTTCCGCGCCAATACTGAACACAAGCTAGTTAATGATTGATACAATATTGTAAATATTTTGTAACTTTTTCTGGGAATTTGCATCCAAAGATGCGGTTACCCCAAAACAAGTCTTGGAGAGAAGTTGTGTCAGATGAAATTTTAGTGAGTATCGACCAGCATATCGAGGCCCATCTCAATGTGCCAGGCGCTTTAATGCCGCTCCTTCATGCAATTCAGGATGATATTGGCTACGTGCCAGAAAGTAGTTATCCAAGGATTGCTAAAGCCTTGAATTTATCTGTGGCTGAAGTGCATGGTGTGGTGACTTTCTATCATCACTTTCGTTCGCATGCGCCAGGCAAGCATATTCTCCAAATTTGTCGTGCAGAGTCTTGCCAGTCGATGGGGTCTGAAGCTTTAGAAGCTTATGTGAAGAAAACCTTGGGCGTGGATTACCATCAAACAACCGCAGATGGCGCAATTACGCTAGAGCCAGTTTACTGTTTAGGCAATTGCGCTTGTTCACCGGCAGCATCGATGGATGACCAAGTCTGTGGCCGTGTCGATATTGCGCGCGTGAACGAAATCATTGCGGAAGCGAGGGGTGCGTAATGGCAATTAAGATTTATGTCCCTAGAGATTCAAGCGCGCTTTCCTTGGGCGCAAATAAAGTGGCTGCCAACATTCAAGCTGAAGCGGCTAAACGCGGTGTTGAAATCAACTTAATCCGTAACGGCTCACGTGGTTTGTTCTGGTTGGAAACCATGGTGGAAGTGGCGACTGCTAAAGGGCGTGTGGCTTATGGCCCTGTGATGCCAAAAGATGTGGCAAGTTTGTTTGATGCAGACTTTATGAGTGGCGCCGCACATCCACTTAACCTTGGGCTCACGGATGAAATTGCATGGCTCAAAAAACAAGAGCGTCTAACCTTCGCGCGCGTGGGTATTACGGACCCAGTTTCTGTGGAAGACTATGTGGCGCATGACGGCTACAAAGGTTTAAAAAATGCCTTAGCTAAATCTGGCGCAGATATTGTTAAAGAAGTCACCGACTCGGGCCTGCGTGGTCGCGGCGGTGCAGCGTTTCCAACCGGAATTAAATGGAATACCGTGCTTAATGCACCCGCCGATCAAAAGTACATCGTGTGTAACGCCGATGAGGGTGATTCAGGCACGTATTCAGACCGCATGATTATGGAAGGCGATCCGCTTGTGCTAGTGGAAGGCATGACGATTGCAGGCCTTGCTGTTGGCGCGACGCAAGGTTATATCTACTTACGTTCGGAGTATCCAGATGCTTTGGTGACGCTCAATGAAGCGATTGCTAATGCTTATCAAGCTGGCTATTTGGGGGAGGATATTTGCGGTAGCGGTAAGCGTTTTCATCTAGAAGTGCGCCGCGCTGCTGGCGCTTATGTGTGCGGTGAAGAGACTTCACTCCTTGAAAGCTTGGAAGGCAAACGCGGCTTGGTCCGATTCAAACCACCACTCCCTGCGATTGAAGGTTTGTTTGGCAAGCCAACCGTTGTGAATAATGTGATCTCGTTAGCGACGGTGCCTATCGTCTTAGACAAAGGCGGCAAGTTCTATCAGGATTTCGGCATGGGTCGCTCACGCGGCACATTACCTATTCAATTGGCAGGCAACATCAAACAATGTGGCTTGGTTGAAAAAGCCTTTGGTGTCACGCTAAGGGAGTTACTTTATGACTTTGGCGGCGGTTCGGCTTCTGGTAAGCCAATTCGCGCGGTTCAAGTGGGTGGTCCACTTGGCGCTTACTTGCCAGAGTCGCAGTTTGATACACCCCTAGACTACGAGAAGTTCACGGAGATCTGGGCAGTGCTTGGCCATGGTGGCATCGTCGCATTTGATGACACGGTGGATATGGCCAAGATGGCCCGTTACGCATTTGAGTTCTGTGCAGTGGAATCTTGCGGAAAATGTACGCCTTGCCGTATCGGCTCAACACGCGGTGTTGAGGTGATGGACAAGATTATTGCCAAAGAAGACCACGCAAAAAACATCACGCTCGTGCGCGACCTAAGCGACACGATGTTAAATGGATCCCTTTGTGCGCTGGGCGGCATGACGCCGTATCCAGTCTTAAGCGCAATCAATCATTTCCCAGAAGATTTTGGCCTGAAGAAAGGTCAAGTGGCTTAAGGCTGCTAGGAGAAACATATGAGCAAATATACTGATTTCGGTACGCCAGCAAAAACATCTGATAATCAAATCACGCTAGAGATTGATGGTACGCAGATCACGGTGCCAGAAGGCACCTCGATTATGCATGCGGCGATGGTGGGTGGTGTTACGGTACCTAAACTCTGTGCGACCGATAGCCTAGATCCTTACGGTTCATGCCGTTTGTGTTTGGTTGAGATTGAAGGTCGCCGTGGTTTCCCTGCTTCATGTACCACGCCTGTCGCTGAAGGCATTAAAGTTAAAACGCAAACGCCAAAATTAGCGGACATCCGTAAGGGCGTGATGGAGCTTTATATTTCAGACCATCCGCTTGATTGCCTCACCTGTGCCACCAATGGCGACTGTGAGTTGCAAGACATGGCGGGCGCTGTGGGGTTGCGTGAAGTGCGTTATGGCTACGAGGGGGATAATCACCTGAAGTCAGAAAAAGACACTTCAAATCCTTATTTCCAGTTTGACCCTTCAAAATGTATCGTCTGTTCCCGCTGCGTTCGCGCTTGTGAAGAGGTTCAGGGCACCTTTGCCTTGACCATTCAAGGTCGTGGCTTTGAATCGAAAGTAGCGTCAGGGACTGAAAACTTTTTAGAATCAGAATGTGTTTCATGTGGTGCATGCGTTCAAGCTTGCCCAACAGCCACCTTGATTGAAAAATCAGTGGTTCAGCATGGTGTGCCTGAGCATTCAGTGACAACGACCTGTGCTTATTGCGGCGTGGGCTGTTCTTTTGATGCTGAGATGAAAGGTGAGCAAGTCGTTCGTATGGTGCCAAGTAAAAATGGCGGCGCTAACCATGGTCACTCATGTGTAAAAGGTCGTTTTGCTTGGGGTTATGCCACCCACCAAGACCGTATCACGACGCCAATGATTCGTAAGAGCATCCATGATGCATGGACAGAAGTGTCATGGGACGAAGCGATTAATTACGCGGCGAGCGAAATTACACGTATTCAAGCGAAATACGGCAAAGAAGCGGTGGGCGGCATTACTTCATCACGTTGTACCAATGAGGAAGTGTACGTTACTCAAAAATTAATTCGTGCGGTACTGGGTACCAATAACGTCGATACCTGCGCGCGCGTGTGTCACTCACCAACAGGTTATGGCTTAAAACAGACATTAGGCGAATCAGCTGGGACACAAACGTTTGATTCTGTGATGCACTCAGATGTGATTTTTGTGATCGGTGCTAACCCAACCGATGGCCACCCAGTATTTGGCTCACAAATGAAACGTCGCTTACGTGAAGGCGCGAAATTGATTGTGGCTGACCCACGTCAAATTGACTTAGTGTCATCGCCGCACGTTAAAGCAGATTACCACCTGAAATTACGTCCTGGTACTAACGTAGCCTTGATTTCTGCATTCTCACACGTCATTGTGACGGAAGGTTTGGTTAACGAAGCATTTGTGAAAGAGCGCTGTGAGATTGACTCATTCGAAGCATGGCGAGCTTTTGCTGCTAAGCAAGAAAACTCTCCTGAGGCCTTAAGTGAAACGCTAGGTGTGCCAGCGGAAGACCTCCGTGCGGCGGCACGTTTGTATGCAACGGGCGGCAATGCAGCGATTTACTACGGCCTGGGCGTGACTGAACACAGCCAAGGTTCAACCATGGTGATGGGTATTGCTAACATTTCAATGGCGACGGCTAACGTTGGCCGTGAAGGGGTGGGCGTGAATCCACTGCGTGGTCAAAATAACGTGCAAGGTTCATGCGACATGGGTTCTATGCCACACGAATACCCAGGCTACCGCCATGTGTCCGATGACGCGACTCGTGCTCTATTTGAAACTGCGTGGGGTCGTCCGCTCAGTAAAGAGCCTGGCTTACGTATTCCAAACATGCTGGACCAAGCCATTAGCGGAAGCTTTAAGGCCTTGTACTGCGTAGGTGAGGACATCGTTCAATCAGATCCAAATACACAGCACGTGACCCATGGTCTAGAGTCTATGGAGTGTGTGATTGTGCAAGACTTATTCTTGAACGAAACCGCGATGTACGCCCATGTGTTCTTCCCTGGCGCGTCATTCCTTGAGAAATCAGGTACGTTTACTAACGCAGAGCGCCGCATTTCACCGGTGCGCCGTGTGATGACCCCGAAAAACGGGTTCGAGGACTGGGAAGTAACAGCTAAGCTTGCGGCCGCCTTGGGTTACCCAATGCATTACGCACACGCGTCCGATATTTTGGATGAAATTGCAGCGTTAACCCCAACATTCAAAGGTGTGAGCTTCAAGAAATTAGATGAGCTAGGTAGTGTGCAATGGCCATGTGATGATGCCAATCCTGCTGGTACGCCAACTATGCACATCGATGAATTTGTGCGTGGTAAAGGTAAATTCTTTATCACCGAATATGTGCCGACCACTGAAAAGGTGAATGCTAAATACCCATTGATTTTGACAACTGGACGTATTCTTTCTCAATACAACGTCGGTGCGCAAACACGTCGTACCGATAACGTGGCATGGCATCCTGAAGATGTGATTGAAATTCACCCGCATGATGCTGAAGACCGCGGTATTAATGATGGTGATTGGGTTGGTATTGCTAGCCGCGCTGGTGAAACAGTGCTACATGCCAAGATTACTGAGCGTGTTCAACCAGGGGTGGTCTATACAACTTTCCATCATCCTGAATCTGGTGCAAACGTCATTACGACGGATAACTCAGATTGGGCGACTAACTGCCCTGAATTTAAGGTCACGGCAGTGCAGTTAACCAAAGTATCGCAACTTTCTGAATGGCAGCGTGAATATAAAGCCTTCAGTCAAGAGCAAATTGGTTTTGTGCATCACCCGAAAAACGAAGCCAACGTATAACTCGCTTGCCTCCCGATGTCGCCACCTAAAAAGCCATTGATTGCAGAGGCCGCGAGTAGTCGTGTGCTGGTGCAGAAGTGGCAAGCGGGTGAAGTCAAGCCACTTGAGGATGTTGTTGCAGAAGAAGTGCCGGTTGCGATGATCTACAACGGCATCTCGCATGCAGTGATGCTGGCAACCCCGCAAGACTTGGAGGACTTTGCATTAGGCTTCTCGCTCGCTGAAGGCATTTTAAGCAGTCCAAAAGAGCTCTATAGCATTGAAGTGGTAGAGCAGGCCTCAGGGATTGAACTGCGGATGGAAGTTGCGAGTGAGCGTTTTGCTCAGTTAAAAGATAGGCGTCGCAGCATGACAGGTCGCACGGGTTGTGGACTCTGTGGTGCAGAGAGTTTAGCGCAGGCGCTTCGTTTGCCAAGTAATGTGAACGCCTCAAAAGAGGTGTTCGATAAAGAAGTGGTGCTTAAAGCGCTAGAAAACGCTGCCAATCAGCAAGTCTTGCAGGCGAAGACGGGTGCCACCCACGCAAGTTTTTGGGTGCAAACGACTGGCGAGATTACGATGGCGCGTGAAGATGTTGGCCGTCATAATGCTTTAGATAAGCTTCTAGGCGCACGTGCCAAACAGGATAAAGAAGCAGGTTTTGTTTTAACGACAAGCCGCGCGAGTTATGAGATGGTGCAAAAGGTCGCAGTCGCTGGTGTGTCGATGTTGGTGGCAATCTCAGCGCCAACAGGGTTGGCTATTCGTGTGGCGGAGCAGTGCGGCGTGACATTAATTGGGTTTGCGCGCCCCCAGCAATTCGTGGTGTATACGCACCCAGAACGTATTAAGTTGAAGTAAGTGTTAAGGAAAAGTAATGAATATTGAGCAGTTGATTACCATGGCCAATCAAATTGGCACATTTTTTAAGTCTTCACCTGACACCGAGCAGGCGAAGAAGGATATCGTGATGCACATTAAGCGTTTTTGGGCACTCAGTATGCGCTTGCAGTTAATTGAACACGCACAAAGCAATGCAGGGAAAGGCTTAGAGCCTATCGTGAAAGATGCGATTATCCAGCATCAGGCGTTGCTTGCTTAAATTGTCGCTATTTTCATTGCCATTCATTCAATAACATCTCATGGCAAAATTTCATGTCATCATTCCCGCCGCTGGCTCTGGAAGCCGGATGGCAACAACGCTGCCTAAGCAATATCTTTCGCTCCTAGACCGCCCCATCATTTCATGGACGCTAGACACTTTTTTAGCGTGCGAACGGATAGCTTCAGTGCACCTTGTGCTGAGTGCTGATGACGCACATTGGCAGGCGCACGCCACGCATCATCCCAAGTTATCCATATTGCATTGTGGCGGCGAGACGCGGGCTGAAACGGTCCTTAACGCGTTAAAGAGTCTTGATGTTGATCAGGCTGACTGGGTGCTCGTGCACGACGCTGCCCGTCCAGGACTCACCCATACACTGTTGGATTCTTTGCTGGATGAAGTGCAAGATGACGCAGTCGGCGGCTTACTGGCGATTCCGGTGGCAGATACTTTAAAGCGTGCTGATAGTGCGCAGCATGTTGCCAGCACTGAGTCACGTGAGGGTTTGTGGCAGGCGCAGACGCCGCAAATGTTCCGTTATGGCATATTAAAAGACGCGCTGACAAAATCAGGCGGTGCGCCTACCGACGAAGCGCAGGCAGTTGAGGCCTTGGGCTTGAAACCAAAATTAGTGACAGGACAGTTACGCAATCTCAAGATTACTTTCCCGCAAGACTTGGCTTTAGCCGAAGCGATTCTTGCGGCGGATCAGCAAGGGGTGAAGAAATGATCAGGATCGGACAGGGTTACGATGTGCACCAGTTAGTCGAAGGCCGAAAGTGCATTATCGGTGGGGTAGAGATCGCCCATGAAAAAGGTTTGCTCGGTCACTCTGACGCTGACGTCTTATTGCACGCGATTTGTGATGCGATGCTTGGCGCCGCTGGCTTAGGCGATATCGGAAAACATTTCCCGGATACCGATGCGAATTACAAGGGTGCAGACTCCAGAAACTTACTGCGTCATGTTGTGGCTTTACTTAAATCACATGGTTTTGTGCTGAGCAATCTAGATGCGACCATCATCGCGCAAGCGCCTAAGATGGCGCCGCATATTGAAACCATGTGCGGAAATATTGCCAGTGACTGCGGCGTAAAAAGAAGCCAGGTCAATGTGAAGGCAACCACCACTGAGAAACTTGGCTTTACCGGTCGAGGCGAAGGTATTGCTGCTGAGGCAGTCTGTCTAATTGCTGCCTCAGCTTAATCTTACTGTTCCTGCTCATCTTTCGGCTCCCACTTTCTTCCCTTTACCTCGTCAGAGAATAGTGGGAAGAGTAGGGGTAACAGCAATAGTGTAAAGAAGGTCGCAGTCACCAAGCCCCCAACGATCACCACCGCGAATGGGCGCTGCGTTTCAGAGCCAATGCCGTGTGAAAGTGCTGCAGGAAGTAAACCTAAGCCAGCCATCAAAGCTGTCATTAGGATTGGCCGCAAACGAACTACAGCACCTTCTATAATAGCGTCTGCAACAGATGAGCCCTCTAGGATGAGATGTTTTATCTGCTCAACCATGATCACACCGTTTTGTACAGAAATCCCCGCGAGCGCAATAAATCCAACGGCTGCAGAAATTGACAAATGCAGTCCTGCAAGTCCAAGGCCTGCTAAGCCTCCGATGAGGGTAAATGGAATCATGAGTAGAACTAAGATAGCATTTAGTACTGAGCGGAAAGCTGTAAATAGCACCACAAAAATTAACAATATGGAAAGTGGCACAATTACTTTGAGTCGTTTCATAGAGCGTTGTTGATTTTCAAATTGGCCACCCCAAGTCATTGTGTAGCCTGGTGGGAGTTTGACCTGCGTTTTAACCTTGGACATGGCCTCTTGGACGAAACTTCCTTGGTCACGGTTAATTAGATTTGCTTTGATTGATACGATACGTGAAACCCCTTCTCGACTTACTCTGGATGCGCCTTGTTTTACAGCAACGCTTGAGATTTCACCGAGTGGAATAACCCCCGCATTATTTGGAAGCGCGATAGGAAGATTACTAATGTCATCGACTGCGTCACGATACTGTTTATCCAATCTGAGAGTTACATCAAACCGACGATCGCCATCATAGAATGTGTTGGCTGCATTTCCAGCTAAAGCAGTTTGTACTGTAGCATTCACATCATTTGTATTTAGACCGTAACGTGCCAGTTTTGCACGATCTAAAGTGATGTCTACTTCGGAGTTGCCTGAAATCCGAATAGCAGCAACGTCAGTAGCGCCTTTGATTTTGTTGATCACTCCCACAACTTCATCTGCTTTTGCTTCTAAAATACTAAGGTCAGGACCAAAAATTTTGACAGCAATTTCACCCTTAACACCAGAGAGCGCTTCCTCAACGTTATCTTCGATTACTTGTGAAAAGTTGGTCGGAATGCCAGGAATGTCATGCATTTTTGCAGACATATCTTGTATTAATTCTTCTTTGTTCGAGAATCGCCACTCTGATTTTGGTTTCAAGTCAGCCAATATCTCAATATTATTTGGCCCTTTAGGGTCTGTGCCATCATCAGGGCGGCCAACATGGCTCACAACAAGATTTACTTCTTTGTAGCTGGTTAAAATGCTACGAATATTTCGTTCGATACTTTTTGTTTTTTCAAGTCCAGCAGATGGTGGAAGGCTCACTGTGAGCCAAATATTGCCTTCATCTAATTTTGGTAAAAATTCTGAACCTAGCAAGGGAGAAAGTAATAGTGATAGAGCTAATATAGATACGGAACCAATAACAATTACAGTACGAATTTTTAGAACTTTTGATAATGCTGTGCGGTATCCTTCTTGAAGTGTATGCATCCACGCACTGTGTTTTTCTGCCATATCTGTCCGACGCATTAGGTAGGAGAGAAGTGATGGGACAAGTGTCAAGGTTAATAATATAGATCCTAGCAACGCAAAACTAAGCGTAAAAGCCATAGGGGAGAATATTTTTCCTTCTACGCGTTGAAAGGTGAAAATAGGTAGGAACGCTAAGATAATGATCATCTTAGAAAAAAGGATGGGGCGCCCCATTTCAATTGCTGTGTTTTTTAAGCTACCAATACGCCATGAATATGTTCCATGGTGTGGGAATTCATCTACTTTTGCTAGTGCCAATCTCACCATAAGGGCTTCGACCAAAACAACCGCACTATCGATGATAATCCCAAAGTCAACCGCGCCAAGCGAAATGAGGTTCGCCGAAACCCCGCGGATATCCATCACAATAAATGCAAAAAGGAGTGACAATGGAATGATAGCTGCAACGATTAAAGCCGCACGCCAATTGCGCAAGAAAATGATGAGAATCGCAACTACTAAAAAGGCACCGACAATCATGTTTTCACTAACAGTATGAACAGTATGATTGATTAAGCTTGTTCGGTCATAAAATGGGTGAATTTTGACGCCAGGGGGAAGCTTTTGATTAATTTCATCTACTTTGTTTCTGAGTGCTTCAATCACTTTTGCAGGGTTTTGTCCCTTATTCATCAGCACAATGCCCTCGATAACATCGTCTTGATTGCTGAAGGCAACAATCCCAGATCTAGGACGATCTCCAATTGAAACCGCTCCAACATCACTTACTAAAATTGGTTTACCGCCATTGGAGGTAATCACAGTTTGGGCAATATCGTCTAATGTGTGATATAAACCTATAGATCTTACTACGAGTGATTCATCACCACGGTGCATCAACCCGCCACCAACGTTTGTACTATCGTTAGAAACAGCTTGATTGACTTGGTCAATCGTTACGTTGTATTTCTTAAGGAGATAAGGGTCTAACTTTACTTGATACTCTTTAACTGCTCCGCCAAAACTAGTGACATCAGCTACTCCAGGCACAGTTCTAAGCATGGGGATGATTTGCCAATCTTGTATGGCGCGAATTTCACGTTGCGGCATGTCTTTAGGTGCATCGACTAAATATCTGTAGATTTCACCGACCGCGGTAGTGAGAGGTGCTAATGTTGGTTGGTAGCTAGTTGGCAAACTGACCGCTTGTAATTTTTCGAGCACTTGTTGGCGAGCAAAGTAGTCATCAGTGTTCTCTGAAAAGGTAAGGGTCACCACAGATAAACCAGTAATCGACACTGAACGCATTTGCGTCAAATGCGGGACGCCGCTCATGCCATGTTCAATAGGCAGCGAAACTACACGCTCGACTTCTTCGGGCGCCAATCCCGGAGCCTGGGTAACAATACCTACGTGGACGTCTTCGACATCTGGAAAAGCTTCAATTGGGAGGTTTTGGACAGCAACCACCCCCGCAATAACGATGACCGCGCTAGCAATCATCACGAAAATACGTTGTTGAAGCGCGAAGGTGATGAGTTTATCTAACATTATCTATTTACTTGCCAATTCTGAGTTAAGAAGAATCGCACCAACTGTCACGACTTTATCGCCCGCGGCCAATCCACTTTTAACTGTTACATAATCATGCTCTTGGATATCCAATGATATGCGACGTTTTTTTAGATGGCCTGGCGAAGTCTCAACGAATACAAAGCTATAGAGACCCTCTGTGATGAGTGCGCTGGTTGGTAGTCTAATCACTTTTTGATTGTGATTATTTAAAGGGGTGATGCGCGCATACATTTCAGGCTTAAGTTTATCTTTGCTGTCTATTGAACAGCGAACTTGTACCCTTCTAGAGACAGGGTCGATCATCGTGCCAATCGATAGAATTTTTCCTGTAAATGTTTCAGTCGGATATGCGTCTACTTGAATGGAAATTAATTGACCAATACTTACTTTGCCAAGGTCTCGCTCGGGTAAGTCAATTGTTGCCCAAAGGTGTTGTGGGTTGGTTATAATAAAAAGAGGGTTAGGTGCATCAGGCCTTACTTCGTTGCCTACATTAATTTGGCGATCAACAATTACGCCGCTCATGGGCGCTTTAAGTGTAAAACTTTCACTTCCTGACATATTATTATCAACACTTAGATTTCTTAATTTTCCTTTGGCGCGAGTTGCTTCAGCCTGAGCTTGGACCATGTCAGCCTCTGAGGATTCGAAATCCTTATTTGCAATAACGCCACCATCAAATAACATTTTACTTCTCTCAAATGCTTTACGTTTTAAATCTAAATCTGCGGTGGCTTTTCTATAATCAGCGATTGCGCTTCCTAAATCGGGTGAGTCGACGGTCATTAAAGTCTGACCCACACTGACTTTATCACCAATTTGGACATGAAGTTTAGTAGCTCTTCCGAGCACTGGCGAACTAACTCGACTAGTGTAGTTTTCATCAAAGTTGATTTTACCGTTCATAGCCTCAGCTGTAGGGGCAAGCATTTCGGTCACTGCTTCTATTTTTAGATTTGCCGCTTGAGGGGAATCGTCTTTTATTAAGATTTCGTCGTTCTTTTTAGTAATGGCTGCTGAAGCATGGGTTTCTTTTTCGACTGCGTTGGCCTCTAGGCTCGTTAAACCAATTGCGCTCAGAATTATTGCGTTTAATAGTAATGACTTATTGTAAAGCTTCATCATATTCCTTTTATTGTCCGGATGCGTTAAATTCTTCTTGTGCGCTTACAGCCGCCTGCCAAGCTGCGAGCGCTTTTGCATAATCAGCTCGCACGGTTGCCGCATCTAGTTGTATCGCCCTTAATACTCGGCGAGCATCTAGTAGATCTGTAATGCCAGTTGCACCATGGTTATAAGCAAATTCAGCGGCATCAGCTGATTTTTGAGCTTCTGTCAAAATTTGTTGATCGTAACGAGCTAATTTTTCAGTAGCGGCTTGTAGGTCTGCGTTCGCGCGTTTAACCTCACTTAAGGCAGCAGCATGAATTTGATCTTGAGCCTCTTGTGCAGCAGTTAAATTGACTTGTGCACGTGCGATTTCACCCTGGTATTCATAGTTGGTAAATAATGGAATGCTGATGGCTGCGCCTATCGTGCTTTCTCCGGCTGCTGGCATTTGTCCCGGAAAATGTTGATATTGGAGAGCAATATTAATATCTCGTGTTTTGAGAGCGTTGGCTAGTTTGTTGTTCTCTTCTGCCTGCTTAGCCCTAGCTTCTGCAGCAAGTAGGTCAGGACGTTGGTTAATGTTCACTTCAATATTATCCTGCCTGATTTTTCTTGCATCAGGCCAGTTGTCTATAGCGTTAATATTAGAGGATTCACTCTCCTTGCCAATCAAATAAGCAAGATTAGATTGTGCTTTTTGACGCTCCGCTTGGGATTGACGCAAATCGTTTTTGGTCTTGAGCATATCCACTTGAATTCTTGATACATCACTTGATGCGATGTCACCTGCTCTAAGTCTTAATGAAGCCGCTTGGAATGTTTTTTCGTAAATACTTACGTTCGCTGTTTGTATTTTTTCAAGTTCTTGAGCTAGAAGAAGATCATAGAAAGCATTGTTTAGCATTAGTGACCATTGTCTTTCTGTATCTTTTAAATCAAATCTTGAAGCTTTGACCGCATTGTCAGCGGAAGCGATACGAAGCTCTCTTTTGTCGCCACGTTCAAACAATTGGCTGATTTGTAACGTGCTATTGAGTGTTTGATCTTGAAGGTTGTTGCTATTGTTTACACTATTTCGGTTTCCTTCTTTTCTGTTAAGGTTAAAGCTAGATACCCCTATGGATAATGATGGATTTGGTTTTTGTCCCGCAGTAATCGCATCTGCTTCTGTTGCTTGCAATGCACGTTGAGCTGCTAATAGCTCTCGGTTGTTCGAATGAAAAAGTTTTTTTGCTTCGGCCAGTGTGAGGTGGCTGATATCGACATTGTCAGTAATTGCGAAGGCTTTATTTTCGATTAACATGCATCCAACTAATAAGATGCAAATTATTTTTAATACACGCATGCGTTTTTACCTTTTGATGGATCAGGTGGTTTTTTTCTTGTCACTTGTGACCTACTAACGCGCCATAGGTTTTAAGGTTGACGATTATAGTGGATTTTTTACATAATTACGACTATTCCTTATATTTTTTAGGCTTTTAATAAGACAATGACTGCGCCACTGCCACCATCGCTTACCCTGGCTTGTGCGTACGCAATCACCTCATCTTTTTGCATCAGCCAATGACGGATTTTGTTCTTCAAAATAGGTTCTTTATTGCGAGAGCCTAAGCCTTTCCCATGCACGATACGCACACAGCGAATCCCTCGTTTTTTACACCCCGCTAAGAACTCTGCAACCGTTGCACGGGCCTCATCACTAATCATCCCATGCAAGTCTAGGTTGGCTTGTACCACCCAATGGCCGCGCCTAAGTTTACTGAGGACGGAAGGGGATTGCCCTTCGCGTAAGTAGAGCAGCTCTTCGCCACTTTCTAATTCATAGGATGGAAAGTAACCGTCACTTAAGGAGTCAACGAGGGCTTGTTGCTCGTCGCGAATAAATTGCTGGGGGACAGGTTTTGGTTTTGGCGGCGCATGATGGATGCGGTCCGTACTCAAAGGTCGCGCATCTTTCACCGCAGCTTTGAATAAGTCTGCGAGTCTTTGTTCTTCCGCTTTTTCGGCAGCTTGTTTGAGTGCGAGGGCGTTTTCTTTTTCAAGCGCTTCGGCCTGTACAAGTTTTTGCGCTTGCAGCAGGCGTTTGGCTTCTTCTATATTTTTGATTCTTGAGTTGCTTGTCATGGCGTTTTGCCCCAATCAAGCGGTGCTGCTTATTTGAGGCTAGTTAAGTAGCGTTCAGCGTCTAGGGCAGCCATACAACCTGTGCCGGCGCTCGTGACCGCTTGGCGATAGATGTGATCTTGCACATCGCCCGCAGCAAATACACCAGGGATGTTGGTGGCCGTGAAGTTACCTTGGCGACCTGTTTGGGTGACGATGTAGCCACCCTCCATCTCAAGCTGACCCTCGAAGATATCGGTATTTGGTTTGTGGCCGATCGCGATAAATACACCGCGAAGTTCGATGTCTTTAGTGGCGCCAGTGTCTACATTCTTAACGCGCATACCGGTCACACCCATGTCATCGCCCAATACTTCATCTAGGGTTGAATAAAGCTCAAGCACGATCTTGCCTTCTTTGACACGGTCCATTAGTTTGTCGATCAAAATCGCTTCCGCTTTGAACTTGTCACGGCGATGCACCAAGGTCACTTTGCTTGCGATGTTGGCGAGGTAGAGTGCTTCTTCAACCGCGGTATTGCCGCCGCCGATCACCGCCACTTCTTGATTGCGATAGAAGAAACCATCGCAAGTTGCACAAGCTGACACGCCCTTGCCTGAGAATTTCTCTTCAGAAGGGATGCCTAAATACTTAGCAGATGCCCCAGTTGCAATAATGAGCGCATCGCAAGTGTACTCACCAGAGTCACCCACTAAGCGAATTGGTTTTTCTTTGAGGTGGGTGGTGTGGATGTGGTCAAAAATCATTTCAGTGTTGAAACGTTCAGCGTGCTTTTGAAAACGATCCATCAACTCTGGCCCCATCACACCATTAGGATCTGCCGGCCAGTTGTCTACCTCTGTCGTGGTCATCAATTGGCCGCCTTGTGCGATGCCGGTGATGAGCACTGGTTTTAAGTTGGCGCGTGCGGCATAGACAGCTGCTGAATAACCAGCAGGGCCTGAACCCAGAATAAGCAGGTGGGCGTGTTTTGTGGCCATGGTTTGAAACTCCTAAATAGTCAAAGCGAAAATATTTAAGCGTTATTTTAACGCAATTGGATTGCTAAATTTGTACGATATTGCGAGCGACTCAAAAATGTTTTCGGTTGGTCTAATTTTTCTTTGAAATAGCGGTATTGTTATCCTTAACGGCCATGCTTTATTTGGATTGATACTGCTATAATTGAACCTAAATTTGCGGTATACCGCAGGAATTCTTTATCAACATTTCGAGTGACTCATTATTTTGTTTTTCAATAAAAAAACAGTGAATGCTTCTAACGTGAGTAAGCTACTTGATGCTGAGAGTGCGGGCATCGCCAAAGAAGCATGGTGGCTACTCTTTTCAGTTGTTGGTCTTTATCTCGCTCTAATTCTTGCTACTTATTATCACGACGATCCTTCTTGGACGCATAGTGCGAGTGAGCATGCGATCGTTCACAATGCGGGCGGCGCTGTTGGCGCATGGCTCTCAGACATGATGCTCTATTTATTTGGGTTCTCTGCTTGGTGGTTTGCTGTCTTTGCGTTCTATGCCATTTGGCTGGTTTACCTTCGCCTTGATGTGGTTGCGCAAGGTCGCAAGCCTTTGCTCTTCTTGAATTTCTTTGGCTTTGGGCTTCTGATTTTCTCATCCTCCTGCTTGGAATACGGTCACCTCATTCACTTGCCAGCTAACTTGCCACAAGATGCGGGTGGTGTGGTTGGCAATATTTTTGACACCATGATTCGTGATTTGCTAGGGTTTGTGGGTTCAACTTTGGTCTTGTTGTTTGGATTTGCAGCTGGGTTTAGCTTATTTACCGGATGGTCTTGGATCTTGATTATCGAGAAGTTCGGTGGGGGTGTCATTGGTACTTATCAGTTCATGGTTACTAAATACCTTGATAAAAAAGACCGTGAAGCTGGCCGTATTGCAGAGCAGCAGCGTACTGAGTTTGTTGAGCTCGAACGTAAACGTATCGAGGACCGTGCGCCGATTCATATTGAGGTGCCGGAGCTTGAGATTCCTAAGAGTGAGCGCGTTCAAAGAGAGAGCCAGGTTTCATTGTTTGAAACACACCCAGACTCACCCTTGCCACCGCTTCATTTACTTGATGAGGCCAAGGGTGAGATTGAAGTTCAATCTGCCGAAACCCTCGAATTTACTTCTCGCTTAATTGAGCGCAAGTTGATGGACTTTGGGATTGAGGTCAAGGTCCTCGCGGCGATGCCCGGCCCTGTGATTACGCGTTACGAGTTAGAGCCAGCTGCTGGTGTGAAAGGTAGTCAAGTCCTCAATCTTTCTAAAGATTTAGCGCGTGCACTTTCAGTGGTGAGCATTCGTGTGGTTGAGACTATTCCAGGCAAGAGCTGCATGGGTTTAGAAATCCCGAACCCTAAACGCCAGATCGTTTACCTATCAGAGATTATGGGGTCTCAAGCTTATGCGGATGTGAGCTCGCCTTTAGCGATTGCCATGGGTAAGGATATTGCGGGCAAGGCGGTCGTGGCCGACTTGGCTAAGATGCCGCACGTGCTCGTTGCCGGTACGACCGGTTCAGGCAAGTCTGTTGCGATTAACGCGATGATCTTGAGCTTGGTGTACAAAGCTGAAGCGAGCAAGGTGCGCATGATCTTGATTGATCCGAAGATGCTAGAGCTCTCTGTGTATGAAGGTATCCCACATTTACTCGCGCCAGTGATTACCGATATGCGTCAGGCTGCAAATGCACTCAACTGGGGTGTGGCAGAGATGGAGCGCCGTTATAAATTGATGTCAGCCCTTGGTGTACGTAACCTCGCTGGCTACAACGTCAAGGTACGCGATGCGATTAAAGACGGCAATCCAATCACGCATCCGTTCACGTTGACACCTGACAGCCCAGAGCCATTGGAAGAGTTACCACTCATTGTGATTGTGATCGATGAGTTGGCTGACTTAATGATGGTAGTGGGCAAAAAGGTAGAAGAGCCGATCGCACGTTTAGCCCAGAAAGCCCGTGCCTGCGGTATTCACTTGGTGGTCGCGACACAGCGTCCTTCAGTGGATGTCATTACCGGCCTCATTAAAGCCAATATTCCAACGCGCGTCGCGTTCCAAGTGTCGAGCAAGATTGACTCTCGTACTATCCTTGATCAAATGGGCGCTGAAGCGCTTCTGGGTCAAGGGGATATGCTATACCAACCACCGGGCACGACTTATCCGCAGCGTATCCATGGCGCTTTTGTGAGTGATGCAGAAGTGCACCGCGTGGTGCAGCATCTTAAAGCCCAGGGTGAGCCGAACTACATTGAGGGCATCTTAACGGGTGGCTCAGAAGACGGTGGCGAGCTCGGCGATATGGAAAGTAGCGGCGGTGAATCGGACCCGCTATACGATGAGGCAGTGGCGATTGTGATGAAGACGCGCCGCGCTTCTATCTCTTCTGTACAAAGACAGCTGCGTATCGGTTATAACCGCGCCGCAAGATTGATTGAGGAGATGGAGCGCGCAGGCTTGGTTTCATCGATGCAAAGCAACGGCAATCGCGAAGTTCTCGCGCCGAATACTCACCAAGACTAAATAAAGATTAATCAATGAAACCTATCATGGTGCGTTTGTTGTTCCTCATCATTGCTTTTGCCATGCAAGATGCAAATGCGAGCGGTTTAGAGCGCATGCGTGAATACTTCAAAAATATTCAAACCGCGCAAGCTGACTTCCATCAGGTGGTCACCGATAAGCAAGGGCATAGAACGCAAGAGGTCACAGGCACTATGCGCCTGCAGAAACCAAATAAATTTCGCTGGGATTACAACAAGCCCTTCGTGCAAGAGATCGTGGGCGATGGCGAGAAGATTTGGATCTATGATCCGGAGCTTAGTCAGGTGACTGTTCGCTCACTCTCTAAGGCGACTTCCTCAAGTCCTGCGGCTTTGCTTGCTGGGGGTAAGGAGATGGAGCGTTACTTTACAATTAAAGAGGCGAACCGCAAGGGCGATCTCGAGTGGGTGTTGGCCATCCCCAAGGTCAGCGAGAGTGGTTTTGAGCGCGTATTTTTAGGCTTTAAGGGCGATGAGCTCATGGAGATGGAGCTGCACGATAGTTTTGGTAACCGCACCGCCATCGAATTCACCAATCTTGAGCGTAACCCGAAGCTTGCTCGTGAATTATTTAAGTTTACGCCCCCACATGATGCCGATGTGGTGGGCGAGTAGTCGGTGATTTGCATCCTTGAATAGTCTTTTTGCGCCCAATCAACCTCAAGCACCTTTAGCTGAACAACTTCGTCCGCAAACCTTAGATGAGGTGGTGGGGCAGTCGCACTTACTTGGTCAGGGTAAGCCGCTACGCTTAGCTTTCCAGTCAGGAAAACTGCCTTCGATGATCCTTTGGGGTCCACCAGGTGTTGGTAAGACCACACTCGCTCGCTTAATTGCGAATACCGCGGATGCTGAATTCATTCCAATCTCAGCGGTACTTTCTGGCATTAAAGATATTCGTGAAGCGATTGAGCGTGCTGAGCATACGCTGCAGCAATCCGGTCGTCGCACCATCATGTTCGTGGATGAGGTGCATCGCTTCAACAAGGGGCAGCAGGATGCTTTCTTGCCGTTCGTTGAGAGTGGCCTGATTACCTTTATTGGCGCGACTACAGAGAACCCATCCTTTGAGGTGAATAGCGCGCTATTAAGTCGTGCTCAGGTCTTTGTGCTTAATGCCTTATCTGAAGCTGAGCTTGGTGAGTTGCTGACAAGGGCGCAAGCCACGATGTCGACGGATATTAGCCTCACCGATGAAGCTCGAGAGCATGTGATCTCTTACGCTGACGGTGATGCAAGGCGTTTACTGAATTTTGTTGAAGGTCTCTTTAACGCAGCATCCTCTGCCAGCATCAAAGAGATTGATATGGTGTTCTTGCAGTCCACGATGGCGAGCAAGATGCGCCGTTTTGATAAGGGTGGTGAGGCGTTTTACGACCAGATCTCAGCACTTCATAAATCAGTACGCGGATCTAACCCTGACGGGGCGCTCTATTGGATGCAGCGTATGTTGGATGGCGGTGCGGAGCCACTTTATGTGGGCCGTCGCTTGGTGCGGATGGCGATTGAAGACATTGGCCTCGCTGACCCGCGGGCTCTAGAGATCTGTTTGAACGCCTGCCAGACCTATGAGCGCCTTGGCTCTCCAGAGGGTGAGCTCGCCTTTGCAAATGCGGTGGTGTACTTAGCGATTGCAGCGAAGAGTAACGCGGTTTACATGGCTTACAACCAGGTTAAAGCCTTTGTTGCCCAGGACCAATCTCGGCCGGTGCCGATGCATTTACGTAATGCACCAACGAAGCTGATGAAGGATTTAGACTACGGTAAAAACTACCGTTATGCCCACAATGAAGAGGGTGCCTATGCCGCAGGTGAGCAGTATTTGCCAGACGGCTTGGAGGAAGTGAAATTTTACGAGCCGACAAATCGCGGGCTTGAAGGTAAAATAAGCGAAAAATTAGCACACTTGGCTGAGCTTGATCGAAAAGCCAAGAAGTAAATTCATTAGGAAAACGCATGTTAGATATACAGCAACTGAGAAATGATTTAGATACCGTGGTCGCAAAACTCGCGAGCCGTAAGTTCGCGTTTGATGTGGCAGGGTTCACAGCGCTAGAAGCAGAGCGCAAGGAAGTACAAACACGTACGCAAGACTTGCAAGCCAAGCGCAATGCGACCTCTAAGCAAATCGGGATGGCGAAAGCTAAGGGCGAAGATGTCAGCGCGATTATGGCTGAAGTAGCAGGTCTCGGTGATCAGCTTAAGGCCGACGAAGAACGCTTGGCGGCGATTCAATTCCAGATGCAAGACTTCTTGCTCAATGTCCCTAACTTGCCACAAGACACGGTGCCAGTAGGTAAATCAGAAGAAGATAACGTGGAGGTGCGTAAGGTTGGCACACCGCGTACTTTTGATTTCGAGATTAAAGACCACACGGATGTGGGAACGCCATTAGGGCTTGATTTTGATACAGGCGCGAAGCTCTCAGGTGCTCGCTTTACCTTGATGCGCGGCCAGATCGCTAAATTACACCGCGCGCTAGCGCAGTTCATGGTGGATACGCAAACTGACAAGCATGGCTATGAGGAGTGCTACACGCCTTATATGGTCAATGCAGACTCACTGCGCGGTACAGGCCAGTTACCTAAGTTTGAAGAGGACCTCTTCAAGATGCCACATAACGATGGCAGCTTGTACCTCATCCCAACCTCTGAGGTGACGCTCACGAATACCGTGCGTGATGAGATTGTTCCGCTTGAATCTTTACCCATTAAATTGACTGCGCATACGCCTTGCTTCCGTTCTGAGGCAGGCTCCTATGGCCGCGATACGCGCGGCATGATTCGCCAACATCAGTTTGATAAAGTGGAGATGGTGCAGATTGTTCATCCGGAAAAAAGCAATGCCGCGCTAGAAGAAATGGTTGGCCATGCTGAGAACATCTTAAAAGCACTTGAGCTTCCTTACCGTGTGGTGTCGCTATGTACTGGCGATATGGGTTTCGGCGCAGCGAAGACTTACGACTTGGAGGTGTGGTTGCCCGCGCAAAATACTTATCGTGAGATCTCATCGGTCTCTAACTGTGAAGCATTCCAAGCACGTCGTTTGCAAGCACGTTTCCGTAACGAAGCGGGTAAGCCAGAGCTTGTGCATACGCTTAATGGTTCAGGCTTGGCGGTTGGTCGCACCTTGGTGGCTGTACTTGAGAATTATCAGAATGCCGATGGTAGCGTGACGATTCCTAAAGTGCTGCGTGATTATATGGGTGGCAAAGAAGTTATGCGGTAGTGTTAAAGTTGAGGAGCCTTTTCTCTCTTGGTTTCTAGGTTGTAACCACTAATAGTATTCGGAACATAGACTTCAAGCCGGGCCTATCGAGCGAATTAAGCGTTTATTAATTGATAGGCGATTGTGTTGATAAATTCGCTGATGGCATTACCAAAGGTTAGATGTTGGTCGATATCAAAATGTACCCCATCTACCTTGCTTGAGGTTGTTACCGAAGCGGCATCAAAAAAATGACACTTCATTTCTTTGCATAAGTCTTTGTAAGCTTCTGTGAGCCCGATGCACCTTTTCTCGGCACCCTTAAATTTAGCTGCGATATCACCTTTGGGTTCCAAGATGGGCGGCGGGGCAATCACGAGTATTTCGGGCATTTTCATACCAGGCTCTAGCGTGGTATTTCTAATTTCATTGATCAGTAACCGCATACCATTCTTGGCATCTAAGGCGGTATGGTCGTGGTTCGCCTGAAAGTCATTGGTCCCCAGCATTAAGATGACTAAGGCAAGCGGTGAGTTAATCTCAATACGCTGACCCAATCCAATTAGCCCATTTCTGCCTGGCCTCATCGAATCTTCGTATATTGTGCGACGACCGTTTAAGCAGTCTTCAATCACCCGCACATCTTCTCCTTGCTTCTTAAGATTGAGCTCAAGAATCCCAGGCCATCGTTGATTAAATGCAAGACGATTGCGTGACATCGGGATGATGCCCCATGAGAGTGAGTCGGCGTAGACAAGAATCTGCTTCATATTGATGAAAATTATATGCTTAGTGATTTGACTATTGTAAATTAGTTCTGGTTAGTACTATAATGGTTCTAGTTAGAACTAATTATGGATGTTAATGATGGATTTTCTACCTTTACTAAGAGAGCTTGCCAGAAGCTATCAGGCGCTAGAAAGTTTTTCATCGGCGCATGTTCGTCAGTTTGGACTGACCCCGCCGCAATTTGACCTCGTTGCCACTTTGGGTAATCAGCCGCCGATGACGTGTAAGGAATTGGGGGAGAAGACCTTAATCACCAAGGGCACGCTTACAGGCATCTTAGATCGGCTTGAAGAAAAAGGGATGATTGTAAGATGCGCCAACTCTGACGATGCGCGTAGTCAAAAGATCTCGCTCACAAGCGCAGGAAACGATCTCTTTAACCAAGTGTTCCCAAGCCATGTGCAATATCTATCTGGCGCATTCCATCAGCTATCGCAAGTAGAAACCGATCAGCTGACCCATTCACTCAAGCACTTAAGAGAAGCAATACAGCGTACTATTTAAATTTTTAATCTAAGGAGTCAACATGAAACGTCGTTTATTAGCATTGAGTTTAGTTATGGCATCAAGCATGGCATTTGCTGCACCTGAAACTTATAACATTGATGGCAACCACAGCATGGCTAGGTTCTCCTACAGCCATTTTGGATACTCAACGCAGCTCAGCAAGTTCGATAAAACTTCAGGCAAGATTGTGCTGGATAAGGAAGCCAAACAAGGCTCTGTTGATGTGACAATTCAAACGACTTCGGTGAATACTGGTTATGCCTTATTTAATGAGCATATCCAAGCAGAAGATTTCTTCAATACCGCAAAGTACCCAACGGCGACATTCACATCAAACAAGCTCAACTTTAAGGGCGATAAGCTCTCATCTATGGATGGCACGCTTACGATCAAGGGCGTTAGTAAGCCAGTCACGTTCGCAGTGACTTCATTCTTGTGCATGCCACATCCGATGGCGAAGAAAGATGCTTGTGGTGCCAATGCAACCGCTGTGGTCAAAAGATCAGACTTCAACATGGGCAAGCATGTGCCTTATGTAAGTGATGAAGTAACGATCGATATGCCGGTTGAAGCGATTAAAGAGTAATTTACTTAAATTTGGAGATAAATATGAAAGCAGAAAACCCACAAAACGCACCTTATGCAGTCGAAGTTGAAGCTGGTAAAAGTTATTACTGGTGCTCTTGCGGTAAAAGTAAGACGCAGCCATTTTGTGATGGGGCGCATCAAGGCACACCTTTTACGCCGGTAGAGTATAAAGCGACTGAAACTAAGATGGTCTATTTCTGTGGTTGTAAAAAATCAAGCGCTCAACCGATGTGTGACGGTAGTCACAGTAAGTAGTCAGAGTCCCTGCTGATTATTGTTTTTTAATCAGCGGGGCGCTTGGTTTAAACTCAAAGTTCGGAAACAGTGATTCTCGCCCAGGGAAGTATTTCTCTAGGATGTCGTAATAGGTCCGAATTGACTCAACAAAAATCACAGGCGCACCGCCGTTAGCATAGCCAAATTTTGCGGTGTTGTAATACTTGGCCTTATTGAGGAGTGGTAGCGTCGTTTTAATATCAGCCCAGCTATCTGGGTTAAGCCCCATCTTTTTTGCAAGTACACGTGCGTCCTCCAAGTGCGAGAAGCCGATGTTATAAGCAGCGAGCGCCATCCATGTGCGATCCGGTTCTGGGATATGTTCAGGCACCTGACGCTTGAGAGTGTTGATGTAGCGCGCACCGCCCGAGATGCTTTGCTTGGCATCTAGCCTGTCAGTGACCCCAAGCTCATCCGCTGTCTCTTCGGTCAGCATCATCATGCCGCGAACGTTAGTGGGCGAGGTGTTGTATTGATCCCAATGGGACTCCTGGTAACTGATCGCCGCAATGAGTCGCCAGTCGATATCCGTAAGCTCTTGCGCGTCCTTGAAAAGTGGCACGAATTTAGGCAGTACCGTGTGCGACTGGCTTAGGAACTTGCTTACATCGAGCTGATCCAGCCTTTCGGTGTGGCCATGATAGCGGTCGACTAGGTTCTTGAGTGTGCCGTCCTTGCTGATGCGGTCAAAGAATGCGAGCGACTTTTGATAGAGCCATCCGTTTCCATTCTTAGGGAAGGCCCAAGCAATCTGTTCTGGATCGCCAATCGCCATGCCTTTGCCGATGTTAGGGTAGTAGTTCTGGAGGATGGCGATGACACGATCATCCGCGACCGTGTAATTCAAGAATCCCATATTGACCTGCTCAAGTAGCTCGTCGGTACTGGCGTTCTCGACCTCTTGGAATTTCAACATCGGGTTCTTTGCCTGTAGCGCCTTTAATCGCTCCGCGTAGCTTGAACCTTTAGGGACGTGGATGTGCTTACCAAATAGATCCTTCAGTTCTTGGGGCTCATTTTTTTGGTCGAGATCGTAGGCGATGTGTTGTTGTACGTCGAGATAGGGGGCACCAAAACGGACGTCTTTGGCACGTTCTGCCGTGATACTTAAGTTGGCAGCCGCTAGGTGTGCTTTGCCCTTTTTGAGCATCGGGACCACATCGGAGACCTTGTCGGCGACGATAAACCTCACGCGATAGTCTTCTCCTAAGTCTTTCGCGAAGAGGTTGGCGAGGTCGTACTCTAAGCCCGCGTAGTTACCCTTGCCGTCGACATAGTAGGTGCCGGCAGCGTTATGGGTGACGACCACAAGTTCTTTAGACTTGCGCACGTTGGGTGCGCGTTGATGTGAGAAATAGTAAAGGGCCGCCAAGGCAAGCAATAACAGGCTGGCGATCATTACATAGACGTAAGGCTTACGCGTCAATCTCATGAACTGCAGTTTCAACAACTTCGGCTCACTTGTCCAGTCAAAAAATGCGATCTAGTTACTCGATTTCTTGGCTTGCGAGATACTCTTCGTAGTTGCCTGAGTAGTCGATGATGCCATCAGCACGCACATCTAAAATACGCGTTGCCAATGAGCTTACAAACTCACGGTCATGACTGACAAAGAATAGGGTGCCGTTATATTTATCGAGCGCCGTATTCAGTGACTCAATCGACTCCATGTCCATGTGGTTGGTCGGTTCATCCATCAGTAAGACGTTCGTCTTTGCGAGCATCAACTTACCAAACATCATGCGACCCTTTTCACCACCTGAGAGCACCTTGACTGACTTTTTAAAGTCCTCGCCAGAGAATAGCAAGCGACCGAGCATGCTGCGCACCACCTGGTCATCATCACCTGCTTGGGTGAACTGCTTCATCCAGTCAAAGAGGTTAAGGCCCTCTTCAAAGTCTGCAGCGTGGTCTTGAGCAAAGTAACCGATGTTAGCTTTTTCTGCCCACTTCACGGTGCCGTGATTTGGTTTTAGATCGCCTGCCAAGCAGCGGAGCAGAGTGGTCTTACCGATCCCGTTCTCACCGATGATCGCGATCTTTTCGCCCGCTTCTACGAGTAGGTTGAAGTCGTTAAATAACACGCGGTCAAAGCCGTGGCTTAATTTTTGGACTTCTACTGCGTTACGGTGCAATTTCTCGCGGTCGTCGTATTCAAAGCGCACGAATGGATATTGGCGGCTAGAAGGCTTGATGTCTTCCACCTTGATCTTGTCGATTTGTTTCGCGCGGCTGGTCGCTTGTTTCGCTTTAGATGCGTTTGCAGAGAAGCGGCGAACGAAGTCTTGTAAGTCAGCAATCTGTTGTTTTGCCTTGGCGTTATCTTTGGCCTGCTGTGCACGTGCCATGGTCGATGCTTCCATGAAGTCATCGTAGTTACCTGGGTACACGGTGAGCTTGGCGTAGTCCATGTCCGCGGTATGCGTACACACTTGGTTTAAGAAGTGACGGTCATGCGAAATGATGATCATGGTGCAGTTGCGGTTATTCAGGATATCTTCTAGCCAGCGAATGGTGTTGATGTCCAAGTTGTTGGTCGGCTCATCGAGGAGCAAGATGTCTGGGTTCGCGAATAGGGCTTGTGCAAGCAATACGCGGAGCTTCCAGCCTGGGGCAACGGAACTCATGAGGCCGTTATGTTGGTCGATCGGGATACCAACGCCAAGGAGCAACTCGCCAGCACGCGCTTCAGCTGTATAGCCATCATATTCTGCGAACACAGCCTCTAACTCAGCCGCCTTCATGTAGTCTTCTTCCGTTGCTTCTGGGTTCATGTAGATCGCATTCTTTTCTACATTGGCCTGCCACATTTGTTCGTGACCCATCATCACCACATCGAGGACACGTTGATCTTCGTAGCCGAATTGATCTTGGCGTAGCCATGCCATCCGTTCGTTACTATCGAGCGCAATGTTGCCTGCAGTCGGTTCAAGCACGCCCGCGAGGATCTTCATGAAGGTGGATTTACCGCAGCCGTTTGCGCCAATGAGGCCGTAACGATTGCCGTCGCCAAACTTCACAGAGACGTTCTCAAAAAGTGGCTTAGCGCCGAATTGCATGGTGATGTTATTGCTAATAAGCACGGTTTATTTCCTAAAGTATTTTATTAATATTTGTATTTAATATAATGATTTTAAATTAAAATTTATTTTTAATTAGCACTTCATCGATGCC
>CAIULB010000030.1 GCA_903899965.1 uncultured Methylophilaceae bacterium | reverse complement strand
GAGCAAGCAGAAGCTAAAGCAGAGCAAGCAGAAGCTAAAGCAGAGCAAGCAGAAGCTAAAGCAGAGCAAGCAGAAGCTAAAGCAGAGCAAGCAGAAGCTAAAGCAGAGCAAGCAGAAGCTAAAGCAGAGCAAGCAGAAGCTAAAGCAGAGCAAGCCGAAGCCAAAGCGCAGCAAGCCGAAGCCACTTCAGAGGTGCATGAAGCCCAACTGCATGCTGTTTACGCCAGCACTTCCTGGCGCATCACCGCGCCTCTTCGTTGGGTTGTCAGCCAACTTAGGTTACTTCGCGACCATGGATTCAAACAAAGAAGCAAATCAGCTGTTAAAAAAATCTTGCGCAAAGTTGTGCCGTGGCTAGTCGCTAGGCCCAAGCTCAAGCGTTTTGCAACGCAAGTTGCACATAGGTTGGGCATCGCTCAAAGGCTAAAACCCCTTGTTCGCAGCTTGTTAGCATCTTATCAACAGTCCGTGTGCGAGGGCAGTTCGCAACAAATTTCTGCAGATTTGACCACCCTCACTCCACGAGCAAAGCAGATTTACAAAGACCTTAAGAGGATAGTAGAGAGCAAACAGAAGGATGGGGCCTAACAATGCGTATTGTTATCGACATGCAGGGTGCCCAAACAGAAAGCAGGTTCAGGGGCATTGGCCGTTACACAATGGCTTTTGCACAAGCTGTGGTGCGCAACCGTGGTGAACATGAGATCGTTTTGGTCCTGAGCGGACTGTTCCCGGAAACTATTGAGCCGATTCGCGCCGCTTTTGACGGCCTTTTGCCACAGGAAAACATTCGTGTGTGGCATGCGCCTGGCCCAGTCAAAGAAGAGCAAACCGGCAACGAATCGCGACGCGAAGTTGCTGAGTTGCTGAGGGAAGCCTTCTTGGCAAGTCTGCAGCCGGATGTGATTCATGTCTGTAGCCCATTCGAAGGTTACGTGGATGATGCTGTTACGGGTATCGGGAATTTATGCTCTGCGACTGTATTGAGTGTGACCTTACATGACCTCATTCCATTGCTAAATCCTGAGCAATACCTCAAGCCTAACCCACGATATGAACAGTATTACCTTCGGAAGATTGAGTTTATTAAACGAGCGGGATGTTTCTTGGCTGTATCAGAGTCTTCCCGACAAGAGGGTATAGACGCTCTTGGCTTGGGGCCAGAGCTTTTATACAATACACTAGAGGCTGTTGAGGCAAATTTCAGGTCTTGCAGTATTCCCGAGCCTGTTTCTGAGCAACTTAGGAAAAAATTTGATTTTCGCAGTTCCTTTGTGCTCTACACAGGCGGCGCAGATGAGCGGAAGAATTTACCCAGATTGATCGAGGCTTACGCTGCACTGCCGGATCACTTGCGGCATTCACATCAACTGTTGTTTGCGGGGAAGATGAACGAAGACGATATTGCTCGCTTCAAAAAGATTGCCAGCAAGGTCGGCCTGAAAAAGGGTGAACTGATCTTTACCGGCTATGTGACTGACGAAGAACTCGTGCAGCTCTACAACCTGTGTCGGCTTTATGTTTTCCCCTCTTGGCATGAAGGCTTTGGCTTGCCTGCGTTGGAGGCAATGGCGTGTGGTGCACCCGTCATTGGTGCCAATAATACCAGTTTGCCTGAGGTGATTGGGCTGCCAGAGGCATTGTTTGACCCGCTTGACACTGACTGTATCTCACAACAATTGGCGAAGGCGTTGACCGATGATGACTTCCATCGTCAACTGCGTGAACACGCCAAGCAGCAAGCAAAGCGCTTTTCGTGGGATGAGACTGCACAACGTGCACTTAAAGCCTGGGAAAACACTCTGACAGTCGCTAAGCAGGATGGTGCGACCTGGCGTGAGATAAGTGAGCGGGTTGCTGCAAGTTATCAAAAGCTTGTGAGTGATATGGCTGCACTTATAGCTAATAAATCAGGCGTAGTAGACGCGGACCTGAAACAAATCGCGCGGTGCATTGATCGAAACGAACGACAGTTGGATCAGTTCCTTCGACATGATGTGCTTCCACAGAACATCACTTGGCGCATAGAAGGGCCTTTTGACAGCAGTTACAGCTTGGCGTTGGTCAATAGAGAGGTTGCTAGGGCTTTAGAGTCACTTGGGCATCGGGTAGTACTGCACTCCACGGAGGGACCAGGTGACTTTTCACCAAATGAAAGGTTCCTGACTGAAAACTCTGACCTTGAGCAGATGCATAGCCGCTCTTTAGAAGTGGCGCATATTGATGCTGATGTGGCGAGTCGGAATCTCTACCCGCCACGTGTTTCGGACATGGTGGCTCGATTTAATTTCCTTCATGCTTATGGATGGGAAGAGTCTGGATTTCCGCTTGACTGGATAAATGCATTCAACCAGTCCCTGCAAGGCATCACGGTAATGTCAACGCATGTTCGTAAGATCATGATTGATCATGGCTTAACTATTCCAGTAAAGGAAAGTTCGCTAGGTGTTGACCATTGGCATAGAGTTGAACCTGACGGCAACTACCACCTTCAGGCGCGATCTTTTCGTTTTCTTCATGTCTCATCTTGTTTTCCCCGCAAGGGGGCAGATGTCATGCTGCGCGCCTATGGTCGCGCGTTTCGCGCAAGCGATGACGTGAGCTTAGTTATCAAGACCTTTGCCAATCCCCACAATGAAATTCACCGCTGGTTGGAAGAAGCAAGGGAAAACGACCCGGATTTTCCGGAAGTCATCATTTTGGAAGGTGACTATACCGATACTCAACTGAAAGCTCTGTATCAGCAATGCCACGCCTTGGTTGCGCCAAGCAGAGCCGAGGGATTTGGCTTGCCAATGGCTGAGGCTATGTTGTCCGGGCTTGCTGTGATTACAACAGGTTGGAGTGGCCAGACGGATTTTTGTACCCCCAATACGGCTTGGTTGATTGATTACTCGTTCGCAAGAGCAAAAACCCATTTTGGGATATCTGCTTCCGTTTGGGCAGAGCCTGACGAGAAACATCTTGCTGACCTAATGCGTGATGTGTATTTGATGCCTGAAAATTTGCGACAAACTCGCATTCAGGCAGGGCAGCAACTTTTGAATGAAAAATTCCGATGGGTTGATGTGGCAGCTCGTATGGTGGATGCAGCCAATCAATGGAGCGAGGGAGCAGCAATAAGCGCACCAAGTATAGGCTGGGTTACAACGTGGAACACACGTTGTGGCATTGCGACCTATTCCGAGCATCTCATCAAAAATATGCAATCGCATGTCTCAATATTGGCGGCACATACGGCCACGAAAACGGTTGAAGATGCGTCAAACGTGATGCGATGCTGGTCGGCTGGCGATGACGACGCTTTGGTCTCGCTGTCTCTGCAAGTCGAGGCGCAAGCACTGGATACACTGGTCGTGCAGTTCAATTACGGTTTCTTTGATCTTCCAACTTTCTCAAATTTCCTAGAAGATCAAATCGACAAGGGCTTGATTGTTGTAGTTGTTATGCACGCTACGAATGATCCGATTCATGTTCCACACAAGAAATTGTCTTTGTTGGCATCAGCTTTGAAGCGCTGTCATCGCGTTTTAGTGCATTCACCCCATGATATGAACCGGCTTAAGAAACTGGGCGTCATAGAAAATGTTGCACTCTTTCCGCATGGTCTTGTTGACTATGTCCCACCATCGAATATTCGCCATGAAAAGGGAAGAGATTTTGTGGTGGCTTCTTATGGATTTTTCTTGCCCCACAAGGGATTGCTCGAATTGATCGACACGATTGCAATTTTGCGCAAGCAAGGGATTCAGGTACGACTTGAAATGGTGAACGCAGAATATCCAGCAGTTGAATCAAAAAATATCATTGCACAAGCTAAAGAAAAAATTCAAAACCTTCACGTTGATGAACTGGTCAGCATATGCACTGATTACTTGACTGATGAAGAGAGCTTAACAAGGTTGGCTAAAGCCGATTTGATTGTTTTTCCTTATCAGATCACAGGTGAGTCAGCAAGTGGAGCCGTGCGTTATGGCCTTGCCAGTGGCAGCCCCGTGGCAGTCACCCCTCTAGATATTTTTGATGATGTTGGACAAGCCGTACATGTTCTTCCAGGAACAACGCCTGCAGATATCGCTGATGGCATTGCCTTATTAGCAAACCATCTTGTCAATGTAGATGAACTCTCGCGGAAGAAAGAAGACCAAATTGAAAGCTGGCGTGCTGAGCATCGCTATAGCAATGTGGGGTTACGCCTCAATCAAATGTTGATTGCTTTGCACAATCAAGCGAATTCTAAAATTTGACATTAGGAAAAAATGACGACAGCAATCCTCACCGGCATCACAGGCCAAGACGGCTCCTACTTGGCGCAATCCCTGCTCGACAAGGGCTACACCGTATATGGCACCTACCCCGCACCAGCTCGGTCACCTTCTGGCGCATATTGCAGGCCGATGAGCCCGACACCTTTTTGTTGGCCACCAGCCGAACCGAGACCGTGCGCGACTTTGTGCGCATCGCATTCAAAGGCGCGGGCATTGCGGTGGACTTTAAATGCAAAGAAGAAAACGAAACCGCCATTGATATCGCCACCGGCAAAACCATCATGCGCATCAACCCCAAGTTTTACCGTCCGGCCGAAGTGAAGTTGACGATTGGCAACTCCGCACACGCCAAAGCCAAACTGGGCTGGGAGCCCAAGACCATGCTGGTAAAACTGTGCCAGATTATGGTGGAGGCCGATTTGCGCAGTAGCCATGCGGGGTTCTCGTTTTGATCAGACTAATGAAATTTGCACTCGTTGGCCTGAGCGGAGTCTTCGTCAACCTTGGCGCTTTATACATTTTTAGAAATTATATTTTTACTTCTACCGATGATTATGAAAGCGGGCTCTCATAATTTTAGAGCATCAAGTATTCAAGGCATTATGAAGCGGATTAAGGCCAAAGGTGTTGAGGTGATTGTGTATGAGCCGGTGCTCACCGAGCCTACTTTCTTTAATTTTCGCGTGGTGAATGACCTTGCACAGTTTAAAAAAGAGGCGGATGTGATTGTGGCCAACCGAATGACGGATGACCTGCAGGATGTTGTAGATAAGGTTTATACGAGAGACTTATTTGGTGGCGATAGCTAAAAATTATTTTTTTTATTTTATCTCAATAATCTAAGATCATTTAACATGAATTATGAGTTTAAAAATACACCGCTAAAATTCGGAACAAGCGGTGTTAGAGGCTTGGTAGAAGATTTCACATTTGAATCTACTTCTTTTTTTGTTCAGGCATTTCTCAAAACAATCCAGCAAGATCTAAGCAGTAAAACAGTTGTCTTGGGGCATGATTTAAGGCCCAGTAGCCCTGATATTTTAAATGATGCTATTCAGGTTGTTCTTGATGCTGGCCTTGAGCCTATATACGTTGGTGCGTTGCCAACACCTGCAATTGCACTTTACGCACATAAGTTAAATTCACCTGCTATCGTCATTACAGGTAGTCATATTCCATTTGATCGAAACGGAATTAAGTTTTATCGGCCTGATGGTGAAATCACTAAGGCTGATGAAGTTGCAATGATGGCTGCGGTAGTTGCAATATCGGATAAAAAAACTTCAGAATCCTCTCCAGAAGTTAATTTTGATGCCTACGAACATTATCTCAATCGTTACCTAAACTTTTTTGGCCCGGGCTTGCTTGATGGTATGCGTATTGCAGTCTATGAACACTCCAGTGTCGCAAGGGATTTATTAAAGGATTTGTTGTTTAAGTTAGGTGCAGAGGTGGTCTCTTTAGGGCGAACTGATTCTTTTGTTCCTATTGATACAGAAGCAGTTCGACAAGAGGATGTTGAGCAGGGCAAGATGTGGGCTGCTGAGTATCAATTTGATGCTATTTTATCTACCGATGGTGATGCTGATAGGCCGCTTATTGGGGACGAAAACGGTAATTGGTTAAGAGGTGATGTGGTGGGTATTTTATGCGCATATTACCTAAAGGCTGATGTTGTTGTCACGCCAGTCAGCAGCAATACCGCTCTAGAAAAATCCAGCTGGTTTAGTCGAATCATTCGCACCAAAATAGGCTCTCCTTATGTCATCGCGGAGATGGAAAACGCTAATTTTAAGCAGCAGGTAGTAGTAGGGTTTGAGGCGAATGGCGGATTCTTGTTGGGGTCGAATATAGAAGTGAATGGCAAGCGCTTAGATAGGCTCCCCACCAGGGACGCTGTTTTACCAATGCTTGCTTTGTTGGCGTTGTCCCGTGATTTGAAATGCAAGGTTTCTGAGTTGCCTAGCATGCTTCCAAACCGATTTACCTTTAGTGACCGAATACAAAATTTTGCAGTTGAAAAAAGCGCCGCCTTGTTAACTGAGCTATCAAAGGACATCAACTTAACTAAAAAACTGCTTGGCCCATCCTTGGGTGAGGTTATTTCAGTTGATGATACGGATGGATTTCGTGCAACGTTTACCAATGGAGATATTGTCCACCTGCGACCCTCTGGCAATGCCCCTGAGCTGAGGTGTTACGCAGAGTCTTCATCTGAGGCTGAGGCCATGGTGCTATGTAAATCTTGTCTCAATCAGGTCGTGCTAAGTCGTTAATTAAGCTCAGTGGGCTAATGCCATATTTTTATGTGAATATTGCGTTTTCGACATAGCGCATCACGGTATCGGTCTTAGACCACCTACCGCGTTGCATAATCTTTGCTAAATTTTCACCGACGATGAGCATGTCCTGCGCTGCGCCTACCCGCATAGAGTGCCCGCTGATGTGCTGAACAATCTCTGGTGCCAGTTTGGATCGTCTGGCGAGTTTTTTAAATATTCGGTTGATCTGAGCAGCACTTAAGCCGTCACTGACTTGGTTGCCTTTGGAGATTCCCCTAAATAGCTTGCCTGTTTCAATCCCAGACCTGTTGAGCCAATCAATAATTGCCCCTTGCGTTTCGGCTTTTAGGTGTAACCATCGTCCGAGCCCATCCTGATCAGTCTTGCTTCTTCGTAGCTTTATTTTTACCTGGTCATCAATACCGCGGGATATATCTTCAACCCTTAACTCTACCAACTCTGATCGCCTGCACATACCATCGTAGGCTGTCAGAAGTAGGGCACGATCACGTAACCCTATCAATGTGGTATCTGTATTTCCGATCATCTGCTTTAGTGTTTCAAGGTTAATTCCCTGGGCTTGTTTGCTTGCGCGCCCAAGGTTCCGGTGCATCCTGCGAAGCTCTATCTTAACTTCGGGGTGTGTTGTTGGGTCAATCAATTGGTTGAGCCTATGGATGGCTGAAATGGATGCGATAGCAATTCTTATACTTGCAGACTTTAGCTGGCCGCCTGATAATTGTTTTATATATTGAGTAACAGTGTCGCTTTCGGCAGGTAGGGCAGTTGCTTTTAGATTTTCGGAGAAGGCGATGAACCTCTTAAAGTTTGCCCTATAAGCGCGAATGGTCGACGGTGCGTATGCGCCCTCTATTTTGTCTATTGTTTCATTGAGTAGCTGTTTTGCGTTAATATTCATATTAAATCTTTTAAATTTAAAATTGACATTAATAGTGTCATATAAAAACAGAAAAGAGTCAAATGATTTCTTCTGATCAAATTAGAGCTGCTAAAGCAATATTAAGATGGTCTGGTGAAAGACTAGCTAAAGAGTCTGGTGTAAGTCTATCAACTATAAGACGAGTTGAGGCCGCTGAAGGTGTTCCTGAGATGCAAAATCTTAAGACAATTATCGCTATTAAAAAAACGCTTGAGTCAGCGGGGGTCGAATTTATCGGCTCCCCCGATGACCGCCCTGGGGTGAGGCTAAGGTAGTATGGTCGGTATCCTCAAGACTAAGCGAGGTGGTGGCCCAAGGACTGAGGCCGGTAAACTTGCCGCATCGGGGAACGCAATAAAGTCGGGTGCATATTCTAACCAGGTCACCATCCTCGGTGAGTCTCAGGAAGACTTTCAGAAGCTGTTTGATGAGTTCGTTGCCAGCCTGAGGCCAGAGGGCGGTATCGAGCAGTCTCTGGTCTATGAGCTGGCCGTCATTACCTGGAAGAAGTTACGTCTCGACAAGCTCGAGCGTGATGCGCTCTCTAGCGCCCTCACTAAACCCGTCAAGGCCACAGACATCAGGCAATCACTCTGGCTAAGTAGCGAGAGCGACTGGATACTGGCGGATCTTTCTATGCTCACTCAAGAATTTGTGGCCGAGATGAATGGTCATCTTGCTTTTATCACTCAGCTTGGTGACTACGGCATCGCTAAGGACGACTTTTACCAGCTACCTAAGACCCAGCCATCTCTGTTCCTTCTCATTAGAGATATGGCCTTGGGTGAGTTTCCCTATATCGATGAACCTAATCCGTCCCCAGAGCAGTTAATGCGCCTGAATAAGGTCTTTCATGACGGAGATTCTGTGGCCTATGTCCACTATGCCATGTTACAGATCAAGAGTCAGGCGGAGCAGGTAAATGAGATCTACCCGAATCTGGATGAGATCGAGGCCGCCATCCAAAGAGTCAAACAGAACCGTCTGCTGGATCTTATGCAAACACCAGGCATCATCAGGGTGCGGGATGACCTCGGCCGCGCCTTCTCACGTGGCCTCGCAGAGCTTCGAAGGCAGCAGCTCTGGCGCCTCAAGATGGGCGCCATCGACGTCACCGCATCCGAGTAACTATTTTTTACAAAACGGACTCATTCTCATTTGGGTGGGTGAGGGGGCGCTAATGCCCGTTAGAGGGCTTTATTATGGCTCTGGAGATTTTAGCTTCCCCTTGTTTGTGTTAAAATTCAGATCAAAAATAACAACTATTGAGTAAAGGGAAAAACCTTGGCAAGTAAAGTCGCTATTATCACTGGGATCACCGGCCAGGACGGCGCCTACCTCACCGAGTTATTGCTCGGTAAGGGCTACACCGTCTACGGCACCTACCGCCGAACCAGCTCAGTCAACTTCTGGCGACTCGAGGAACTTGGCGTTCAGGCGCACCCAAACCTGCACCTCGTCGAGTACGACCTCACCGACCTGGGTTCCAACATCGCACTCGTTCAGAAGGTCCAGCCGGACGAGATCTATAACCTCGCCGCACAGAGCTTTGTGGGCGTGAGCTTCGATCAGCCAAACACCACCGCCCAGATTACAGGGATTGGTTGCCTGAATTTGCTGGAAGCAATTCGTTTAGTAAACCCTAAGATTCGTTTTTATCAGGCGAGTACCTCCGAGATGTTTGGTAAGGTGCAGGCCATCCCACAGGTCGAGGAAACCCCCTTCTACCCACGGAGCCCATACGGCGTCGCCAAGCTATATGCGCACTGGATGACGGTTAACTACCGTGAGAGTTACAATATTTTTGGCTCAAGTGGCATCCTGTTTAACCATGAGTCTCCGCTACGTGGCCGAGAGTTCGTGACACGTAAGATCACCGACTCAGTTGCTAAAATTAAGTTGGGGCAGCTGGACTGTATGGAGCTTGGAAACCTTGATGCTAAGCGTGATTGGGGCTTCGCTAAGGAGTACGTTGAGGGAATGTGGCGGATGCTTCAGGTCGACGAGCCCGATACCTATGTGCTGGCAACCAACAGAACTGAGACCGTGCGTGACTTTGTGAGGATGGCATTTAAGGGCGCCAACATTGACGTAGAGTTTAAGGGGTCTGAGGAGGCTGAGACCGCAATCGATACTTCGTCTGGTAAAACAGTGATGCGTATCAATCCTAAATTTTACCGTCCTGCAGAGGTCGAACTGCTGATCGGTAATCCAGCGAAAGCCAAAGCAAAGCTTGGATGGGAGCCCAAGACAACACTTGAAGAACTCTGCGCAATGATGGTCAAAGAAGATCTGCGCCGCAACGAGGCTGGTTTTTCATTTTGAGGATGTTAGTGACTGGTGCTGACGGTTTTACTGGTCAGCATTTCATTCCCCATGCGGTTGAGGCTGGGTATACAGTTCATTCACTCAAATCTGATTTAACAAATCCATCTAATTTAAAATCTGAGGTGCTCGCCGCCAAGCCTGAACTGGTTGTTCACTTGGCCGCCATTAGTTTTGTGGGTCACGCCGATGTTGGGGAGCTATACAACGTTAACGTGGTGGGTACGACCAACTTGCTCGATGCTTTATGCGCGCTTCCTAACACCCCAAAAAAGGTTTTAATTGCGAGCAGTGCAAATGTGTATGGTAATACAGAGTCCTCGCCTATCGAGGAGTCATTAGCGCCTTCCCCCGTCAATCATTACGCGACCAGCAAGCTCGCGATGGAGTGCATGGCTAGGACCTACCTCGACAGGCTGCCAATATTCTTTACGCGACCATTTAATTACATTGGTGTCGGCCAGGCTGAGTCGTTTCTGATTCCCAAGATAGTAAAACACTTTAAAGAGGGCTTGCCCTTCATAGAGTTAGGCAACCTCGACGTTGAGCGAGAGTTCAATGATGTGCGATTTGTTTGTGATGCTTATATTAAGTTGTTAAATAGTGCCTTGGTGGGTGAGTCCTATAACATCTGTTCGGGTAAACCTTACTCACTCACTTCGGTGCTTGATCTGTTGGCCGAGATCACCTCGCACAGTCTTGAGGTGAGAGTAAATCCTGCGTTTGTTCGCAGCAACGAGATTAAGCGGCTTTTCGGAAATCCTGACAAGCTCCATGAAGTAGTTGGCGAGATTCATCAGTACACATTACGTGAGACGCTTCAGTTATTGTTAAGTCATCGGCAGGCTTCTTAATGCGCGTTGCGATCAATGCCTCCTCCTTGGGTGCTGCGCTAACGGGTATTGGGCGCTATACGTTTCAACTGACCTCGGCATTGATGAAAGCGCGCTTGATTGAGATGGCTTTATTTTATGAGGACCATTGGAGTGATGCACTAGAGTTAAACTCCACGATGTTCTCTAAGTTCTCCAACCTCACTAAGTTACGCGTCTTTGTGAGGGATCATATTCCTGGCGCCTATTATCTCAAGAGGGCCTGGATGCAACAAAATTTTGTTAATGGACTATCCAGTAGGCGTCTTGATCTCTACCACGAACCCAATTTTCTTGTCTTTAAAACCGACATCCCAACCGTAATAACGGTCCACGATCTATCTTGGATCAGGTTTCCTGAAGTTCATCCACCTAATAGGGTTCGGTTGATGGAGAAATACTTCCAGCAGGGGCTTGATCAGTCGAGCTACTTGGTTACTGATTCGGACTTCGTACGGAATGAGATCGTTGAAGTTTTTGGGTATCCCGCAGACAGGATCAAGTCTATTCCTTTGGGGGTTGATGCAAGCTTTATGCCCAGATCTTCTGAGCAGACTAGGGAAGTCCTTGGCCTATACGGATTAGAGCACGGCAGTTATATCTTGCTCGTTGGCACGATTGAACCAAGAAAAAACATCCCCACCGCATTAGAGGCATTCATGGCGCTTCCCAAGAAAATAAGACTTGAGAATCCGCTTGTGCTTGTAGGGATGAAGGGTTGGTTGGGCGGTGACATTGAGGGTCGATTGGCCTCGCTTATCGCCCAGGGTGAGGTGAGGAGGCTTGGTTATGTTAATCAGGCTGATATGCCAATCTTGTTATCTGGGGCGCTGACCTTGGTATTTCCATCGATCTATGAGGGATTCGGTCTACCGCCCCTTGAGGCAATGGCTTCCGGTGTCCCAGTGATCACCTCAGATGCATCATCTATTCCTGAGGTAGTTGGGTCGGGGGGCTTGATGTTTAATCCCCATGATGTTGATGGATTTTCTGGGGCCATGAGAGATTTGATTTCTGATCATTCAAGACGAGCTGAGTTGGGTTCGATTGCATTGGAATTAAGTAAGAAGTTTAGTTGGGATCGTTGTGCCGAGGATACGCTTGGTGTCTACAGGCAGGTTATTGGTGAGCCAGGAAACTAATAGGGCGAACTTTACTTGAAAATAAAAGATCTTTTTTACAGGTACTCGAGTTTCATTATTGCTAAATCGGCGTTGTTGGTTGGCAAGAGCGTGATCCTCATGCTTGCCTTTCGGTGGCTTACGCTGTCTGATTTTGCCGTTGTTGCCGCGGTTTTGTCTTTAGTCGAGATTGTTAGGGCCCTGTCTGATGTTGGTGCCGAAGGGATTCTTTACGCTAGGCAAGGCGCTCCCCATAGCATGATATCCATTCTTGTCAAGCGGATGGTTAGATTTAGGCTCACGATATCGCTCCTATTGAGTTTGCTTGGAATGCTAATTTGTAGCCTCACGTTATCTCATCATGCAGCCTACCTCTTTTTGTTGCCGTTTGTTGGCGCTTTGCAGAATTCAAGTTTTTACTTCATGCAACTACAGCGCGACTTTAAAAAAATATCGGGATTGGTTATTCTGACTCTGCTTGCCGGTCTCTCCATGATTGTGTCGGCATACCTCGTTCGCCCCGAGGTTTCGATCTTGGTTTGGCTAATGGTTTTTCCTGAGATATTTTCTGCTATCTACGCGATATTTCTTACTAGGCGTCACTGGCGAGAGATTCTAACTGAGCGGACGCATCCTATATCTTCGGTAAGAAGGCTCAGGCCATATTTTTTACCTAGCATCGGCGTGGCCTTCTTCGTGATTCTTTATACACGTCTTGATGTCACACTCATCCTTCCATTACTTGGACCCGTTGCGCAGTCTAGTTATTCGGCTGCCTTTCGATTTGTTGAGCCATTCTTTTTATTGCTCTCGCTTGGATCTATTACCCTGCTGGCGGAGCTTGGATCTTACGATACCCAAAGCTCAAGGACTTACGCTAAATCTTTGTATGCTAGATTGAACTATGCCTCTTTCTCTAGCTTGATTCTCTTTGGTTTGGTCGCAGCTTTTTTATTAGAACTTCTTTCCGCTAAGCTTTTTGGTTATCCTGATGATGTTGCTTGGTTGGTTTTTTTGGTGGCGCTTGGCATACCAATTAAGCTCACGAATACCTTCTTGACTTCACTTTTGCAGCGTGGGGGTAGGTACAAGTCAGTATTTTTTGCTACATTTCAGACGTTGTTGATAACATATCTGTTGGCCTATGTTTTTGGTAACAAATTTGGTGTTGAGGGGGTCGTGGTTGCTACCATCGTGGCCGAGTTTTTGAATTGTATACACCAGAGTATTTCGGTCAGGCGTATGTTGGCAAGCTATTAAGATCAGTAAATGAAACAGTTAAGCGTACTGAATGTTTATAGAACCTACTTTCCTGATCCGCCCGGTGGCCTCCAGGAGGCGATCAGGCAGATCTGTCTTGCCACATCTAGCAGGGGTGTGAGTAATACTGTTTTCACCCTCTCGCCCAATCCAGAGCCCAGCATCGTAGACTTTTCAGAGGCCAGGGTTGTCCGGGAGCGCTCATTGATTGCCCCTGCTTCATGCGACATCGGAAGCCTGGCAGCATTTAGAACATTTACTCAAACCGCCAGGCAGTCGGAGGTTGTCCACTACTACCATCCATGGCCATTCGCAGACCTGCTTAATCTCACTTCACGCGTTCATCAGCCCAAGGTACTCACCTACATTTCTGATGTTGTAAGGCAGCGCGTACTCAATATTGTCTACTCACCCCTGATGTGGCGACACCTTCAGGATATGGACGTGATCGTCGCAAACTGTCCGGCCTACGTACAAACCAGTCCAATTCTCTCTCACGCCTCAATTCGTGACAGGGTAAGGGTAATTCCTTTGGGGATTGACGATCAGTCCTATCCCAAGGATGGTGATGATAGTGTCTTTTTGCGGTCAGGACTGGATGTTGATGAGCCTTACTTCCTGTTCCTAGGGGTGCACCGATACTACAAGGGCATCCACACACTCATTGAGGCCGCCCAATATACTCGGGCGAGGATTGTGATTGCTGGCTCCGGACCCAAGACCTCGGAGCTCGAGGCACAAGTTGCATTGCTGGGCTTAAAAAATATCACCTTCACGGGGCAGGTGACTGACCGGGAGAAGGTCTCCCTCTTTAGAGGATGTCGTGCCTTTGTGTTACCGTCGCACCTGAGATCTGAGGCCTATGGGATGGTGCTTGTTGAGGCGTCTATGTTGGGCAAGCCGATGGTCTCATGCGAGATTGGGACGGGCACCTCCTTCATTAACCAGGATGGCCTGACGGGCTACGTTGTCCCGCCAGAGTCTCCAGTGAAACTTGCAGAGGCAATGAATGCGCTGCTTGAGGATGAGCTCTTAGCAACTAAGATGGGTGCCGCGGCACGTTGCCGCTATGAGCAACTGTTTTCTGGTGATGCAGTTGGAAAGGCCTACTCTGATCTTTATCGTGAGATCGTTTAAATATTATTTTACAAAACGGACTGGTTCTCATTCGGAAGGTGAGGGCCCGCTAATGCCGTTTACTGGCCGTCATTTTTCTTTAAAGGTGTTGACTTCTAAAATATTTAAATTAATATAAGTGATATATTACTTTTTTTAATTTAATTATGAATCGCAATTCAACAGAAGCGTTGTATCAAGCCCAAGAGCAGTTCCTTCTTGATCTGGATATTAGTAAGTTGCTAGGTAATCACATTATTCTTTGTGGGGGCACTGCTTTAGCTCGAGCCTACCTGCACCACCGTGTTTCCTATGACCTTGACTTCTTTGTCGGTGGGCAGTTTGATCCAGAGCGTTTGTCAGTTCAGTTGGGTAAGTTGGGTATTAGCCTTGAGGACGTGCAAATTGAAGATGGTGGGAAATTTGTCCATCAGTTATTGGGCTATGTATCGATAGGTGGCATCCGATTAAAAGTATCCTTTATCGAGGATAGTTACGCTGGCATGTTTACAAATAGTCAGATGCCGATCGGTGATGTTAAGTTTGCGGTTGAGTCAGTCGAGGGCCTCTATCATCGAAAGCTAAGAACAGTCTCAGGTTCAGGCAATTCTGATTTGCCAACCGATGGCCGCCAGGCCGCCCGAGACTTGTTCGATTTGTTGATGCTTGATCAGATGGTAGAACCTATACCGACTTTTGTAAAAACGATTAACCAGCATGGGGCAAATTTTCCTGTGAAGGCATTCTTGGCTGGCTTAGCAACTATGCCATGGATCGCGATGATGGATGAGTTTGAGCAGATTGATTTTGATAAGAGCAATCAATATTTAACCGAGATTAAGCCCGCAGATATGATGGCAACTGTTAGGTATAGAATGCAGGCAGTGTTTAAGGAGATGGTGACAGATGGCTAGGTTGTCCGGTCGTGAAATTTTGTGGAATCAAATCTATAGAACCTGTTTTCAGGATAGGGTGATGCCTTACGCCTATTGGTTCAATGCGATTACTGATCGCAAGCATCATGAGCACAAGAAAGTATTGGATCGGTCTATTTCTATTTTTTCTGGTGCAGATTTCGTTAGATTGCTTGGCGATCAGCAGTTTTTAGGGATTTGGCAAAACATTCGTCATGATGTCGACATTGAACGGGCCGCAGTAAGGCAGGGTAAGGTTATTTTGGATGCCTTGTGGTCGATGGCAGTCACAGGGTTTGCCTTCTGTCAGCATGGTATAGACATTCGGAAGCCAATAAGTAAGCAATTGAAGGCGACATACCTTGACATCTCTAGCCGTTCATCAAAGAGCATTTATCAGGTGGCACGTGATATGAGTCGTCCATATAGCCGAGTTTATGCTGATGTGAAGCGCCTTAATGAGATGGGTTTGGTGAAGGCTGAAGCGACTGCTCGTGACGGCAAAAGAGTTACTTTATTGAGCGCCGCATGATGCACGCAGAAGAAATATTTTTACATGGCGATTTATTTGGACACCTCAAGGACGAGCGATTTTCCGCACAAGATGCGGCTGAGTACTTGGAGGTTTCCATGCCAACATTTAGGCGATACGTCCAATCCGGTCAAGTTATTCCAGCCGAGATTGTTGGCAGAAGCCAGCTCTTCTCTGGTGCTGACTTACGTAAATTTAAAAAATCAATTTATAGTCCTAACCTCCACTAGGCTGCTTCCTTATTGGCTTAAGGCCTGCTAATACTGATTATCTCCGGTTAACCTATGTCTGCTAAAATAAGCAGACTAAATAACCGCTTGGTTTAAATGAAACGTCTTTTCGACCTAACGCTCGTCATTGTTGCTATATCCTTACTCGCCTTGCCGTTTGTGTTGGTTTGGCTGGCGGTTCGCTTTACATCAACCGGTCCAGCCCTCTACTGGTCTGATCGCGTAGGTATGCATAATAAGATTTTCAGGATGCCAAAGTTTCGTACCATGGTGGTAGGGACCCCAGCGGTTGCGACGCACTTACTTAATGATCCTGGGGTCTATCTGACTCCAGTCGGCGCCTTTCTGCGAAAGTCGAGCTTGGATGAACTTCCTCAGCTCTGGAGCATATTGGTTGGTGACATGAGCCTTGTCGGCCCAAGGCCGGCCCTGTTTAACCAAGATGACCTAATTACTCTTAGAACGGCTCGTGGGGTGAATGAGATTCTGCCAGGCCTCACCGGATGGGCGCAGGTGAACGGCAGGGATGATCTGCCTATTCCTGTTAAGGTTGAGTACGATGCAGAGTACCTTAATAGACAGTCGATCTGGTTTGATATCCAAATACTTTGGATGACGGTCCTAAAAGTCATAAAAAGTGATGGCGTCTCCCACTAGGCTTAAACGATAATCTCACAATGATTCAAACAACGATCCGTAACCTAAAAAGATGCCTGGCGTTCTCTCATGACGCCGTGGCTGCAGCCCTTGCCTGGTATCTCGCCTACCAGCTTCGATTTAACTTTGAGGTTCCTGCAGAGCATCTTGCGGTGCTAAAACTCTGTCTGCCAGGCGTCGTCTTGATGCAGGTGATTGGCTTCTACCTATTCGGACTCTACCGGGGCATCTGGCGCTTTGCGAGCCTGGTTGACCTGCAAAGAATCGTGATGTCTGTTGCGCTCACAACAATCGTTGTGACGGCAGGACTGTTCATGATGCGATCTGATTTTGTGGTGCCTCGATCCGTGTTAATTCTCGACCCCATCCTGCTGATCTTGATGATGGGTGGGAGTCGCTTTGTGTATCGCGCCGCTAAGGAGCACCAGCTCTATGGCCTCCGCGCAAGTCGTGGTGAGCCAGTCATCATCATCGGGGCCGGACCCACAGCGGTGACTCTGGCTAAGGAGTTGGCGCAGGGAGATCAGTGGCGAGTAGTAGGGTTGCTCGATGATGACCAGACACTTCATAGCCGTGAGGTCTCCGGCGTCCGCGTGCTTGGCGGTATATCTGACCTGTCGAAAGCCCACCAGCGATTTGGCTTCAATAATATGATCATCGCATCCCCCGATCTTGGTCACACAGATCGTCGTGCTATCTTGGATGCAGCATCATTACTTGATGTTGATGTCCTGACCGTACCTGTGCTTGATGACCTCATCTCTGGTCGATTGACTGTCTCCCAGATTCGGCCTGTCGATGTTGAGGATCTGCTCGGCCGAGATGTGGTGGACCTCGATAACTCGGGCTTGCAGCAACTCATCAAGTCTCGCTCGGTGCTCGTCAGTGGTGCCGGCGGCTCCATTGGTTCTGAACTTTGTCGCCAGATTCTTAAATTCAAACCAAGCCAGTTAATCTGCCTCGACATCTCCGAGTATGCCCTGTACCAACTTGAACAGTTGCTGGGTGGCTCGGCAAGTTCTGTAGAATTGATCTATGTGGTGGGGGACGTCAAGAACGAGGCGCGCGTAGAGGGCCTGTTTAAAGAGTATAAGCCCAGCGTGGTTTTCCATGCTGCGGCCTACAAGCACGTGCCGCTCATGGAAAACAATAATGTCTCCGAGGCCTTCCATAATAATGTCGTCGGCACCCACACCCTGGCTAAGGTCGCCAAGGGCGCCAAGGTAGACCGATTCGTCTTGATCTCCACCGACAAGGCGGTCAACCCGACGAACGTGATGGGCGCAACCAAGCGCCTGGCCGAGATGGTGTGTCAGGGCTTACAGGGGAAGACAGGCACCCGCTTTGTGATGGTGCGATTTGGTAACGTGCTGGGGAGCAGTGGCAGCGTCATCCCTAAGTTCCGTGAGCAGATTAAGGCGGGCGGACCGATTACTGTGACACACCCAGAGATCACACGCTACTTCATGTCCATCCCAGAGGCGGCGCAGCTTGTGATGCAGGCGGGCCTGATGGGAAACGGCGGTGAGATCTTTGTGCTCGATATGGGTGAGCCAGTGAGGATCGTTGACCTTGCACGTGACATGATCAAGCTCTCTGGATTTACAGAAGAAGAAATCAAGATCGAGTTTTCAGGCTTGCGTCCGGGTGAGAAGCTCTACGAGGAGCTGCTCGCCGATGACGAGCACACCCTGCCAACCCCGCACGAGAAGCTTCGCATCGCATCCGCTAGGACCGTCGATGCCAAGTGGGTGGTGGCTCTGCTTAAGTGGATTTCAACCACGCCCGGGAAGGATGAACAGCTAGTTAAAGAAGAGCTCAAGAGCTGGGTGGAGGAGTACCAGGGCGACGTTAATGCACGCTAATACCGCTTAGCAAACCTTAACCCTATGAACCCAGACCAACTCCTCAATGATTCAGATTTCATCTACACCCAAGCTGAGGTCGATGCTGCTATCAAGGATTTAGCCACTCAAATCACACATGACCTTCAGGATAAAGCCCCGCTGGTGATGACGATTATGAACGGCGGTCTCTATTTTGCAGGTCAGCTCTTGCCTCAACTTTCTTTTGCCTTAGAAGCAGACTATCTCCAAGCAAGCCGCTACAACGGTGAGACCATAGGGCAGGACGTTAAGTGGGGTAAGGCACCGACAGATAAATTAAAGGGTCGTATCGTATTGTTGCTCGATGATATCTTGGATGAGGGGCACACCTTGGTCGCCATTCGAGATCGGTGCTTAGCGCTGGGGGCTCTAGAGGTTAAGATTGCCGTGTTAACAGAAAAAGCGCTTGGGCACGCAAAGCCAATTAAGGCCGATTACGTTGGCCTCACGCTCCCCAATCGCTACGTTTTCGGTTGTGGCATGGATGTGTATGGGTGGTGGCGCAATCTTCCTGAGATACGCGCACTCAAATAAGATTAACTTGACCTAAATCAACCGTTGCTGTCATTTAGCTAGTAACATAAAAATATTACCAAGCTTAAGGGGTTTGAGATGAGCAAAAACATTTTGACGGGTTCTTTGAATGAGGTGACCAAGGCAGAGTTGGTCGCTGAGTTTAAGGCGGTGATCGCTGACGCTGAGGCGCTGATTAAGGCCACGGCCAATCAGGGTGGTGAGAAGGTCGATCAGCTGCGTGCGCAGGCCGAGACCTCACTCGCATCCGCCAAGGTGAAGCTAGAAGATTTGCATGAAGACCTCATTGAAAAAGGTCGCGAGGCGGTCAAGGCCACCGACGACTACGTGCAAGAGAATCCCTGGAAGGCCGTTGGCATCGCTGCCGGTATTGGCCTTGTGATTGGTTTACTCGTGAGCCGCCGTTAACCGTATGTCAGAGAATACTTCACACAGCGCAGAAGGCCTCTTGGGCTCGCTCAAATCCATCACGGCCTTGGCGGTGGCGATTGCGCATAATCGCCTCAATCTACTCTCCGCAGACCTCGAAATTGCACGCGAGCGCACAGTCTCCGTGCTCATCATGGTGCTGGTCGCGCTCTTTTGCTTATGCTTCGGCGCGCTACTCCTTGCACTATTCGTTGTGGTCATCTTCTGGGATACGCACCGCCTGATCGCATTGGGCGGCGTGACAGGGCTTTTTATACTCATTGGCGGTGTTTGCTTGTGGCGCGTCATTCAAGCGCTTAAAGCCATGCCTGCGACCTTTGAGGCTAGCCTCTCTGAGCTTGCTAAGGACTACAAGTCGCTCAAGGCTGAAGAGTAGTATGCATAACAAGCTTCACCATCTCGCAATCAAAAAAGCCAAGCTTCAAGCGGAGGCCTCGGCCCAGCGTGATGACTTATCGATTCACGCTGCCCAGTGGCAGATGCGATTAACTTGGGTGGATAGGGGCCTGGCGGCAACGCGTTTTGTGAAGAACAACCCCGGCATGATATTGGGTGCTGGGGCTTTATTTGCGATGTTCACGCCCATCAAGGCGGCAAGGATATTGTTAGGCTCATGGGCAGCGCTCAAGGGGATGCGCAATATCAGCGGACTATTTACTAAAGACTAGACGCTTTTAGAATAAATTTACTAAGCCAAGAATAATTGCCGTCACCGTCATCAAGGCGGTCGCTAACCATCCCAGCAGCTTCGTTTTACCCTTAATCGTGAAGTCCCCCATGATCTTAGTCATGGATGACATGTGCATCACGGCAATCATCAATGGCACCGCCACAATGCCGTTAATCACCGCACTCCAAATCAAGGCCTTAATTGGGTCTATCCCACTAAAGTCCAGCCCAACGCCAATCAGCGTGGCAATCACAATCACCCCGTAAAAGTGTTTGGCTGAGGATGCCTTGAGTCTTAAGCTTGCGGGCTTGTGCATCAACTCGCTTACCGCATAAGCCGCAGATCCCGCTAATACTGGAATCGCTAAAAGTCCTGTACCGATAATTCCCAAGGCAAAGAGCATGAACGCAAAGTCGCCAGCAATAGGACGCAGTGCCGCCGCCGCTTCCGCTGAGGTTTGAATGTTGTGAATGCCTGCAGGAAATAGTGTCGCCGCGGTGGTGAGGATGATGAAAAAAGAGATGATGTTGGAGAACCCCATGCCAAATATCGTGTCTAGGTTCACGCGCCTTAGTTCTTGTGGGGCTTGCTCTGGATGCTCGACCAGTGCGTTCCTGCTTGGGATGTCTGAGATATCTTCTACCTCTTCAGCCGCCTGCCAAAAGAAGAGGTAGGGGCTGATCGTGGTGCCAAAGACGCCCACCACAAGCAGCACGTAGTTTGCATCGAGGCTGATGTGCGGCAATAGGGTTTCAGAAATGACGTGTGACCAATCGACGTGTGAGGCGAACACGGTGCCCACATAGGCGAATAAAGAGAGGGTGAGCCATTTAAGGATCGGTAAATAACGGTGGTAAGGAATGAACACCTGCAAGAGCAAGCAGGTGACGCCAATGATGATGGAGTAGAGGTGGCGTGGTCCGCCAACAACAAGCTTAACGGCGTCTGACATCGCAGCCAAGTCGGCAGCAATGTTGATGATGTTCGCCGCGAGAAGCAACACGATCAGTGGTAAGGTCAAAAGGAGTGGGTAGGTGCGCTGCATGTTGCTTGCCAGGCCACGTCCAGTCACTAAGCCAATGCGCGCGCAGATCATCTGGATGCCCACCATCAGCGGGTAGGTGAGGACAATTGTCCAAAGTAAACCGAATCCATATTGCGCCCCTGCTTGGGAGTAGGTGGCGATGCCACTTGGGTCGTCGTCAGCCGCGCCTGTGACTAAGCCTGGCCCCAGTTTTTTTAGGGCACCCAATGGATAGCTGAAAACTTTTGGTAACAATTTCATGTTAGGCTTTGCGTTGAATAAATTCAGTGTAGCTTATTTTAACTTCTAGTAATTTTATAAAAGAACCCATGCCATTGCATAAAAAATATGTACTTTTTTTAATATTGCTTTCATCTTCGTCTTGGGCGGAAGAAACCCTCAAAATTCAAGCGGTCGACGTCGCTGGCGCGCGCGATGAAGTCGAAATGCGCAAGGATTCAGCCACCCAAAAGATGGTGTTTGGGCGCAAAGAAATCGAAAACTTAAGCGTCATGACCGCTGGCGAGGTGATTAGCAAACTTCCCGGCGTGGAAGTTGGTGCTGGCGGTACCCGCGCACGCGGGATGTCGCGCGATTCTATCCGAGTGCTCATTGATGGTGAAAAGCAATCAGGCGGCACCATGGGGGCTTTTACCCGTATGCCTGCGAGCGATATAGAGCGTGTTGAAATCAGTCGTGGATCATCGGCTGAGTTTGGCGGCTCATCACCCCTCACGGTCAATATCATACTCAAAAAAGGCGTCTCCAAGGCCGCAACTGAAGTCAAGGCTGCCTTAGGCTTCAAGGATGGTGAGCCGAACGAACAGCTTTCTTGGTCTGAGTCGGGGAAAAATGGAGATTTTTCATGGGTGCTGCCAGTCTCACTCAACTTTTCTCGTTCCCCAGTTTACTCAACATTAGATCGACAATCTGCAGGAGCCAGCGCATTTTGGCAGCAAGAATATGCAACTGGTACTAATGAGATGGAGCATCATGCTTTTTCACCTCGGCTAACTTGGAAATCTGGCCGTGATAGTGTCACGCTATCATCAATGGTATTTTTAGGGCCTTCAGATATAGTCACAAAAACGTCTCTTTATAGTTCCGCTAATCCTCAAACGCCTTTAAGTCCTAATGGTACAAGAGATGCTGATGAGGATGGTTTGGCTCGTTATTTAAGAGTGCGCTTAGACGGGGAAACGTATATTGATGAATCAAAGCTTAGTGCCAGACTTTCTTTAAATAATAGACTTAACAGCTTAGATGTGACTAGAAATGGTTTGGATGGCAGTGGAAATGCTATTTACGTTAATCAGAACACTCGCAGTACTCAAGATGAGTTAAATAGTGCAATAAGATGGGATCAGCCCATTGGCTTGCATTTCATTTCAATCGCCGCAGAGTACAATAAGCTGACTCAAACTGATCAACAGGTCTTTGTTGGATCGTTAGGTCAGGGGCAATATCTGTCATCATCTCAGGATCAGGTTTTATGGGTGCAAGACACCTGGACCATGCAAGATGCTTTGACGCTGATATCCGGATTGAGGCTTGAGGGAATGGAGCTAAGTTCATCAGGCAACATTCAGCAAGATAATGCTTTGTTGCCATCAATCGCAATTCGCTGGCAGCCTGAAGATGCATGGGTATTTCGCTCATCGCTTGGCGCAGGAATGAAAATGCCAAAAATCAGCGAAATTAGTAATGCTCTTACCCCGAGCGTTACGACAAATACGCCACTAGATCCTAATGTTCGCGGTAACCCCAATCTAAAACCAGAACGTAGCATTAACTTTGAAGTCGTTGCGGAGCGATACTTGGCTAATAAAGGGGGCGTGTTAGGCGCTAATCTTTATGTGCGTGCCACCACTGATTTTACAGAACATCGGGTGATGAATGAGGGAGTAACTAATACGCCAGTTTGGGTAGATCGACCTTACAATGTTGGTGATTCTATGCATTGGGGAGTTGAGTTGGATGGAAAGGTTAACACTGATCCATTTGGATGGGATGGAGGTACGGCAAAAGCACATTTAACGTTACCTCATGCTCGTGTTGATGATGTGATTTTAGGAATTACTCGAAATGCGGCTGACACCCCTAAATATGTCTTGTCGATGGGCTGGGATCAGAATATTCCAAAATGGCAATCTAGTTGTGGCATCTCTGTGCAAATTTCAGGTCGAAGCGAGACAAATATTAGTTCTCAACAAGCGAGCGTGTTAGGACAGCAGGCTTATACCGAGGCTAGAGTGCTTTTGGATACATTCTGGCTTTATAAGATTAACCCTCACTTTAATTTCCGTGTGTCAGGTCAAAATCTTCTAGATGAAGATATGCGTCGCCAAAGTAGATATGTCAGTGCTGGAGATGAATGGAAGCTACTTGCCAATGATTTTGGCTATCGCACGTTGATGTTTAGTATAGAAGGGCGCTGGTAGTGCTTTTAAATAATGTGTTACTATTGTGCTACATTAAACCGTGGGTGATATCAAATGAAAACCGTTAGCATCAGAAAACAAGGTGGCGCAGCCATCATGACCATTCCGCCAGATATCTTGAAATCATTAGATGCGGGTGTGGGGAGTCAACTTGTCTTGAATGTTCAAGATGGCGTGTTTACTGCTACCCCAATCAAAGCAGTGTCTAGAAAGCATTACAAGCTTGCCGATTTGCTTTCACAGTGCGACAAAAATTCCCCTATTAATTCAGAAATGGCGGCATGGGATATCATGGCTCCTGTTGGATCAGAGCTTCTCTAATGGGAAAATTCGAGCGAGGAGATGTTGTTAGGGTGTGCCTCAATCCAACTGCTGGGCGAGAAACCCAAGGCGACTTCAGGCCTGCATTAGTGCTTTCAAGCGCTGAAGTAAATGCTTTAGGCACGGCCTTTATTGCGCCGATTACCCAAGGGATGGATTTTGCTAGGTTTGCAGGATTTGCAGTTTCATTAACTGGTACTGGTATGGAGACTCAAGGCGTGGTGTTAGTCAATATGTTGCGTGCAGTTGATTTGGTAGCCCGAGGCGCCAAAAAGATTGAAGTTGCCCCAGTTTATGTTGTGGAAGATGCTTTGGCTCGTTTGCAAGCAGTTTTTGAATAGCAACTTAAAACAGCGCTGCCTGTGCTGGCGGTGGCGCATCAAGTAGCGCATTCATATCAATCTCAAAAATACCAAGCTTGCCAGGGCAGGGCATGAGCGTTAATGGCTTGGCATGCTCAAACAAAAAACCAAAGCCATCGCGTGGTACCCCACTAAAATGCGCCCGTTGTTCTCTCGTGAGAGTTGGCGGTATTTCATCTGGCCTAGCGCACAGGACTAGCTTCGCAATCCCCACTACACCGCCATAGCCCAATTTATCTTTGCTGGGGAGGGGGAATGTCCGTATTTGCCACCAAATAGTCGTAATACTCTTCGTAAATGCCTTTGCTGGCATGGATGAGCATTGCGCCGCGGTAGCCTGTGCCCCAAGTGCGGTCATCCACCAATAAATAACCATTCGCAATGAGCCAAGCATAAGGCTGTTTAAGCGAAAGCGCTTTAATGATGCCCCTAGGAATGTTGGCATTTTCAGCCTCTGCCATTGCACACTTCTTTATCTTTTGCTTTTAGCTCTTCTGCTAAGTCAATTCTAAATTGCTCAAGCTTGGCTTGGTAATCTTTCGCATCGCCATACTCCACAAAGCTAGCATAGCGCGCATGTCGTCCCATCATTTTTCTGGCATGTTTAATTGGGCAAAAGTATTGCTCGGTCCGCGCGATAATTTCAGTCGCATAAGCCAGCAAGCCGTTGCCATAGGTGCAATACATACAATGACTCTTTTCCACGATATTGAGATAACTTAAATGATGACGGTCAAAAATGATGTAATCGCTACGTTTGACGTTAGAGATTTTGTAGATAGGAAAGCAAATCGCTTGGTAAAGACTAATGCAAGCGTCCAGCAACAACATGGGGAACACCATGCCATAGATAATCGGCGCGGTGAGCAAGTTAATCGGGCGATTGCCTAGCCATTTAATCAGTCCGACTTTTACCTGCTTATGCGCCGCTTTAACTGATTTTTCAAACTCAACGCGCTTACCCTTGATGCTAAAGTTAAGATGCACTTGGCGCTCTTGCAGCGCCTTTTCTAGCTCCTTTTCAGCGGCTTCTAGCTGTGCAAGCAAGTGGCGAATACGGTCGTTCATAAAGACTTTCTTGGGTTGATGATGCGTAGACCATCATAGCAATAAGTGTTGGGCGATTTATGACTTTCTCCGCAACGTGGCTAAATATAAAGCTTCTACTTTGTCTCTTGCCCATGGTGTTTTGCGGAGAAACTTGAGGCTGGATTTAATGCTGGGGTCGTTGATGAAGCAATTGACGGGGATGCGTTCAGCGAGACCATTCCAGCCGTAATACTCGAATAGTGCGGTGACAATCGCTTCGAGCGTGATGCCATGGAGTGGGTTGTTGGCTTGGTTGTTTGGGGTGGTCATGGTTTTAGATTATACGGTGACGGATAAAGCAGGGTGGGCTTAAAAAGAAAAAAGCCGCTAAATTTAGCGGCTTTTTTGTATTTGGCTCCTCAACCTGGGCTCGAACCAGGGACCTACGGATTAACAGTCCGGCGCTCTACCAACTGAGCTATTGAGGAATCGGTGAAGGCGTGATAATAAAGACTTGTAGCCCTTTGGTCAATAAGAAAGCATAAAAAACCTCGACTTATTTTTTATTTGATTAAAATATTTTTTCTATTAAATACACTATCATTGTGGGGTTTGAAATTCCACTGATGCACGCCACATGGGCTTAATGCCATGTGCTCAATAAGGTCTTAATTCAATACCCAGGCTATGCGACATACACACTCCGACACAAATACTCTTAATAAAATCCGTCAACGTAGTGATTGGCAGGTGATTAAAAACCTGATGCCCTATATTTGGCAATTTAAGTTTAGGGTGATTATCACACTCTTGTGTTTGGTGGCGGCTAAGGTCGCCAATCTCGGTGTGCCGATTGTGCTCAAGAAAATTGTCGATACGCTTAGCATCACTGGGCCTCAAGCGTTAGTTGTGGTGCCAGTCACCTTGATTTTAGCTTATGGCTTATTGCGCTTGTCGGCCTCTTTGTTTGGGGAGTTAAGGGAGCTGATTTTTGCTAAGGTGACGGAAAGCGCGGTCAGAAAAGTAGGTTTGCAGGTGTTTAACTATGTGCATGCGTTATCGCTTCGCTTTCATTTGTCGCGACAAACTGGCGGGATGACACGCGATATTGAGCGGGGTACACGCGGTATTCAATCGCTTATTTCCTATTCGCTTTACAGCATTATCCCAACGCTGATTGAGCTTTTGATGGTGCTGGGGTATTTCTTCTTTGTGTATAACATCTGGTTTGTGGTGATTACGCTCATCGCGCTTACTTGCTATATCGTGTTTACCATTGTGGTGACGGAGTGGCGCACCAACTTCAGACGCCAAATGAATGACTTGGACTCCAAGGCGAATCAAAGGGCTGTTGACTCTTTGATTAACTTTGAGACGGTGAAGTACTTTGGCAACGAGCAATACGAAGCCATTCGCTATGATGATAATCTAAAAAAATATGCCCAAGCGGCAGTTAAATCACAAAAATCCTTAGCGCTTTTAAACTTTGGCCAGCAAACCATTATTGGTATTGGGTTGATTTGTATTCTTGGCGTAGCAAGCTCAGGGGTGGCAAAAGGCACCATGACGATTGGTGATTTGGTGCTAGTCAACGTGCTGATGATACAGCTTTATATTCCGCTTAATTTTTTAGGGGTGCTTTACCGAGAGATGAAGCAATCGCTGGCCGATATTGACCGGATGTTTGCTTTGCTTGAGGCGCATCAAGAGGTGGCAGATAAGTCGAATGCCTTGCCATTATTGGTTGAATCACCAGCACTTGGCCCGCATGTGATTTTTAAAGAGGTTTCTTTTCAATATGAAGCTAACCGCCAAATTCTAAATAATGTTTCTTTTGAGATTTTGCCAGGTCAAACAACTGCGGTGGTAGGGCATAGTGGCGCGGGCAAGAGTACTTTGTCTCGCCTTTTATTTAGGTTTTACGATGTGCAACAGGGCGCTATTTTATTTGATGGGCAGAACATTCAAGACGTTCAGCAAGCTAGCCTGCGCCAAGTAGTGGGCATCGTGCCGCAAGACACCGTGCTGTTTAACGACACCATAGGCTATAACATTGCTTACGGAAAGCCTGGTGCGACGCAATCAGAAATTGAAGCGGCTGCGAAGTCTGCCCAGATTCATGAATTTATTGCGAGCTTGGCTGACGGCTATCAAAGCGCGGTGGGTGAGCGTGGCCTCAAGCTCTCAGGCGGCGAAAAACAGCGGGTGGCCATTGCAAGAACGCTGCTTAAGCATCCAGCTTTACTCATATTTGATGAGGCGACCTCTGCGCTAGATTCTGAAACAGAACGCTCCATCCAAAACGAACTCAATGATTTGGCACGCAACCGTTCCACCTTAATTATCGCGCATCGGCTTTCAACCATTACCCATGCACACCAAATTTTAGTGATGGAAGAGGGTGCAATTATTGAGCGAGGGACGCATGAATCACTAATTGCGTTGGGGCAGCGCTATGCTGAAATGTGGCGCGTACAACAATCTCAGAACGTTTCTAGTTAAGTGATTGTCAATGTAGGGGCAATAACAACGCCTTTGGCGCTTTAGATATAGCGCTATTTTTAACAAATTTTCATTGATGGATGTATGGACCCAATTTTAAATCGCAGTATTCAGCTCAGTAACAAATCACCAGAAACACTCAGAAAGGAAATCAGAGCCTCCTTTCATCAAACAGCAGATTTTTATGAAAGTCTGTTTGAGTGCTTGGCATCGGATGAGGCTTATTTTGTTAAGCCAATTAGCTTGCGCCATCCGCTGATTTTTTATTACGGCCATACCAATACATTCTTCATCAATAAACTTATCCTCTCGGGGCTTATTACTAAGCGCGTTAATCCCCAGTTTGAGTCTATGTTTGCGGTGGGTGTTGATGAGATGGGCTGGGATGATGTTAACGACCAGAACTATGATTGGCCTAAGGTTGAAGAGGTTAAAGCTTATCGCGCTAAAGTTCGCCAAGTGGTGGACCAATTGATTTCTGAATTGCCTCTTAACTTGCCTATCGACTGGGAAAGCCCTTGGTGGATCATTTTAATGGGCATTGAGCACGAGCGAATTCACTTAGAAACAAGCTCCGTGCTGATTCGTCAGCATGCATTAAAGTATGTGAAGCTATCGGCTAATTGGCCGGTATGTGCCCAGCAGCAATCGCCAGCCCCACTTAATACATTGGTTAATATCAAAGCTCGCGATGTAAAAATCGGCAAGCAAGATGCTACCTATGGCTGGGATAACGAATATGGGGCTTTCGAGAAGTATTGCTCAGCGTTTCAAGCCGCAAAATACCTCACGTCTAATGCCGAATTTCTTGCTTTTGTGGAGGCGGGAGGCTATGCAAATGATGACTATTGGGCGGAAGAGGGGCTTTCATGGAAAAAGTATGCTAACTCGTCGCATCCAACTTTTTGGGTGAAGCAAGGAAGTGATTGGAAATTGCGGGTGATGGCAGAGGAAATTGCCATGCCTTGGAGTTGGCCTGCTGAAGTCAATTACCACGAGGCAAAGGCTTTTTGCCATTGGAAAACCGAACAATTGGGCGCTACTGTGAGGATGCCAACAGAAGCGGAGTGGTATAGCCTTTATGAAGCATCTGGTTTGTCTGATGAGGCTGTTTTTAATAGTGACCAAGCCAATTTACATTTTGACCATTACGCCTCTTCTTGCCCCGTGAATACGTTTGCGCACGGTGAGCTGTTTGATGTGGTGGGTAATGTGTGGCAATGGACTGAAACGCCGATTTTCCCATTTGATGGTTTTAGAGTGCATCCGATTTATGATGACTTTACGACGCCAACGTATGATGGGCGTCATAATTTAATCAAAGGTGGGTCGTGGATAGCGACCGGCAACGAAGCCTTGAAAAGCGCGCGCTACGCGTTTCGTCGACACTTTTTTCAACATGCGGGGTTTCGTTATATCGTGACTGACACACCTATTGAAGACCACTCATCTCATTATGAAGATGATAAGCAGCTTTCGGAGTATGCTGAGTTTCATTATGGGGATAGCTATTACGGCGTCCCTAACTTTCCTAAAGCCTTGAGTGACCTAGCTATTGAAGTGATGCAAGGTAAGTCAATGAGAACAGCATTGGACTTGGGCTGTGCGACTGGTCGTGCAACGTTTGAGTTGGCGAAACATTTTGACCATGTAACAGGCATTGATTTTTCAGCAAGGTTTATTGGTTTAGCGCTCAAGCTCGTTCAGCAGGGTGTTTTACGTTATACCATGACGACTGAAGGTGATTTGGTGAGCTATCAAGAGCGCACCTTAACTGACTTAGGTTTGGAGGATGTGGCTAATAAGGTCGATTTTTGGCAGGGCGACGCTTGTAATCTAAAGCCTAACTTTACGGGGTATGATTTGATTTTAGCGGCGAATTTAATTGACCGCTTATATAGTCCGCGCCATTTCTTGAATGCTATTCATGAAAGACTGAATATTGGCGGTGTGTTAATGATTACCTCGCCTTATACATGGCTTGAAGAACATACCCCACGTGAAGAGTGGATTGGCGGTTTTAAACGAGACGGTGAAAATGTCACCGCGCTAGATGGCCTAAAGGAATTGCTAGGTCAGCACTTTGAGCTTGTCAAACAGCCATTGAAGGTGCCTTTTGTGATTCGTGAAACCCAACATAAATTTCAGCATACCTTGTCTGAAGTGACTTTCTGGAAGCGTATTCGGTGACCAAGCAGTTCGATCAAATTATCAACCGTCATGGCACGCAGTCGCTGAAATATGACGGCTTGAAGCAAGCATTTGGCAGAACAGATGTTCAGCCTATGTGGGTGGCTGACATGGACTTTGCCGCACCCGACGCTGTTACTCAGGCTTTAAAGGCAAGGGCTCAGCATCCGATTTATGGCTATAGCATGGCGCCAGAGTCGATTTATGAGGCTTTGATTGAATGGATGCGCGTTAAGCACGGATGGGAAGTTAAGCGTGAGTGGATAGTGCTGACACCAGGCGTTGTTCCATCTTTAAGCTTAGCGGTCGCGGCGCTGACCAACAAAGATGATGGTGTCATCGTTCAGCCACCCGTGTATTTTCCATTTTTGTCAGTCGCAAATAATACGGGCAGGCGTTTGCTTGAAAATCTACTTGTCTTAACCCTCGATAGCTTTGGTAACTCCACCTATGAAATAGATTTTGCGCACTTCGAAGCGTGCGCAAAACAGGCAAAGATTTTATTGCTTTGCTCACCACATAACCCTGTTGGGCGAGTTTGGAGTAAATCTGAGTTGCAAAAGCTTTTAGCGATTTCAAAACAGCATCAGCTCATTATTTTATCGGATGAAATCCATGCGGATTTGGTTTATCCCGACGCTAAGCATCATGTGCTTGGGGCATTAGATATTGAACAAGATACGGTGATTACCGCTGTTGCGCCAAGTAAGACTTTTAATATCCCGGGGCTGGGTTTGTCAGCTTTGATTATCCCTCATGAAGCGCATCGCAAAGCGATTCAATCGCACTTAATGGCTAGCGGGGTATCAGTTACCAATCCATTTAGTTTAGTGGCTTTTGAGGCGGCTTATCGTCATGGGCATGAATGGTTAAATGCTCTGCTCGATTATCTGCATGAAACGCGCGAGATTGTGATGGCTTACGCTAAAGAGCATTTGCCTAGAGTTAAGTTTATTCCTGCACAAGGCACGTATTTGATGTGGTTGGATTGTCGTCAGCTAGGGATCAGTGATGAAGCGCTTCAGCAGTTGTTTCTTGAGCAGGCCAAACTTGCTTTATCGCCAGGTGCCATCTTTGGCAAAGGCGGAAGTGGTTTTATGCGGATGAATATCGGTACCACGCAAGAGAACGTTTTGGTTGCGCTTGATAAGCTCAAGCAAGCCTTAAACTAGCTTTTTCGTTGCAATGAGAGTGCGTTCACACAGTAGCGCAATTTGCTAGGTGCTGGGCCATCAGGGAACACATGGCCTAAGTGCGCATCGCAAGTGTTGCAGGTAATCTCTATACGGCTTCTATCGAGGCTATCATCTAAATAGTAGGCAACAGCATTTGCTTTGATTGGCTGGGTAAATGATGGCCAGCCAGTGCCTGAATCGAATTTTTCAGTTGAATCAAAAAGTAGGGTGTCACAACAGGCGCAAGCATAAATACCTGCTTCAAAATGGGTGCACATGGGTGAGCTGAATGGACGCTCTGTGCCAGCATTACGGGTGACATGATAAACATCGTCAGAAAGCAACTGTTTCCATTGCGCGCCCGTTTTTACGAGGCGTTTTTCTGGGGTTAAATTGCCTTCGCTGACTAACTTCTGAATACTTTCCCAAGTGAGCATTTCAATATTCCTGATGTTTATTTTTTTAAGTCTTTAAAAGACTTAATGTTTCATCAATTCATTCCGTATTTTCAGAAAATTAGCGTTCTTTATTATTACGCTAGCGCTTTTTCAATACGGTCTAATGCGTTTCTGAGGTTGTCCATCGATGTTGCGAACGAAATGCGGAAGTAACCTTCTGCGCCGAAAGCAGAGCCAGGTACAACCGCTACGCCTACTTGCTCAAGCAAATATTCTGAAAGCGCCATGTCATTCGCTTCTTTAATTTTGCCTTCTATGTGCAGGTTGTTAATGGCATCTCTCGCATCAGGGAATGCGTAGAAGGCGCCGCCTGCTTTAATACACTTCAAACCACGCATTTTATTGAAGCGGTCCACCACATACTCATGGCGCTCAATAAATGCTTTCACCATAGGCTCAATACATTCTTGTGGGCCATCCAAAGCAGCTTGTGCAGCCACTTGTGAGATTGAGGTTGGGTTCGAGGTTGATTGCGATTGTAAGATTTCCATCGCTTTAATAATGTAAGCAGGGCCGGCGGCATAGCCGATACGCCAGCCTGTCATTGAGTAAGCTTTTGAAACACCGTTGAGTACGATGCAACGTGGTTTTAATTCTGGTGTTGCATTGAGGATGTTGTAGAACTTTTTACCTGTGAGGTTCACGTGCTCGTACATATCATCGGTTGCCACCAATACGTGTGGATGACGTTTTAACACTTCACCTAAGGCTTTTAACTCTTCTAGCGTGTAAACCGCGCCAGTTGGATTAGAAGGTGAGTTAATCATGAATAATTTGGTTTTGGGCGTAATCGCCGCTTCTAACTGTGCTGGCAATAGCTTAAAGCCTTGCTCAATGCCACATTCGATAATGACAGGCTTAGCGCCAGCCACTAACGCGATATCTGCATATGAAACCCAGTAAGGCGCAGGAACGATGACTTCGTCACCATGGTTTAAGACAGCTAAAGCAAGGTTGAATATGCATTGTTTGCCACCGACGCCAACAATGACTTCTTTTTCTGTGTAATCAAAACCGTTTTGATTTTTGAATTTTGCAACGATGGCTTTCTTTAAGCCAGGAATGCCTGCAACAGGCGTGTATTTAGTAAAGCCGCTATCAATGGCTTGTTTAGCCGCATCTTTGATGTGTTGAGGAGTATCGAAATCTGGCTCGCCAGCACCAAGGCCAATAATATCTTTACCTTCAGATTTTAATTTGGCTGCACGTGCTGTGACTGCAAGGGTTGGAGACTCTTTGATGGCTTGAACACGTTGAGAAAGAATAGACTGCGCTGCTTGTTCCAAAATGACGTCCTTGAGCTTAAATATGAGCTAAAAGGTGATTTTACTCAAAAACCCGTCCTCTTGAAACCAGCAACACCCTAATATTGCGTGCTTATTACACTTTTAAACAATTAGCGGCGTTTTTTACACTTTTCGTCGCAGGTAATTGCAGTGTTGAATTCTTCAGCCGTGTCAGGATCAATATTGCCAATAGCAACTTTCATGGCTTGCACTTCTGCAATATTGCCTTTCTCTGCGGCCATTACACCTAGTCTAAACATGGCGTCTATATTGCCTTGACTAAGCATTAAGGCATGGCGGTATGATTGCTCAGCATCTGTTTTTTGGTCACTATGTTCTTGCGCCACGCCAAGCTCAAACCAAGCTTCAGTGTTGTTTGGTTCTTTTTTAATCCATTTTTGAGCAATTCCAAGTAATCGAGGCCATTCTTCTTGAATTTCAGGCTCAGCCATCTGCATAAAGAGTGGTTTGTTCGCATCATCTTCTTCCCAGAATGTTTTGCCATCAATTGGGTATTGAGTCTCAGCCGGTTGTTTCTCAAGTGAGGCTAACCATTCCACCGGCAAGGCGTAAAAGTAAGCATTGCGACCAGGTGTTTTGAATGTGTTAATACCAATTAAGCGGCCTTGACCATCAAATAGGCCACTGCCGCTGGCGCCCATGGCAAAGCGAGCTGTACTACGAATGATGTTTGCACCTTCAAATGGATAAGCGGCTTTTAATGCGCCAAATGAGGTGATTGGGGCAGGGGACGCACTTGAATGGCCGATGGCGACAATTTCCTCGCCTTTTTTCATGTCATTGACTGAACCGATGACCGCTGGCGGAAATGGTAAGCTATCTGCAGTGATGAGGCACAAATCGTGATAACGATCTGCTTGGATGGAAGCGATAGTAAAGCTGTCTTCGCCGCGTGAAATCCAAGGCTCTTTTGTTTGTCTAAAGATATGACAATTAGTGAGCACCTTGTTTTGCGCCACAATCACACCTGAACCATAGGCCAAGCTCCCATCAGGGTTGTAGCCACGTATCATGACGATAGAGAAAAATGAACCTAGCAGTTTTTCTTTGTCAAAGGCTTGTGCGATTGGTGTAAATCCAGTCATCAGGAAGGCCGTTACACTTAAAGCAATTTTGAGGTTACGCATGTCATGCTCCAATGGATTTATTGTTTTTTATCTTGAGGCGAATTTATATGCCTCATTCCTTGACCAAGAACACAGTATAAAGTTCTACGCCTGTTAAAATAGCATTATTCATAAAAGGTGCCCGCAATTGATTGTTACGTTTCCCAATAGTAAATATCAGCTTCATCAGCCTTTTCCTCCAGCGGGGGACCAACCACAGGCGATTGATAAGCTTACTGCGGGGATTGAGGCAGGGATGAAGTATCAAACTCTGCTTGGCGTTACGGGCTCTGGTAAAACCTACACCATGGCTAATGTGATTGCGCGTACAGGACGCCCAGCCATTGTCATGGCGCCAAACAAGACGCTAGCCGCTCAGCTTTATTCTGAATTCCGCGAGTTCTTTCCTAATAATGCGGTGGAGTACTTCGTTTCTTACTACGATTACTATCAGCCTGAAGCTTATGTGCCGTCACGTGATTTGTTTATCGAGAAAGATTCGAGCATTAACGAGCACATCGAGCAGATGCGGCTTTCTGCGACTAAGGCTTTATTAGAGCGTGACGATGCAATTATTGTGGCTTCCGTTTCTGCGATTTACGGTATCGGCGACCCAGTAGATTATCACGGGATGGTCTTGCACCTTGAACAAGGTAAGAAGATGAGCCAGCGCGATGCGATATTGCGTTTGGTTGGTATGCAATATGACCGTAACGACTTTGATTTCTCTCGTGGCTGCTTTCGAGTACGTGGCGATGTGATTGATGTGTTCCCAGCAGAAAACAGTGAAACCGCGGTACGTATTTCTTTATTTGATGATGAAGTAGAAACCATTACTTTATTCGATCCGCTCACAGGGCAGATGTTTAATAAGATTGCACGTTATACCATTTATCCTTCCAGCCATTATGTAACGCCACGTGAGACGACAGTTCGCGCTATGGAAAAGATTAAGCACGAACTTAAAAGCCGTGTGGATTTTTACATTAAAGAGGGTAAGTTGGTGGAGGCGCAGCGTATTGAGCAGCGCACACGCTTTGATTTGGAAATGCTTAATGAGATTGGCTTCTGTAAAGGTATTGAGAATTACTCACGTCATTTATCAGGCCGCGGCCCTGGTGACCCACCGCCAACATTGATTGATTATCTCCCTAAAAACGCCATCATGATTATGGATGAAAGCCACGTTACCGTGCCCCAGATTGGCGCGATGTATAAGGGTGATAGGTCACGTAAAGAAAATTTGGTGGATTATGGCTTCCGATTACCTTCAGCCTTGGATAATCGTCCGCTGAAGTTTGAAGAGTTTGAGCAAATTATGCGTCAAACGGTGTTTGTTTCGGCGACGCCTGCGGAGTATGAAGCTAATCATCAACAGCAAGTGGTTGAGCAGGTGGCAAGACCAACTGGCTTGGTTGACCCTGAGATTATTGTGAAGCCGGCTGATACCCAAGTCGATGACCTGCTTTCGGAGATTAAATTGCGTGTGGTCGTCGGTGAGCGTGTTTTAGCCACCACATTAACAAAACGTATGTCTGAGGACTTATCTGACTATCTGAGCGAGCATGGCGTCAAAGTACGCTATTTGCATTCGGATATTGATACGGTTGAACGTGTGGAGATTATTCGTGATTTGCGTTTAGGCGAGTTTGATGTGCTCGTCGGTATTAACTTGCTACGTGAAGGTTTGGATATTCCTGAGGTCTCCTTGGTCGCAGTATTGGATGCTGACAAAGAGGGCTTTTTACGTTCAGAGCGTTCGCTGATTCAAACAGCTGGTCGTGCTGCGCGTAATCTTAATGGCAAGGTCATCTTCTACGCGAATAGAATTACGCGATCCATGAAACTTGCCATGGATGAAACTGAGCGTCGCCGAACCAAGCAAATTGCATTTAACCTTGAGCATGGCATTATCCCTAAGGGTGTGGTGAAGCGCATTAAAGACATTATTGATGGCGTGTACGATAAAGATGACGCTGAGCGCGAACGTAAAGCTGCGCAAGATCAAGCCAATTACGATGTGCTAAGCGAGAAGCAACTGCTTAAAGAAATGAAGCGCTTAGAAAAAGCAATGCATGATAGTGCGAAAAACCTTGAGTTTGAGAAGGCTGCAGACTTTAGAGATCAGCTCAAAAAGCTTAAAGAGAAATTCTACGGCGCCAATGTGGATGACTTAACTTAACTAGTATGAAAGCAATAAAAAAGCCCCGATTTAATCGGGGCTTTTGTTTTAACAAATTGCTGATTACTTCAGCGTTTGAACGATGACTAAGGGCTCATCTTTTGCAGCTTCGTCAGCTTTCTTTTGCCATGCAGCAGTTTTACGGGGTTTCTTAGGGGCTTCTGCTTCAGCAACTACTGCTGCTTTAGTCTCTGCCTTTGTTTCAACCAATTGCAAACCACTTGCCGCTAAATCGACAGGTTTTGCTTTCGCTGCAGGTTTACGCGCTGGTTTTGCTTTTTTATCAGCAACGGCTTTCGCTGATTTTTCTTCACTAGCTTGGGCTTCTGTAAAAGCTGGAGAAGTGACTTCTTCTTTTGGCACTTTTACCGCTTTAGCAGGTTTTTCTGCTTGAGCTGGTTTTGTTGTGACCACTTCAATCGATTCACCTTTTACAGCTTCAACCTTAGGTGCCTCAGCTTTAGTCGCTTGAACAGGCTTTACTGTTTCAGCAACAGGTGTGGTTGCTGGAGCATTGTTCGCATCTGGAAGTTGTTCATTTTCAATGAATGGACGTTCGCCAGCTGGACGCTCTTGGCGAGGACCACGGTCACGACGACCATTGCGGCTACGGCGGTTACGACCTTCGCGTTGTTCGTTGTTTTGTTCGCCTTGTATGCCCTCAGCTTGGTTGTTTTGAGCAACTTGCTGCGGTCTAGGTTGTTGCTGTGGACGTTGTTGACGCTCGCCTTGATTGTTTTGAGCGCCCTGGTTGTTGCGCTCAGCTTGATTGCCACGATCTGGACGGTCACCACGCTCATTACGGTTGCGATTGCGGTTACGGTTGCGATTGTTGTCGCGACGACCGTTGTGCTCACGTGTTTCAGCTTTTGGTGCTTCTTTCTTAGTGAGTGAACCTAACCAATTTGTAATGCGCGTTAAGAGTGAAACGCCTTTTTCAACTTTTTCTACGCTGATAGGAGCTGGTGCAGAAGGGGTGATGCCTCTCACTGCTGCTACTTGTTTCACTGCCTTCACTTCTGGCGCAGCGTGGTTATGTACTTCTTCTTCAGTTGGCATTTCTACCATTTGATAGCTACGTGGACCATCTTCTGCACTGTCATCGCTCTTAATGCGAGTGATAGTGTAGTTAGGTGTTTCCAAGTGGATGTTCGGAATCAACACAACCTCAACGCCAGTGCGTTGTTCGATTTTATGAATGTCAGCACGTTTTTCATTGAGCAAGAAAGTTGCCGCTTCAACAGGTAATTGAACCTGAATTGCTTTGCTATTTTCTTTCATGGCTTCTTCTTGTGTAATACGCAAGATGTGAAGCGCTGTTGATTCGATACCGCGGATATGACCAGTGCCGTGGCAACGTGGGCAAGGGATGTGGTTGCTTTCGCCCAAGCTTGGACGTAAGCGCTGACGTGAAAGCTCTAACAAGCCAAAGCGAGAGATTTTGCCTGTTTGAACACGTGCACGGTCGTAATGAAGTGCTTCGCGTAAGCGGTTTTCAACGTCACGTTGATTGCGTTGGCTTTCCATATCGATAAAGTCGATGACTACCAAGCCGCCTAAGTCGCGTAAACGCAATTGGCGTGCAACCTCTTCAGCTGCTTCTAGGTTGGTGTTGAAAGCGGTGTGCTCAATGTCGCTACCTTTAGTAGAGCGGCCTGAGTTCACGTCCACAGAAACCAAAGCTTCAGTATGGTCAATCACGATAGCGCCGCCTGATGGCAAGCGAACTTCACGTGAGAATGCTGTTTCGATTTGGTGTTCGATTTGGAAGCGTGAGAATAAAGGTGTTTCGTCTTGGTATAACTTAACGCGGGCAACATGGCCAGGCATAACGTGGTTCATGAACTGAATAGCTTGTTCATGGATGTCAGGTGTGTCGATGAGGATTTCACCGATGTCTGGTTGGAAGTAATCACGAATCGCGCGGATCACTAGGCTACCTTCTTGGTAAATCAAGAAAGGAGCGTTTTGAATGGTTGATGCACCTTCTACAGCATTCCAAAGTTGAAGTAGGTAGCTTAAATCCCATTGTAACTCTTCTAAGTTGCGGCCGATACCCGCAGTACGCGCAATAATACTCATGCCATTCGGCACTTCTAATTGCGCCATGATGTCACGGAGTTCGTTACGGTCTTCGCCTTCAATGCGGCGTGAAACACCACCGCCACGTGGATTGTTTGGCATTAAGACCAAATAACGACCAGCAAGTGAGATGAATGTTGTGAGGGCCGCGCCTTTGTTGCCACGTTCGTCTTTGTCGACCTGAACGATCAGCTCTTGGCCTTCTTTAAGTACGTCCTGAATACGTGCACGGCTACCTTCAGCATCATTTTGGAAGTAGCTGCGAGCGACTTCTTTGAATGGCAAGAAGCCGTGTCTATCAGTACCGTAATTCACAAAGGCAGCTTCAAGCGATGGCTCGATGCGTGTAATGACGCCTTTGTAAATATTGCTCTTACGTTGTTCTTTACCAGCAGATTCGATATCAAGGTCGATTAGACGTTGACCATCGACAATCGCAACGCGCAGCTCTTCGGACTGGGTTGCGTTAAATAACATGCGTTTCATTGTGTTGACTCCCGCGCTCAGAGCGGGGTTGCAGATGTTGCTATGTGAATAGCAAGGTGGAAGTGCTAGGTTTGAATATGTAGGTTAATGCCATAAATCAGCGTGTTGTTAACACTACACAGTAAATCTGTCAGAAACTTGCTTGGGCCTATTTAAACACTTTATCAATTACATTGCTAACTTACATTCTCTATGGCTTTTGTCCTTGCCATTGTCAGTGGGTGATTTCTTTTTATGAAAGTTTTTCACCTTTAATCTGCACATTTTTTATCTGTATCAGATTGAATTTGTTAACGAAGTAACTCGTTTTGTGTTTTTTTAAGCCGTGTTGCTTTTATTCTGTTTTTTAATTTAGATTCGGTTTAGCTGACATATCAGCTAAAATTCAAAGTTCTAGCATTTCCAGGCCGCGCCATCGCTTATACTCTAGGTATTGCAATTCATCCGCAGCGGCTTGAGCGCTTTAATATTTAGTACATAAAATCGCTACTTATTTTATTTGGCGAGCGAGATTAACCAAGGTATCTTTTAAGACTTTCAATTCATTCGTTGAAGAAGCGCTGAGCGCATTTACTTCAATAGTTTCGTAGTATAGGTGAGATGACAAATTTAAGCAAAATAAGTAATGAAATTAGTGAATCAAGCGCGGCAATGCTTGAAATTGATGAGGCAAGTGAAGGTCAACGGATTGATAATTTCCTCACCAAAACGCTAAAAGGCGTTCCTAAAAGTCATCTTTATCGCATTCTTCGTAGTGGAGAAGTACGCGTCAACAAAAAACGCATTGATGCTACCTATAAACTCGTGATGGGTGATTTGGTGCGTATTCCGCCGATACGCGCGACAGTTGCCCAAGTTGACGTTGAACAACAAAAGCCAGTCACAGCCCGTTTAGAGAAGTGCATCGTCTTTGAGGATGATGCAATGCTTGTGCTCGATAAGCCAGCAGGTATGGCAGTCCATGGCGGTAGTGGTGTGAGTAAGGGTGTGATTGAACAGTTAAGGCTAGAGCGCCCTCAAGCTAAATTTTTGGAGCTTGTGCATCGATTAGACCGCGAAACATCAGGTGTGCTGATGGTGGGTAAGAAACGCTCAGCATTGGTTTCCTTGCATGAAGCGATGCGTCGTAATCAAATGGATAAGCGCTATTTCATCCTAGTTAAAGGTCGTTGGACAGAGAAAAAGAAACATGTCACCTTAACGCTACAAAAGTACTTGCTTGAAAACGGAGAGCGCCGTGTGAGCGTTATGACGGGACGTCCTGACCCAAGGGCTGAAGATGAAGGTCAAACATCGGAGACTATTTTTCATCTAAAAGCCCATTATGGTGATTTTAGCTTGTTAGAAGCACAGCTTATTACAGGCCGCACCCATCAGTTGCGTGTGCAATTGGCGCATTTAGGCTTCCCGATTGCAGGTGATGACAAGTATGGTGATTTTGCTTTGAATAAAACACTTCAAAAGAGTGGCTTAAAACGTATGTTTTTACATTCGGCAGAAACCAATATTCGCCATCCGCTCACAGCAGAAAAACTCAAGCTCATTGCACCGTTACCTCCAGAATTAGATAGATTCCTTCAAAAGCTCGCTTCAGAAAACTAAAATACCAAGATGCGGAATAATTACGATTTAATCATTTTTGATTGGGATGGCACTTTGGCTAATTCTACCCAATTGATTGTAGATGCTATATGCAAGGGCAGTGTGGAAGTTGGCTTGCCAGAACCTACACAAGCTGCAGCAAGTGGCATTATTGGCCTAGGCTTTCGTGAGGCGGTTTATGATTTATTTGGCCGTATACCCGATACGCAATTAGCTGAGCTGACAGGTCGCTACACTTATTATTATGGCTTGGGTGAAGATCACATCCCGCTATTCGATGGCGTACCCGAAACAATTGCACATTTAACTGATAAGGGCGTACCGCTTGCAGTTGCAACTGGCAAAGGCCGTCGAGGCTTAAATAAGGCGTTGGCGAATAGTGGTATTGCACATCACTTTGTCGCAACACGTTGTGTGGATGAGTGCTACTCCAAACCGCATCCGCAAATGATTTTAGATTTAATGGGTGAGGTGGCTGCAACGCCTGAGCGCACATTGATGGTGGGCGATACTAGTTTTGATTTGCAGATGGCAAAAAATGCTAACGTTGCTAGCTTAGGCGTAACTTATGGTGCGCACCCGTTAGAGCGCTTGTTGCCACATGAGCCTTTGGCGCATTTTAATCAATTCACTGATTTAAGCGCTTGGCTCAAAGCAAACTTGTAAAGATGTCTAATCAGCGCGTAATTTGTAAAAGTGAAGAGTTGCTTGAAAAAGGCAAGGGCGTTCGCTTTGAACTGCCAGAATTTGGTGAGCACGTAAGGGCTTTTGCAGTAAGGTTTAATGGAGTTGCCTATGCCTACGTCAATCAATGTGCGCACTTGCCTGTGCAGCTTGATTGGAATGAGGGTGACTTTTTTACCCGTGAGCAGGATTACCTTATTTGTGCGACACATGGTGCTCAATATGAACCGCATACTGGTTACTGTGTGCTTGGGCCTTGCCAAGGGAAACGATTGAGGCCCCTTGTGGTCAATGAACAAAATAGTGTGATTTCCATTACACTAGACGAAAATTAATTTAATTCAATATTTTAAGAGAGAGTTGCATGTCTGAAAATGAACAGAATTCATCTAATTGGGAACGTGAAGTTTTAGAAAAGCTAGCATTTCAATCTCTAAAAGAACAAAAGCGTAATCGTTTTTGGAGTGTGTTCTTTAAGTCGCTCACTTTTATTTGGCTTTTTTTAATGCTTTTTTATATGCTCAATTGGATAGGTGGCACCAGCGGCAATAGTGCTGAAGACCATACAGCTTTGATTGATATTCAAGGTGAGATTGGTGCGCAAGACCAAGTCAATGCGGATTCTGTTGTTTCTAGTCTGCATGACGCTTACGATAACAAGCATACCAAAGGCGTCATTTTGCGCATTAACAGCCCAGGCGGAAGCCCTGTTCAAGCAGGCATTATTAATGATGAAATCAAGCGCCAACGTACATTGCACCCAGAGATTCCTGTATATGCAGTTGTTGAAGATATTTGCGCATCTGGCGGCTATTACATCGCCGTTGCGGCTGATAAAATCTATGTCGATAAGGCGAGCATCATCGGGTCAATTGGCGTGTTGATGGATGGTTTTGGCTTTACAGGCGCTATGGAAAAATTCGGCGTTGAGCGTCGTTTGATGACTGCGGGTGAAAACAAAGCAATGCTTGATCCTTTCTCACCGGTGAATCCTAAACATAAAGTGTTGGCGCAGGCTATGTTGAATGAAGTGCATCAGCAATTCATTCATGTAGTCCGTGAAGGCCGTGGCGATAGATTGAAAGAAACGCCGGAAACGTTTAGTGGTTTATTCTGGAGTGGCGAAGCAGGTATTAAAATGGGCTTGGCTGATGAATTAGGCAGCTATGAATATGTTGCGCGTGAAGTGATTAAACAAGAAAACATTGTAGACTTTACTGCTTCAGAAGGCTTGGCTGTCAGAGTGGCCAGAAAATTTGGTGCCTCAATGACGCAATCAATGTTTAAAGGAATGGGGTTGCATTAAGAGTCCAGCAAACTTAATAAAAAAGGCAGATCTTAATCTGCCTTTTTTATTGTCTTTAAATTAATTTTTAAAACAAAAACTTAGTGTTGCGTTTTTTCTTTGAAGTAATTAATCAAACTATTAGTTGAGCCATCATGGTCGGTAATTTTGTTGCTACCAGACAATTGAGGCAATATTTTTTGTGCGATTTGCTTACCGAATTCCACACCCCATTGGTCAAATGAGTTGATGTTCCAGATAATGCCTTGAACAAAAATCTTATGTTCATAAAGTGCAATTAACTTACCTAAAGCTTTAGGTGTTAGTTCGTCAATCAAGATGGTGTTGGTAGGGCGATTTCCACCAAATACGCGGTGTGGCATCAACTCCATAATTACATGATGATCCAAGCCTTGCTCTTCAAGCTCAGCTTTTACTTCTTTCGCTGTCTTGCCCTGCATAAGCGCTTTTGTTTGCGCAAAGATGTTTGAAACGAGGATTTTGTGATGTTCGTTACCATTTTCACCAATTTTATATTGGCTACGAAGCGGCACTAAGAAGTCACAAGGGATTAATTTGTTGCCTTGGTGAATTAATTGGTAGAAAGCATGTTGGCCGTTGGTGCCAGCTTCACCCCAAATAATTGGGCCTGTGGTATAGGTAATGCGCTCACCAGCTCGGCTGATAAATTTACCATTACTTTCCATGTCGCCTTGTTGCAAGTATGCTGGGAACCTTGATAAGCCTTGGTCGTAAGGCAATATGGCTTGGGTTTCAGCTTCGAAGAAATTGTTATACCAAACGCCCAACATTGCCAAAATCACTGGCATATTCTTCTCTAAAGGAGCTGTTCTGAAATGGTTATCCATTTCGTGTGCACCTTCAAGGAGGGCTTCAAAGTTATCCATGCCTACATACAAGGCAATGGATAAGCCAATCGCTGACCACAATGAATAACGTCCGCCAACCCAGTCCCAAAATTCGAACATATTTGATGGGTCGATGCCAAACTCTTGCACTGCCATAGCATTAGTTGAAAGCGCAACGAAGTGCTTGGCAATGTGTGCATGGTTTTTCGCTGATTTTAAAAACCAGGTACGCGCAGAGCGTGCGTTGGTCATGGTTTCTTGTGTGGTGAACGTTTTTGAAGCAACGATAAATAGCGTTGTTTCAGGGTCGCAAACTTCTAAGGCTTGTGCCAAGTGTGTGCCATCAATATTAGAAACGAAATGAACGTTCAAATCTTTTTGTGCATAAGCTTTGAGTGCAGTGCAAACCATCACAGGGCCTAGGTCTGAGCCACCAATGCCGATATTCACAATATCGGTTATACGTTTGCCAGAGTAGCCAAGCCATTTGCCATTGCGCACGTTATCGCTGAATGACCGCATTTGCGCTAAAACGCGATTGACTTCAGGCATTACATCTTTGCCATCAACAAGCACAGGTTTGTTGCTGCGATTGCGGAGGGCAGTGTGTAATACAGCACGATTTTCAGTGAAGTTAATCTTCTCACCAGAGAACATCCTCTCACGCCAAGCTTCAATATCGCTTTGACGCGCTAAATTGGTGAGCAAAGTCATGGTCTTTTCAGAGATTCTTTGCTTAGAGTAATCTAACAAAAAGTCATTGAGTTTTAATGAGAATTTATCGAATCTTTTCGGGTCTTCTGCAAACATACCACGCATTTGCAAAGGGAAGATTTCTTGAAAGTGCTCGTTAAGTGCTTGCCATGCTGGCGAATTTGTTGGATTAGTCATGCTTAATTATTCGGTTGATTTTGCAGTATTATAATTTATTTAGGCCTGTTTGATTTGTAAAATTGCACCACTAAGCGGCGGTAGTGTAATTACGATGGATTGCCCATGTCCCATCCAGCTTGTTTTTTCTGTTTTTATCGCCGTTCCATTGCTGATATTGCCGCCACCGTAATATTGCGCATCGCTATTAAAGATTTCAGCATAAACACCTGATTCAGGTACCCCTAGACGGTAGTTTTCTCTTGGTACTGGAGTAAAGTTCAGCAATATTAATACAAAACTGCCATCGCGTGCGCGGCGGATATAACTCAATACGGATTGATCCATATCTTGGCAGTCTATCCAATCAAATCCCTGCGGCTGGAAGTCTAAATCGTGAAGCGCAGGTAAGTTAGCATAGAGGTGATTAAGGTCGTGGCTAGCCAGCTTAACGCCTTGATGCCAATGCGAATCTAGTAAATGCCAGTCTAGGCTTGCGTTGACATTCCATTCGCGGCCTTGACCAAACTCATTACCCATAAAGTTAAGTTTTTTACCTGGGCTACACATCTGATGAGTAAGCAGTAAACGTAAATTAGCAAATTTTTGCCAAGCGTCGCCTGGCATTTTGTCGAGCAATGAATGTTTGCCATGCACTACTTCATCATGTGAGAACGGCAATACAAAATTTTCGCTGTAGGCATAGAGCTGACCAAAGGTTAGTTTGTTGTGATGGTAGCGACGGTGTACTGGGTCGTTTTCGAAATAGGCGAGGGTGTCGTTCATCCAGCCCATGTTCCATTTCATTGAAAAGCCTAAGCCACCAAGATATACGGGGCGTGAAATCATCGGCCAAGAGGTTGATTCTTCAGCAATAGTGAATGCACCTGCAAACTCTTCATGCACCATGATGTTGAGCTGTTTCAAGAACTCAATCGCATCTAAATTCTCACGTCCGCCAAATTTATTAGGCAGCCATTGATCGGCTTTGCGAGAGTAGTCGAGGTAAAGCATAGAGGCCACAGCATCAACACGTAAGCCATCAATATGGAATTCGTTTAGCCAATAATGCGCATTCGCAATTAAGAAATTACGGACTTCATTTCGGCCGTAATTAAAAATATAAGTGCCCCAGTCTTGATGTTCACCTAATCTTGGGTCTTCATGCTCATAAAGTGCTGTGCCGTCAAAGCGAGCAAGCGCCCAATCGTCCTTTGGAAAATGCCCTGGCACCCAATCTAAAATCACACCGATATTTGCGGCATGACATGAATCCACAAAGAAGCGAAAGTCATCTGGCGTGCCATAACGGTTTGTCACGCCAAAATAACCTGTGGTTTGGTAACCCCAAGATTCATTCAGTGGATGTTCAGAAACCGGCATAAGTTCTATATGCGTATAGCCCATGTCTTTGACATAGCCAATTAACTGTGTTGCAAGCTCGCGATAGTTAAGGAAGTTGCCTTGATCGTCGCGGCGCCAGGAGCCTAAATGCACTTCGTAGCAATTAAATGCTGCGTGCAGCCATTGTTTTTCAGCGCGCTGCTTAAGCCATGCTTGATCTTGCCATTGGTATTGATGAAGTGAACTTACTTTTGCCGCTGAACCAGGGCGTGTTTCAAAGCAGAAGCCATACGGATCTGTTTTAACCAAAATGTTGCCGGTATGGCGTTGGCGAATTTCAAATTTGTATAGCGTGTCAGCTTGCATATAGGGAATGAAAATCTCCCAAACACCGCTAGAACCGTGAACGCGCATAGGGTTAACCCTGCCATCCCAATTGTTAAAACTGCCAACTAAGCTTACGCGCTCTGCATTTGGGGCCCATACTGCAAAGCGAACGCCATCAACCCCTTGATGGGTACATAGTTGAGCACCTAGCGTTTTGTAGGCTTGTTTTAGATTTCCTTCACCAAATAGATGTAATTCGTCGCTAGTAATCATTGGTGCGAATGAGTAAACGTCGTAGGTTTCAACCGTTTGCTCATGCTGGAGAATGCGAATTTTGCATGGTGTGCTGAGTGCAGCTTTGCCTTGCCATTCAAAAAAGCCTTGATCACATATTTCTTTGAGAGGCTCCCAGCCTTTAGATGTGTGCACATCCAATCCCGTTGCGTAAGGCATAAAGCACTTTAAGCTGTAAGTTTTTATATCGTTTTTTTCAGACTTCTCTTGATGAAAACCCAAAAAAGCAAAGGGTGCGTGATGCAGAGCATCAAGAATCAAATTTAGTTGAGTATTTTGCTTAAGTTTTGACAAGGTAATTTTCTAAAAAAATATTTACGAGAAGTCTACTAATTGTACTAGATTGTGGCTATCTAACGTGTCTATAATGAGCCTAGGAGAAACAATATACCGCATAAACACGTGAAGTATTCACTCTCATTTAGGGGTGAGTTCAAGTGAATGTCAAGTATAAAACTATAAAATTAGGGGCGAGTCATGCAGCAAGAGATCTCTTCAACACGTTTTGTTAGTAACCTTACCAAAAACACAGTCGCGCTTATCTTGGCTGGCGGTCGAGGTAGTCGCTTAAAAGACTTAACAGATCTTCGTGCAAAGCCTGCAGTGCCATTTGGCGGCAAGTTCCGCATTATTGATTTCCCTTTGTCGAATTGTATTAACTCTGGCATTCGCCGTGTTGGCGTTGCAACGCAATACAAATCACATAGTTTGATGCAACACATCCAGCGAGGCTGGGGTTTCTTACGTGGTGAGTTTAATGAGTTTGTTGAACTTTGGCCTGCACAGCAACGTATTGAAGAGCAGTGGTACAAAGGTACCGCAGATGCAGTGTTTCAAAACTTAGACATTATTCGCAATATTCGCGCTGAATACGTGTTGATTTTGGCTGGCGACCATATTTATAAAATGGACTATGGCCAAATGCTAGCTTCACATGTCCGTAATAAAGCAGACATGACTGTGGCTTGTATCAATGTGCCAATTAATGACGCGAAAGCTTTCGGCGTGATTGGTGTGAACGAAGAAGACCGCGTTATCGACTTCAAAGAAAAGCCTGAGCATCCAGACTCGCTTCCAGGTGACCCAACACAATCTTTTGCGAGCATGGGCATTTATGTTTTTTCTGCAGCATTTTTATATGAGCAGTTAATTCGTGATGCGGATGATCCTAAATCTGAGCATGATTTTGGTAAGGACATTATTCCGCAAATCATCAAAAAATACCGAGTCTATGCCCATCGCTTTACTGATAGTTGTGTGCGAGTTGAAAAGGGTGATTATTACTGGCGTGATGTTGGTACGGTTGATGCTTATTGGGAAGCGAACATGGAGCTTACCAAAGTGACGCCAGAGCTTAATTTGTACGACAGCGTTTGGCCAATTTGGACTTACCAAGAACAGTTGCCACCTGCAAAATTTGTGTTTAATAACGAAGGCAGACGGGGCACAGCGACGGATTCGTTGGTGTCTGGCGGTTGCATTATAAGCGGGGCCAATATTAACCAGTCAGTGCTTTTTTCAAATGTGCGCGTACACAGTTTTAGTTCAATCGAAGACTCAGTTATTTTGCCACAAGTTGAAATTGGCAGAAATGTGAAACTCAAGCGCGTGGTGATTGATAAAGGCGCCGTCATTCCTGATGGAATGGAAATTGGCTTTGATTTGGAATTGGATCGCAAACGATTCCACGTGTCAGAAAAAGGAATTACTTTGGTGACGGCCGCCATGCTTGGTACGCCCACGCACCGAATAAGATAAATTTAACTAGAAGGACCATAATGTCAGCGGTGCAACCTAAGCTTTACCTCAATCTTTATTGGCATATGCACCAACCCGATTATCGGGACACTATCACAGGGCAGTACGTGTTGCCTTGGACTTACCTTCACGCCATGAAGGATTACACCGACATGGCGTATCACTTGGAAAGCAATCCTAAGGCGCGTGTTACGTTTAATTTTGTGCCTGTATTGTTGGATCAGCTTGAAGATTATACGCATCAATTCAACACCAAGCATATTCGAGACCCTTTGCTTGCCTTGCTGGTTCGAAATAATCTTGAATATCTCTCAAAAGAAGAGCGCTGTTTAATTGTTGATAGTTGCTTCAAGAGTCATCACGAAAAGATGCTAGAGCCATTTGCGCACTATCAGCGTTTACTCAATATCTACAATGCATTGCGTGTTCAAGGCTCTACAGCATCCAACTACTTGTCAGGTCAGTATATGGCTGACTTGTTGGTGTGGTATCACCTTGCTTGGACGGGCGAAAGTATTCGCCGTAACAATACTTTTGTTCAAGCTTTAATGGAAAAAGGCAGTCAGTTTACTGTTGAAGAAAGACATGCTTTGTTTGCGCTTATCGGCGATTTAATGAGTGATTTGATTCCTCGCTATAAAAAACTACAAAGCACAGGTCAGATCGAGATTTCGAGCACGCCTCATTACCATCCTATCTTGCCTTTGTTATTGGATTTCAAATCAACCCGTGATGCAATGCCTTTTGCGCCATTGCCTTCATGTCAAAGCTATCCAGGCGGCAGAATTAGAGCGAAAGCGCATATTAAGTCTGCACAAGTTACCCATGAAAAGCGCTTTGGTAAGCCACCTGTGGGTATGTGGCCTGCTGAAGGCGCCGTCTCCAATGCGGCTTTATTACTGATGGCAGAGCAGGGTGTGCAATGGGCTGCAACAGGCGAGGGCGTTCTTGCGAACAGTTTATACAAAGCCTCTGAAACAGGTGCTATTCCAAGTCGCAATGAATATTTGTATCAGCCCTATCGGGTCAGCAACGGCACTAATGACATTGTTTGTTTTTTTAGAGATGACCATTTGTCAGACAAAATTGGATTCGAATACTCTAAATTGCACGCTAGCGAAGCGGTAGCCGACTTTATAAGCTCGCTTGAGGCGATACACGCCAATAACGACAGTGGTGATAGTCGAGTCGTTAGCGTCATTTTAGATGGTGAAAATGCTTGGGAATACTACCCTTACAACGCTTTTTACTTCTTGAGTGAGCTTTATGAGGCTTTGTCTTCACATCCTGATATTGCGATGACGACTTTTAGCGACATCGTTGCCAAAACCAAAAAAACTTTCACTAGCTTGCCGCAAATCGTTGCAGGTAGCTGGGTGTATGGTAGTTTTAGCACTTGGATAGGCTCGCCTGATAAGAATTTAGGCTGGGATTTATTATGTGATGCCAAGAAAAAATATGATGAAGTAATGCAGTCTGGCATTTTAAATACCAATGAAATTGCGGCTTGCGAGCATCAACTCTCTATTTGCGAAGGCTCAGATTGGTTCTGGTGGTTTGGTGATTACAACTCATCTGTCAGTGTGGATAGCTTTGATAGACTTTATCGTCGAAACTTAAGCAATCTATATCGCTTATTGAAAATGCCTGCGCCAAAATCCCTAAGCAAGCCAATTAGCGTTGGCGGCGGTGATCCTGCAGTAGGTGGCACCATGCGACGCGGGCAAGAGGGCGAATAAGTTGGCTTATATCCCTCACGTTCTTAAGCAAAGGCGCGCTGGCGTCTTGTTGCATATCACTTCATTGCCGAAAGGCGATATGGGGCAAGATGCTTTCAAGTTTGTAGATTTCTTATCACGTGTAGGTGCAACCGTTTGGCAAACCTTGCCGCTTAATATGACCCACGCTGATGGATCTCCATATCAATGCTTATCAGCGCATGCAGGCAATCCTAATCTGATTAGTTTGGAAAAGTTAAAAGAGCAGGACTGGCTTTCACAAAGCGATATAGATTCTGGCTTAGACAAAGCTAGCTTGATTGAAGTGGCATTTGAGAACTTTAATCGCATCAATGCGCCACAAGCGCAAGCGAACTTTACCCGCTTTATCAAGCAACAATCGCATTGGTTAGATGATTTTTCTTTGTTTATTGCGTTACGTAAGCATTATCAGTATGTTTCTTGGTGTGATTGGCCAAGTCCACTTAAATTGCGTCAACTCGATGCAATTAAACAGGCGCAATCAGATTTTTCTGATGAAATTGCGTTGGAGAAATTTAAGCAGTTTGTTTTCTTTGAGCAATGGCATGCACTAAAAGAATATGCCAATAGCCAAAATATTGCTTTGTTTGGCGATATCCCCATTTTCATTTCTTATGATAGCGCTGATGTTTGGGCGCAGCCTGAAATGTTTAAATTGGATTCAGATTTGAATATGAAGGTAGTTGCTGGTGTCCCTCCTGATTACTTCTCTGAAACTGGTCAACGCTGGGGCAATCCTCATTACAACTGGCTATTAATGCAAGCAGATTGCTTCAAGTGGTGGTTAGCGCGTATGCGTACGCAAAATGCTTTGTTTGATATGGTGCGAATCGACCATTTTAGAGGCCTTGAAGCAGCATGGGAAATCCCTGCAAGTGAACCAACAGCGATTAATGGCGAATGGGTATTGGCGCCTGGTGATGCTTTGTTAGATGCGATTATTAAACATTTGCCACTGATTACATTGGTGGCTGAAGACTTGGGCATTATTACGGATGAAGTGAATGCGCTACGTGAGAAATTTGATTTGCCAGGCATGAAGATTCTGCAGTTCGCCTTTGATGGCAGTGATGAAAATCCATATCTACCCGAAAAAATCACTAAAAACAGCGTTGTCTATACAGGTACGCATGATAACGATACCAGCTTGGGTTGGTATGAAGGACTGAATGAAGACCAAAAAATGGTCTTTCAGCGTTATTTGAATGAACATGGCTATGTGGAAGACGATGATGTCGAAATGCCTTTGTTGCTCATTGATATGGCGCTGGCAAGCAATGCGACACTCGCGATTATTCCGATGCAAGACATCTTGAAGCTTGGCAGTGTTGACCGAATGAACACGCCAGGGACGATTGAAGGTAATTGGCAATGGTGTTTCAATTGGATGCAGTTGGATGATGCTATGGTTCAAGCGCTTGAAAATTCTATTTTGCAGAATAAACGTAACCCAAATGCGCTGCGAGGTTAGTGATGGCACTTCGGATTGGTGTTGATATCGGCGGTACTAATTTACGTGTGGGTGTTGTGGATGGATTAAATATTATTTACGAAGCCCGTAACCACGCTGATTTTGCCAATTTATGTAAAACAAACTCAGCCGATATTGCTTGGCAAAAAATCATTGCCGTCACTGCCGAGATTTTGAATAAAGTTCTCGCGCAATATCCTCAAGTAGAGTCAATTGGCATAGGCTTTCCTGGTTTTATTGACCCTCATAATGGGCATGTCGCTCAATCGCCTAATTTACCAGGCTTGTTGGATGTGAATTTGGCTGGCGACTTATCTGCTGTGATCAAGCGCCCCGTCATTGTTGAAAACGATGCCCTAGCTGCGGCTTATGGCGAGTATCAGTTAATGCAAATCCCAGCCTCTGAAGGTCTTATTTTTATGGGCTTGGGTACTGGCGTCGGTGGCGGTTTGATTCAAGCAGGTAAGGCGGTTGCGGGCGAGCATGGTTTTGCGATGGAATTAGGGCATATCATCACGACACCTAATGGCCGTTTGTGTGGCTGTGGTAATCATGGGTGTTTGGAGCAATATGCTTCAGCCACAGGCATTAGCAAAAGCTATGAGGAATTATCAGGGGATTGTCTAACGGCACATCAAATAGCCGAGCGCGCATCTCAAGGTGATGCAAACGCCAAACAGGCTTATGAACTCGCTGCAAAAGCACTAGCGCAGAGTTTAGCGCATATTTTAAAAGTGCTAGACGTGAAGCGGGTAGTGATTGGTGGCGGTGTTAGCCAAGCTTGGCATTTAATGGAAGCAAGCTTTAATCAACAATTGAACGCAGACCTCATTCCTGTTCTGAGTGGTCGCGTTCAAGTCGAAATATCCTCTACAGGCGACAAGGCTGGCATTGTTGGCGCAGCCTTGTTATCCGTATCTAAAGCCTAATTACTTACTTGGCTCATCAGGACGCTGCGCAATAATTTGGCAGGCTAGGGCGCTGGCATAAGGCAGTGATTGCAAGGCGAGCATTGTCACCCATAGCTCGGCATCGATATTAGTGAAGCCACGTGTAATTAGCATTGCTAGACTACATATAATCAGCAAAACTAGTAAAGTGACCTCTTCAATAATTGGATTGAGAATCTGCAATTTATTGATACTTACTTTACCTTTTGCGGTTACTTTAAATACGCCGTCTTTTTTGATGATACCCATCATCACGCCACGCGCAATCGCGTGAGAAAGACCTAGGCTAGCTAGTGAAGCGCCAAAGATATCTTTCCAGCTACAATTCATCGTCTTGCGATAAAGTATGGGGCCAAGTGCTGCTTTAATCACTAAGAAGCAAAGGATAGGCGTAATCATGATAGATACCGGTAAGCTAAATGCACTTGGTACAAATAACATCGCTGCAGTCCAAGCAATAGAGCAGATAGTGAAGATAAGCTGTAATGCATCTCCTAACCAACCAAACCAACCAGTCAAGAAGTGGTAGCGTTGGCCAAAGGTGAGTGTTGAGCCGCCAATCAGTTTTGGTAAATGGTGTTTTAGGATTTGCATTGCACCAAATGCCCAGCGGAAGCGCTGTGACTTCAATGCTTTAAAGTCTGAAGGAGTAAGGCCGCGACCAAAGGTGTCATCGATGTAACGGAGCTCATAGCCATTTTCTAGTAGGCGTAAACCTAGTTCAGTATCTTCACAAATACACCATTCAGACCATTTGCCGAAATCAACCAAGGGTTGATGACGAACTAGCGTCATCGTGCCGTGCTGAATGAGCGCATTGCGCTCATGCCTGTGATGCATGCCGATACGGAAGAAGCCTTCGAACTCCCAATTACTCATTCTGCGGAAGAAGTTGTTTTCCCAATCTCGATGCGCTTGCGGTGCTTGAACAACCGCTACTTTAGCATCAGAAAAATGCGGGACTAAATCAGAAAGCCAATCTGGTGTGACCTCATAATCAGCATCCACTACGCCGACAACTTGAGTTTTAGGGTTGGTTTGGTCTAGCGCAAAGTTCAGGGCGCCAGCTTTAAATCCAGGCCATTGTGGCAAGTGGAAGAAGCGGAAGTTGTCTGGCATCTTCTCCATATACTCTTCAATCGGCTTCCATTTGGCTTCGTCTTTGGTGTTGTTATCCACCACGATCACTTCGAAGTTTGTGTAATTTAGCTTCGCAAGGCTTTCAATGGTAGTAATGACCATGGCAGGCGGTTCGTTGTAGCAAGCTAGATGAATGGATACAAAGAGTTCTTTGTCGGCAGATACAGGTATTGCACGTTCGAAGGTGCGATTCCATTTCCGCTTAAACATGACCTCACTAAACTCTACCCCGTAAATCATCAGGACAGCCGAAGTCAGCCCCATGCCGATAATAAGGGCAATTAGCACAACAAAATCCCTTACGGTGTAGTAGTAATCACCGGGCAGATTCCAAGCCACTACGAGCGTTGTAATACATGCTTGAAGTAAGATTGCCATTGAAAAGCGACCACCTGAGCCCCAATGTCTAAAGCGATAAGCGATAAATAGAATAGGGAAAAAGCCTATCAAGCTCGCCCATAATGCTTTTTCTTCCCAGCGATCATCTTTGGCTACTGCACCTTGAAGTGAGTATTTCGGATTGCGTTCTGCATCAAACATACCCCAGTAAGCGCCAGCCCAGCCTTCAAGTTTTTGCTTCCAAGGTTGGTCAAACGCTTCCATTAGATAGTAGTCATAATTTTTATGCGCGGTTTTAGCCAAAAACTCACGTACAAAACGCGCTTGATTAACGTCTGAAGCAACTGCCGCACCAATAGTAGGGCCATGGCTAGGCCAGCCAATTTCTGTAATTACAATCTTTTTACGTGGATAGGTGTCCTCAAGCTCTTGATAACGCTGAAATGCATAATTTACCGCGTCTTCAACTGCAAGACCTTCGTGGTAAGGAAGTAGGTGGACTGCGATGTAATCCACATGTTTAACTAGCTCAGGGTTTTTTAACCAGATATGCCAAGGCTCTGCGGTTGATATCGGTAACGTTGTGCTCGAGCGAACTTCATCTAAATAGCTAATTAGATCTTCTTTGGTCACGTCTTCGCGAAGCAATGACTCGTTACCTACAATTGCGCGTTCGATATGTGGGTAGTTTTTAATTTTGGCTTTAAGTGCATCCACCTCGCGTCGATTTGCGGTGAGATCACTATTAATCCAGGCGCCCGCTGTGATTTCGAAGTTTAGATTAGATGCGAGCGCAGTGACCTCGCTGTTTTCAAGTGCGCCATAAATACGTATGCGATTAGTCAGAGGTCTAAGTATCTTTAAATCAGCTTCTAGTTCTGCGGTGCTAGGGTATTCTTTTTCAAGCGGACTTTGGTTTTCTTGAAATCCACTATAAGCGAAGCCATTCACGATGGTTGGGGCATTCATCACTGGTAGCGAGCGGTTTGAAACACTCCAAATCCCAAAGTGTATGAGTGCAATCAAACTCGCAAATAATAACGGTTTGATATAACGCTTAAAAAATGGATGCATAAAAAATAGTGTTTTCTAAAAATTAAATAGCAGGGGTGATTTTACTGAATTTATTTTTCGGCCAGATTGCCCAAGCAATCAGTATGCAGAGTATCAGCCAGATAAGGGCTAACACATTGCCTTGTTCTTTGTAAAAACAGAACCCAGCACCTGCAATTAGCAATGTCGCTATCAAGCGATAAGCGGAGAAACTTGTTTTTTTGCTTTGTTTGAGTAGCCATAAGCCGATTGAAAATTGCAATACGGGTAATGTGTACAGGCTAACTGCGAAATCCCGATAACGACCATCCGTCAAGAGTAAGTAAGTTGCCATGAATGCGGCAACTAAAATAATGGCCAGCGAGATTTGAATAATGTTTATAGCTGTATTGTTAGCCTTAAATACATAAGCTGGGATGCTTAAAAGGCTTATAAAGCCAAGTAATGCAATTCCTCCGAGTGATAATAGCTCTTGTGGTGTTCGGCATGCTGTTAGCAGGTATTCTATTTGTAGCTGGGTAGAAATGCCGATGAGTGCGCCAAGTAGCGCCATGCTAACTAGATGAAGTTTGGCGCGAACGCTCAGCGCAAGCGACCAAAAAATCAATAGGGCAGCACCTAAACAGCCCGTGTAGATGGCTAATTTGCCATCATCTCTTTCCGAGACATTGCCTGAAAAAGGAAATTTAGGCGCCATGTTGACATCAAAAATTCCCCAGTATCCACCAGCCGTTCCTTCTAGACTTCTTTTCCAAGGTTGGTCAAAAGCTTCAATGAGATTGTAGTTCCAATGCTTTTCATTAGCAGTCTTTAAAAAACCACGCATGTATTTTGCTTGGTTGATTATGCTTGGTTGTGAACCTTCTCTCTGACGACCCAGGGATGGCCAGCCAGTTTCACCAATTAAGATAGGTTTTTTGAAGGTTAGTCGGAGCAAGCCCATGACTTTCTCAGTGTGGTCTACTGCATGTTCGATTGGCTGTGGTTTATCTTCCCAATATGGCAGAATATGGACGGTCACAAAATCAACTGACTCCTCTAGCTTAGGATGTTTGCGCCAAAACTCCCAAACGTCAGCATACGTAACAGGCACGCTGGTTGCTGACTTAGCACGGTTAATATATGACTTCATTGCGGACTCGGTTTGTTCGCCGCGCAATAACACCTCATTACCAATAATCAGCGCTTTTACGGTTTCAGGATATTTGTTGGCAACATCAATCGCCAGTTTTAATTCTTTTTCGTTAAGTTTTTTTACCCAGCCTATCCATGCACCGACATAAACTTTCATGCCTAGCTTAGATGCGGCTTCTGGCACGTAGTCCAGCCCTTGGCCGACAGAATAAATCCGTACGCAAGCAAACTGCTTAGACAAGCTGGCTAAATCATGATCAATTTGCTCATGTGTGATGTGGGTGTTGATATTTAAGGGTGACTGGCCGCTTTTGTAATAAGGCGAATAGGAAACGCACTGAAGTTTACTGTCTGCGGCTAATTGAGTCTCTGGTAAAGCGATAGGTTGGTTTTGTTGCCATAACCAAAGCGAAAGGATCAGCAATAAAACAAAATTAAAGGCACTAAAGCGCCAAATGGATTGTTGTGAGGGTGATGGACTTGAATTCGTCATAAAATCCTGAAAGTAAACTACGCGAATACCGCTTAAATCGAGCAGTGATCAAGCTTGCTAGCGAAGCGCTTATGATAATCTAGCCAACACTCAAAACAAAGTAAAAACATAAATTATCAAAAGATAAGGCAGGATATCTACTAAGCAAGTCGGCATCACGCTACAATACGCACTCTGTTAAACCCTATTAAGAAAATCGCATGAAAAAATCCTTGTTGTCCGCTTTGGTTTTGGTTGGTCTTAATTTTGTAAGCAATGTTGAGGCTAAAGATCAATATGTAGGGCCAAATTTCAGCGGCATTTATTCATGCAAGGGCACGAATAACAAAGTGGGAGAGTATGAAGTGGTGGCGACGCTAAAGCTTAACCGCATCAGTAGTCATGGCAGTTTTGGAGTTTACGATTTTAATACTGAGACAGAAAATGCTTTGGTTTATAAAGGCCAAGCAATTGCTAGTGGATATAGATTAGCTTTGACGTTCAATCTTTCTGATGCTCGCAATGCAGAATACAGCACTGGTATTGCCGATATTCAAAAAATCTCTAGTACACGTTGGGCTTATACCAACCACTATTACGAGCCAGATGAAAATGGTGGTGATTCTGGTTCAGAATATTGTGTGATGCAGAAGCCTGTGAAGATGGTTAAAGCAACCAAGAAAATCAAAAAACTGCCAGCAGTTGTGCCAGCACAAAGCTAGGGCTTGAATTTAGCCATTAGGACTTTTAACTAAGCTAAATCCTTTCAATTCCTTAGCGAGCTTGTTGCTTGCTAAAACTTCAAACTCTCTTACCCTCGCAGGGTAAATTACATCTTTCGCATTAATCGGCATGTCGACTGCAGGGTGACACATCAGCACTGGCACAGCTGTGTTGTTTTTGACCTCTTGAAGCCAACCTCTAAAGCGTGCTAGATAATCATCGCTAGATCCATTAAAGCCATAAGCGCCTAATAAATCACCTGAACACATAAATCCTTCTGCTTTTGCTTTTTTCTCAAGCGCGCTAGATCCCAAAGCTCTAATAATCATACCTTTAAGGCCGTCTGTAAGAGGCGGTTTTGCAATCCTCAACCAAGGTAAATTTTCGCTATATCTTGTTAATAATATTTCAATCAATTCATCTCTAATTTGAGGTAGTTGATGAACATGTTGATGACCATCTACATAATCAGGCTTAGTCCCAACGGCGGCCTCAAAAGCATCTAGTTGTTGATTAATGCTTAGCTTAATACTTGCTGTTGGAAGTAATCGTGCAAGGCTCAATAGGACCAATTTTGGATGACTAATAGCATTACCAAAGTGAGTAAAGTCAAGGTGTAGACCTATGGCCGCTTTCTCTCTAATGCTGGAGGTGAGTTTTTTGGAGGCTTGCGACCAGAGAGGGCTGAGTGTCATGCAAGAAGTTGCGCTTAATCTATGCATCTCAATCAGTTGGATAATCGCTTGATCTATTGCTTCGCTTTTTCCGAAGTCATCCGCACACAAAATCAGCTTCATTTTGTGCCTTTGAATGCCCAAAATTTGCTTAAAAGATAGGTGCTTGCGGCCACTAATACCATCACTACCCCAAGCACAAACCAAAATGGTAGCTTGGTATATTGCAGTGCATTTAAAACTAAGGTTTGGTTTGCTAAAAATCCCAAAATGGCGACTGATAGAAAGCGAGGCAACGCATGGCGATGGCTTGAATCATTACCAGCAAAACTATATTTTTGATGACCAAAATAACTGACAGGAAATGCCGTAACAAAGCCCGCCACGTTGGCATGAGATGCTGTTAGAAAAGCGCTATGCTCGAGGCCGACCGCAACGATGTAATGGGTTAGCGCGGCAAGTGCGCCAATAATCGTGAACCAAGAAATAGATTGCGTATGGCTTTTAGGCATGCTGTTTTTACTGGCTAGATTAATAAATCTTGCTCAGCAGGCACTTGTGTTTTAGCTTTTGATGCACGCGGTTTTGAAGCTGTCTTTGTACCATGAGGTTTTGCAATTTCAGCCACAATGTAAGAAGGGCGGCCTTTTACTTCGTCGTATACGCGAGCCAAATACTCCCCCAAAATGCCAATGAATAATAGCTGTACGCCTGCAAAAAACATCATGCTGGCAACCACAGTTGGCCAGCCAGGAACAGACTCAGCGAAGAACAGTCTGTCTATCACTACATAAATGCCGTAGATGAAAGCAATAAATGCTAAAGATGCGCCCAAGGCACTCGCTAAGCGAAGTGGCATCACAGAAAAACTAGTAATGCCTGTCCAAGCAAGTTGGATCAGCTTAAGTTTGGAGAAAGTACTTTCACCGTGCGTTCGGTCTAGAGGAAAGTAGGGAATGCCTATAGACTTGTAACCTACCCAAGCATAAATCCCTTTCATAAAGCGATTGCGCTCTGGCAAAGATAATAGGGCGTTCACAACTTGTCTATCCATGAGGCGGAAATCACCAGCATCAGGAGGAATGTTAATTTGCCCACTTAAGCTCATCGCACCATAAAAAATTTTAGAACCCCATCTTTTGAAATTTGATTCGACTTCACGGTCTTGCCGCACGGCGTAAACCATGTCATAGCCTCCGCGCCATTTTTCTAGCATTTGCGCCAACAATTCTGAGGAGTGTTGCCCATCAGCATCCATACAAATCACGATGTCGCCAGAGGCATTCTCTAAGCCAGCCGTAATGGCATACTCTTTACCGAAGTTGCGAGAGAAGCGCACTAGCGTTGTATTAAGTTCTTTAGGTAGTGCCCGCACCACATTCGCAGTTTGGTCACGACTGCCATCATCAATCACGACCACATCCCAGTTTGGACTGAGTTGTTGCAGGTGATGCGCAATGTTAGCAACCGTGTTCGAAATCGCTGCAGCCTCATTAAAAGCTGGAACAATGACAGTAATGTGTGGGCTTTGTGTGTATCGATCAGTCATTTTTTTCCTTAATCAGGCTTTGCTTGGTGTGGGCGGCGATCTTGACCGACTAAATCACGTCGATCTTTCACCACTGCAATTTTGGCACCAAGGCGTTCAACAACACCAATAATTTTTCCATTTAGCATGGCATCATTATTCATTGTGGTTGCCGAAATGTAAAAATCTGCACGTACCCAGTCTCTCGTCACCACAAAGCGTTTGTCTAAATACACTTGCCCTTGAAATGATTCTGCACAAACCGCTACATAGTATGGCTCGTCTGATTTCTTTGCTTGACGTGCTTCCTCAGCATTGATGTAGTTAGTGAGAATTTTGCTTGATTCTATGAGGTTGCTAGCCCAGTAATCACCTTCCCAAATATGTTCGGCTTGCTGCATGTTTTTGGCGGCAAAGTGATTGTAGTAAATATATTGATAAGGGTGCAGATTGAATAATAGGTAACAGGTATTTGAAGCTAATAACAAACAGATGCTAGTAAAGATGATTTTCCAGCGCGGATAACTTAATAGCATTTGGGAGGTGTTTGATATGCCGATGCCTGCAAAAATAGCGAGTGATGGAATAATAAAAGTAAAGTGCCGCACGCCATTGTAGAGAGCAGGCCTGTCATAAAGGACAAATAAAAGAGGAAATAGTAAGCTGATTGCTAAAGCAATTTCAGGCAACTTTCCTGAAAAGTAAGCGCGAAAGTGTGTGTTAATACGCAAAAGTTCTGCGCCGCAAGCCGCTAGTCCAGCAAGCAAGCCTATTAAAAAGACTTCAGGTAAGCGTATAGCCAAATATTCAAATAGATAAAAACGTGAAATGTTACCGATGCTGAACCATTGGCCATTTGTAATAGTGCTCATATCAAATTCAAAGTGCGAAAAGGATTTTGCAGCAATCAAAATGTGGTCAGCGCCCATCATTGCCCAGGGCCAAAACAAAGCCATGAGGGCAAAGGCAACAATGCCAGCAGGTAATAAGCCGATAAAAGCTTTAGTGTAAAAGTTTAATTTTTCTTTAAAGCTTTGCGCTTGGATGAGGCTGGCAATCAAAACTAATAGCAGTAAATAAATCACAGCAAATGCACCGCCAATACGCAATCCAAGTGCGAAGCCTACTGCGATGCCCAACTTAATGCTTAGATTGCGTGGAATGCGGTCTAGCTTGTCTGATATCAATGTTGTGTAATAAAGCGCCCAAACCATACTAGCGCCAAATGAAACATCTTTGGTGTGGGTAAACATAGCGCCAGACCAAGCGCCGGTAATTGTGAGCAAAAGGGCGGCCAAAAATGCGGCACGTTCACCCGCTAATTTTTTGGTGATTTTGTAAACCGCAATAATGCCAGCAAACCCGAATGTGGCTGAAAGTAAGTGGCGAATGTCCCACACCCAAATCGGTAGAATTTTTTCTAGTGATGCGGCGACTAAATCGAAAAATCCGCCGTATAAATAAAGATTTTTGTAGGTAAAGGCTGATTGATCTGCAAAGCCTGAGCTATAAAACTTAAGCAGTAATTGACCATAGACATGCTGCACTTCCTCATCATTGCTCACGCCATATTGCTTGAAGGTCAGCAGGATGAAAATGGCAAGTGCGCTAAATAGCGCGTAAGAAAGCCTTTTGTATGAGGGTGAATTGGATAACTTTAAATGGAATAGCTTTGAAGTCATTAGATGAAGCATTCTAATAATAAGTCGATCGATTATACAGCGATGTGGTGTTGTTGTAATGCCCACGCCACATGCTCTCGTACTAGGGCTGATGGGTCGTTAGCGCGTGATTGAAGCGCATCAATAATTTCAGGTGAGTTTGTTGCATTACCAAGGCCAATGGCGATATTTCTTAACCATTGTTCATGGCCTATACGGTAGATGGCGCTTCCAGCCATTTTTGCATTAAAAGTTTGCTCATTCCATGCAAAGAGTTCAATAAGGGAGATGTCATCTAAGCCATGCCTTACGTGAAAATCATCCTGCTGGGTTATTTGCCCAAATCGATTCCAAGGGCAGGTAAGTTGGCAATCATCGCAACCGTAAATACGATTACCAATGAGCGGTCTAAACTCTTCAGGAATACTAGTTTTTAGTTCTATCGTGAGGTAAGAAATGCAGCGGCGCGCATCCACTTCGTAAGGCGCTACAATGGCTTGCGTCGGGCAAATGTCTATACATGCAGTGCAAGTACCGCAGTGATTGCCTGTTGGCAAGTCGATCGGTAATGGCAAATCAGTGTAAATCTCGCCTAAAAAGAACCAAGAGCCTGCTTCGCGTGAAAGAAGCAGGGTGTGCTTTCCGCGCCAGCCCAAGCCAGCTTTTTCGGCCAAAGCGACTTCTAATACTGGTGCGCTATCGGTAAACACACGATATTGAAAGTCTTCTAATTGGTTTTTAGGTAATTCACTTTGGATCTTGTCACAAAGCTTCTGTAGGCGACTTCTTAGTACTTTGTGATAATCGCGGCCAAGGGCATATCGTGAGATAAAAGCCTGGTCGCTTTCTTGTAATACCGCTTCAGGGTCCTTTGCCTGCGGCGGCTGGTAATCCATACGCACAGATATCACGCGCATGGTGCCAGCGACTAATTCGGCAGGTTGGGTGCGCTTATTGCCGTGTTTTGCCATATAATCCATAGCACCATGAAAGCCTTTTTCAATCCACGCCTGATAATGCGGCTGGGCACTAGCCAAATCGGTATCTGTGATGCCTACATGGCTAAATCCCAATGCTTTCCCCCAGTCCTTAATGGCGACCGCTAGGGCTTTTAGATTGGTGGCTTCAAGATTATTGGTTTCATCGAACATATGACGCATGATATTACACTTCAGCTAGCCGATGAACAGGCAACGCTTAAACTGGGCAAAGACTTCGCTCGCTCGCTTTTGCCTGGGGTGAATGTTTATTTACATGGCGATTTGGGTGCCGGCAAAACCACCTTGGTGCGTGGCGCTTTAAATGGCTTAGGTTTTGTCGGCAAGGTAAAAAGTCCAACATATACCTTGGTTGAGCCTTATCAAGTGCAGGTCAATAAAACGATTATCAATGTTTGCCATTTCGATTTGTATCGCTTTATGGATGAAGAAGAGTGGGATGCAGCAGGCTTTAGAGATTATTTCAATCCGCATTCGGTTTGCTTGATTGAATGGCCAGATAAAGCGGGAAGTTTAATTCCGCAGGCTGATATTGATGTTTATTTAGAGTTAAATGGCGAGGGCAGAATTGCTCGCTTAATTGGTAATACAACGGCAGGGAAAGCATGTTTAGAACGCTATCAAGAGTCTTAATTCTAGGATTTCTAATCCTTGCGCCAGCATGGGCAAATTCAGCAGTCAATGTGACTGCCACGCGCGTTTGGCCGGCGGCTGATTACACCCGCATTACCATTGAAGCATCTAGCGAAATCAGCCAAAAAATGATGATGCTTAAAGATCCAGATCGCTTAGTGTTGGACTTGGAAGGTGTCGATTTGAATGCCAATCTTAAATCTTTGGCGAATGCGATATCCCCAAATGATCCTTATATCAAACAAGTGCGCGTAGGCAACTTTAAGCCTAATGTTGTGCGTGTTGTGATTGATTTAAAAACGCAAATCAAGCCTAACATTTTCATGCTACAACCAGCGGGCCAATACAATCATCGTTTGGTGTTGGATGTTTACCCGCTGCAAGACCCAATTTTAAGCGTGATTGATAAAGCCAATAAGCCAGCGGAAATTTTGCAAGCGCCTGAGGTTAAGACTTCAGAACTCAAACCAATAGAAGTTAAACCTGCAGAACCTGCGCCAGTTGTTGCGGAGGCTAAGCCAGAAATGAAGCAAGAGCAGAAGCCAATTGAAGCCCAAGTCATCACAGAAGCGCCTGCCGAAAAACCGATTACTAACAAACCAGCGACTAATAAATCGGGTCGTTTAATCACTATTGCGATTGATGCAGGTCATGGCGGTGAAGATCCTGGCGCAAAGGGGGCTAGTGGCTCTAACGAAAAAGACATCACTCTGGGCATCGCAAAGAAATTAAAAGAGCGCATTGATGCCGAGCCAAATATGCGAGGCATTTTAACCCGTGATGGCGATTACTTTATTCCTTTGCATGGTCGTGTGGTGAAGGCCCGCAATATGCAGGCCGATTTGTTTATTTCAGTCCATGCTGATGCTTTTGTGCGACCTGATGCACGAGGCTCATCTGTATTTGCTTTGTCTGAAAAAGGTGCAACCAGTGCCTCAGCCCGCTATTTAGCCAAGAAAGAAAATGAGTCTGATTTAATTGGTGGCGTAAGTTTGGATAATAAAGATGCAAACTTAGCGCGCACTTTGCTGGACTTGTCACAAACGGCCACTATTAATGATAGTTTGAAGTTAGGCAAAGCCGTGTTAACGCATATTGGTGAAATTAACACTTTACATAAAGGCTCTGTGGAGCAGGCGGGTTTTGCTGTGCTTAAGTCGCCCGATATCCCATCCATTTTGGTTGAAACAGCATTTATCAGTAACCCCGAAGAAGAGCGCAGACTTAACGATGATGTTTATCGTGAGAAGTTGGTTGAGGCGATTATGTCCGGTGTTAAAAAATACTTTTCAAGCAACCCAGCTTTAGCTAAAACCAAAGCGCCAAACTAATTAAACTAAGGCAAATGATGAAGCTCACGTTTTTAGGTGCCACTGGCACGGTAACAGGCTCTAAGTATTTGCTTGAGGTGGGTGGTAAGCGCATTTTGGTGGATTGCGGTTTGTTTCAAGGGTTGAAGCAAAACCGCCTTAAAAATTGGGCAAAATTACCAATAGACCCCGCTAGTGTGGATGTGGTGATTTTGACGCATGCGCATATTGACCATACAGGTTATTTGCCGCTTTTTGTACGTAATGGCTTTGCAGGTAAAGTTTATTGTAGCTACGCCACCCGTGACTTGTGTGAGATCTTGTTGCCAGATTCAGCGCACTTACAGGAGGAAGAGGCCCGCTTTGCTAATAAGTATGGCTTTTCTAAACATAGCCCTGCATTGCCACTTTATACCAAAGAGGATACGGTAAAAGCTTTAGATGTGCTGCATCCTGTAGAGTTTGAAAAAGATATAGATTTGGGCGATGGTGTCACGATGCGTATCTCGCCGAACGGGCATATGCTTGGCTCAGCTTTTGTGCGCATTCACGATGCAAAAACTTCTATCTTGTTTTCAGGAGACATTGGTCGCCCAAATGACGTCTTGATGAAGTCGCCAACACAAATCAAACAAGCTGATTACTTGGTGATGGAATCTACTTACGGCGACCGTGTTCACGATAAAACCGACCCTAAAATCAAATTGGCAGCTGCGATTAATCGCACCATTTCACGGGGCGGCAAGGTCATTATTCCTGTATTTGCCGTCGGTCGTGCACAAGAACTCTTGTATTACATCCATTTGCTTAAGGCTAAAGGCAGTATTCCAGATGTGCCTGTTTACTTGAATAGTCCAATGGCCGTCGATGCGACTGAGATTTTTAACCGCCATAGTGGTGAGCATCGTTTGTCTTCAAGTGAGTGTGAGGCGATGTTTCATACAGCGCATATGGTGAATACGGTTGAGCAGTCAAAAGCGCTTAATGAAAATCGGCATCCGATGATTATCTTGGCCGCTAGTGGGATGGCGACCGGTGGGCGTGTTGTGCATCATTTAAAAGCTTTTGCGCCTAACCCTAACAACACGATTCTATTTGCAGGCTTCCAAGCAGCAGGCACGCGCGGTGCGGCCATGCTTAATGGTGTGGATAGCATTAAAATTCATGGTGAATATATTCCTGTGAATGCAGAGGTATCCTTGATATCTAATTTGTCTGCACACGGTGATTATTTAGAGATTCTAGATTGGCTGCGTGGTTTTGAATCTGCTCCTAAACGTGTTTTTGTGACGCATGGCGAACCGATTGCGGCTGATGCGATGCGTCATCATATCGAAGAAACATTGCATTGGAACACTTGTGTGCCAGATTACCTTGAGACTGTTGAGCTTAATTAATGGCGGCTATTCGTTTACTTCCCAATCAGCTCATTAGCCAAATCGCCGCGGGCGAGGTAGTTGAGCGGCCTGCCTCTGCGCTAAAAGAATTGCTTGAGAATAGTTTGGATGCTGGCAGTACAGATATTAATGTCTCGCTGTTGCAGGGCGGCGTAAAGCAACTACGGGTTGCTGACAATGGCACGGGCGTTCCATTTGATGATTTAGCGTTGGCCTTGACGCGCCATGCCACCAGTAAAATAGGTTCGCTTGAAGATTTAGAAAATGTCGCGAGCTTAGGCTTTCGTGGTGAGGCTTTAGCGAGCATTGCTTCGGTTTCACGCACGCATTTTATTAGCCGACATGCAGACGAAAAACACGCTTGGAGAATTGCTTCCGATGGCAATCATATCGAGGCACCAGAGCCTGCTGCTTTAGATGCTGGAACCATTGTTGAGGTGAACGATTTGTACTTCAACACGCCAGCACGCCGTAAATTCTTAAAAACTGAAGGCACGGAGTTCGGACATTGCGAGGATGCTTTTAAGCGTGTGGCTTTGTCGCGCCCTGATGTAGGTTTTATGTTGCAACACAATGGCCGCGCTTTAATGCGTTTAAGCGCATCCCAACCAGAAAAGCGCTTTACTGAAGTGCTTGGCGCTGACTTTGCTGCTGAGGCTTTGAGTGTTGATGAAACTGCTGCTGGTTTACGCTTCTGGGGGATGACCGCCAAGCCAACCTTTTCGCGCCATACCCGGGATACGCAATACGTCTATGTGAATGGTCGGTTCGTTCGAGATAAGCTTATTTCCCATGCGATTCGCCAGGCGTATCAAGATGTCATGCATGGTGACCGTCACCCTGCTTTTGTTTTGTTTTTAGAGCTCGATCCAAGCTTGGTGGATGTGAATGTGCATCCCGCGAAAACCGAAGTACGCTTTAGAGATAGTCAGGCAATTCATCGATTTATTTTCCACGCTCTACATAAGGCTTTAGCCACGCCAACAGGTGCTTCCAACTTAGTCACGGCAAGCCAAGCACCTAGCAATCCATTTTCAAGCAGTACGTTTAACAGTGCTGATAATAGCGCTAGAAATCACCCAACATTTCAGTCACAAATAGATTTACGCACTAATCAATCCAGCACTGATTTTTACCAAACGATGTTTCGCGGCATTAAGCATGAATATCAATCGCAAAACGATGCTCTGCTAGCCAATATTGAAGCGCCTGTTGGCGGTGTTGTTAATCAAAATCACCAAGATTTTCCTTTAGGTTTTGCGGTGGCACAAGTGCATGGTGTTTATGTGCTCGCTCAAAATAGCCTGGGTTTAGTGGTGGTGGATATGCATGCCGCCCATGAGCGAATCATGTACGAGCGCCTTAAAAATGCGCTCGACGATGAAAATGTCCCTATGCAGCCATTGTTGATTCCCGTCAGCTTTCAAGCGGATAGGCTTGAAGTAGCGACCGTGGAAGATGAGTTATCAAACGGGCAGGGCAATTTACGACTATTGGGCTTTGATATTGCGGTGCTTTCACCAACAACCTTAGCTGTGCGTGCAGTACCAGTAATGCTTCAAGATGCCGATGCAGTAGCGCTAGCAAGAGATGTATTAAGAGATTTGCGTGAATATGGTGGCAGTCGCGCACTAACGGAGCGTCGTAATGAGATGCTTGGCACGATGGCTTGTCATGCGGCTGTGCGGGCTAATCGTAGCTTAACTATTCCAGAAATGAATGCCTTGTTGCGCGATATGGAAGCAACTGAGCGTTCAGGACAATGTAATCATGGTCGTCCGACTTGGTTTCAAGTGACGATGGGTGAGTTAGATAAAATGTTTATGCGTGGTAAGTAACATGTCAGCATTACCTCCAGCCATATTTTTAATGGGGCCAACCGCAAGCGGCAAGACTGGACTTGCGGTCCAGCTTTATCAGCATTTACCAGTTGAACTGATTAGCGTGGATTCTGCGCTGGTATTTAAGGGCATGGATATTGGTACAGCAAAGCCTGATGCTGCGACATTAGCCGAAGCGCCACATCATCTTATTGACTTAATCCCACCAACGGAAGTCTATTCGGCCGCTAATTTTCGCAATGATGCTTTGGGATTGATGGCGGATATTACTGCGCGTGGCAAAGTGCCGCTTTTGGTGGGCGGTACAATGCTTTATTTTAAGGCGCTTCAAGGAGGGTTGAGTAATTTGCCTGAAGCAAATCCAGAGGTTCGTGCCAAACTCGATGCTGAAGCGTTACAAATTGGTTGGCCTGCGATGCATGCAAAGCTCGCTAAGATAGACCCAGAAACTGCCGCAAGACTTGAGCCTGCTGATGCGCAGCGTGTTCAACGTGCTTTGGAAGTCGTTGAGATTAGTGGAAAAACCATGACTGAGTTGCATCAAGCAAGCAGCGGCGATGATTTACCTTATCGTTTGCTTAAAGCGGCCTTGGTGCCTTCCGATCGAAGTGTATTGCATAGCAGGATTGCTATACGCTTTGATGATATGTTAAAGCAAGGCTTTTTGGATGAAGTGAAAGGTTTGCTAAAGCAATATCCCGAACTAGCCCCTGAGTTGCCTTCTATGCGTTGTGTGGGTTATCGCCAAGCATTAGAGCATTTGGCAGGGCAGTATGATGAAGCTGAACTCCGTGACAGAGGGATTTTTGCCACGCGCCAATTAGCAAAACGTCAGCTTACTTGGCTGCGTGGTATGGACGATACTTTTGAAGTGGATTGCCTAAACCCGCAAATTTACAATTTAGTATTTAATGAAATAAATCAATTTATTAAAAACTAATAATTACTTTTTACATTAGGTTTTTGATGCGATTCGCTGCTTCAGTACACTCCTCTAAGCTTGCTACCAAAGCTAATCGAATAAAGTGCTTTCCTGGGTTAATTCCATGTGCTTCACGTGCTAAAAAGCTACCCGGTAATACAGTCACATTAAAATCGCGATACAAACGAATCGCCGCTTCCGTATCGGGCAACTCTGTTTTTGCCCAAAGATAGAAAGCCGCATCAGGCATCTCAACACCCAAGGTATTTTCTAGCATCGGTGTGACAGCCTTAAACTTTTCTGCGTAAAGTCTACGATTTTCAATCACATGTGTCTCATCATTCCAAGCTGCAATGCTAGCCGCTTGAATGGATGGGCTCATTGCGCAGCCATGATAGGTGCGGTAAAGCAAAAATTGCTCAAGAATGTTCGCGTCGCCCGCGACAAAGCCTGAACGCATGCCGGGCACGTTAGAGCGTTTAGAGAGTGAGCTAAATACAACTAAGCGTGAATAATCGCGGCCTAGTTTTTGTGCCGCTTCTAATGCGCCTAAAGGCTTGATAGCCTCATCAAAGTAAATCTCGGAATAGCATTCATCTGCAGCAATTACAAAGCCATATAAATCCGATAGCTCAAAAATCCTTTCCCACTGGTCTAAGCGCATTACCTTGCCGGATGGGTTGCCAGGCGAACATACGTAAATTAACTGTGTGCGATTCCAAATCTCAACAGGTACGCTATCAAAATCCATTGCATGCTGGTTTTCAGGCAGTGTGTTAAGGAAGTAAGGCTCAGCGCCAGCTAAGAAAGCTGCGCCTTCATAAATTTGATAGAACGGGTTAGGGCAAATCACGATTGGGTTTGCCACTTTGTTGGTATCAATCACGGCTTGAGCAAACGCAAACAAAGCCTCGCGACTGCCATTGACTGACACAATCTCTTTATCGGCATTGAGTAGCGGGATGCCATAACGTCGCGTAGCCCAATTTGCAATCGCTTGTCTAAGCTCAGGCACGCCAGCTGTGGTTGGGTAAGTGGCCAAGCCGCTTAGATTATCAATCAACGCTTGTTTAATGAGCGCTGGTGTATCATGCTTAGGCTCACCTATCGAGAGGTTGACGGTCTTGTAAGCGCCGTTAGGTGTAATACCGCTAAATAAGTCGCGTAAGCGTTGAAATGGGTAAGGCTGTAACTTAGCCAGATTTGGATTCATAGGATTTGAGTTCATGCAGGCATTATAAATCAAGCGGCATCCCGCTTAAACACTCAAGCAATAATTCCATTGATTTAGAAAGTTTATGTTGAGTCATTCATTGTTAGAAAAACATCAAAGTCAATTTGCCATATTTGGTCTGTTGTTTGGTGCTGTTTGTTGGGGTGTGATTTGGTATCCCTATCGCATCATGCAAGAGGCTGGCATTTCGGGCACAGCTTCTAGCTTTTATACCTACGTGATTGCAGTTGGCATTTTTGCACTTGTTTTGCATAAACAATGGCGCGGCGCGCTTAATCAACCCAAAAGCATTGTCTGGCTTGCCATCATTGCTGGGTGGACTAATTTAAGCTATGTATTGGCGATTATTGATGGCGAAGTCATGCGTGTGATGTTGCTGTTTTATTTATCACCACTTTGGACGCTCATCATGGCGCACTTTTGGCTAAAAGAACGCACCAATAAGCGTGGGCTTGCTGTGATTGTTTTGTCACTCATAGGCGCATTTATTATGTTTTGGCAGGATGGTGCATTGCCTTTGCCAAATAACAAGGCAGAGTGGCTCGCGTTGTCCTCAGGGCTTGGTTTTGCGATGACGAATGTTATTACAAGGCATTCTTCTAACTTGAGCATTACAGCTAAATCTATGGCGGTATGGATAGGCGTGCTTTTAATGTCGCTGATATTTATTGTGTTTCAAGACGCACCATTTCCTAATCTGATGAGCATGCATTTATCGCAAGTGCTGGTGATGGTGTTTATCGCATTTTTACTCATGGCCGCGACTTTTCTTGTTCAGTATGGCATCACCCATATTCCCGTTACAAAAGCATCAGTATTGTTTATGTTTGAGTTGGTCGTTGCTGCAGTCGCTTCTTACTTCTTAACAGATGAAATTTTGTCTGCGCGAGAGTGTTTTGGCGGCGCTTTGATTGTTGTTTCGGCACTGTTTGCGGCAACCAATGAACAGAATTAAGATTTAGTGTAACTTTCCCACATTTCCTGATATCTAGACTCTAAATCCTTAGCAAACTGCAATGTGTTAAATAATGGCAATTCCGAGTTGTGTTTTGTTAGTTTAGCTTTAATGCGTTTTAGCTCATCAGGCTTACTTGCAAGCACCAATGCTTTGTTTTCGTAGTCTTCCAATGAGTCAGTGATGAGTTCTTCTAGATTGTCTGCCTTAAGCAAGCTTCCCGCTACTCGACTGGCAAAAGTGTCGCCAGCACAAGTTAACACGGGCAACCCCATCCAAAGTGCATCGCTGGTTGTGGTGTGGGCGTTGTAAGGAAGCGTGTCTAAGAATAAATCTGCACAGCTTTGCCTTGCCATATGCTCGGTCATCTGGACACGTGGCGCAAAGATTAAACGCTCTTTGTTTATGCCCCTAGCTTCTGCTTCACGAATTAAATTCGCTTTTGCCCATTGGTTACATTCTAAAAGCCACAAAATGCTGTTTGGCACTTGTTTTAAAAGGCGCATCCAGCAATCAAACACTTCAGGCAGTATTTTGAATGTTTGGTTGAAGCAACAGAACACAAAACCATTTTCTGGCAAGTCATATTCTGTGCGGGTCATTGTCTTGCCTATTGGGCGCTTTGTATCGTTGGGCTGATAGGTGTGAGGTAGCAATGCTAATTTTTCAGAATAGGCACTTGCTTCAGTTGGTGGTGTGATAAAACCATCGCTGAGAATGTAATCAAACAATGACTCACCCTCTAAATCGCCCATGGTGCCAGGGAAGCCAAGCCAGCTCACATTGATGGGCGCGGGTCGTAGCGCAACGATTTGACTGCGACTAGTTTGAGTAAAGCCTGTTAAATCAACCAAGATATCAATTTCGTCTTGGTTGATCTTGCGTGCGGCATCTGCTGTTGATAAGGCGCGAATATCTACAAAATGATCAAAAGCTGCTTCAAGGCGCTTGCGCTCTAAGGTTTGGTCGTTGACCCCGTAAGAGTATGCGTAAATTTCAAAAGCACTTCTGTCATGTAGTTCGATTAATTCAGAAATCAACGATGCAAGCGGATGCAATCTAAAATCAGCCGATAAATAGCCGATACGTAGCTTTTTATGGTGGTTTTGTTGCTTAGTCTGATGTTTGAAAGCTAATGCCTTTCCTTGCTTAAATGCTGATGAATAGCGGTTTTTAAGCCAGTTATTGGCGCATTGTTTTTGTTCTTGCGCTGTTGTTTGCGGCATGGATAAAAAAGCAAAAGGGGAGATTTGTGCTTCTGGCACAATCTTAACCCAATCGCGTATTTCACTAATTTCATTATCCAAGCCATTCCAATCACAAACATGTTGCTTTTGATGTGCTAAGTGTACTTTGGCGTGATAAAGCTTGGGGTTGATGTCTAAAGCCTTTTGGTAAGAGGTGATAGCCGCGGCTAAATCCCCAAGTTCACGCTGAACATTACCTAAATTGTTATAGGTGTCAGCATCGCTTGGGCTCAGTTGAATGGCTTTGAGATAAGCCTGTGCTGCATCAGCAGGCTTGCCGAGTTCTCGTTGCGCATTACCTAAGTTGTAAAAAAGGGCAGCGTTGTTGCTAATGACACCTATGGCTTCTTGATATGCAGACTCAGCCTTTGTGTACTGCCCAGTCTTTTGGTATTCATTGCCTAAGGTTTGCAAAGCATGGCATAGCGCCTGTTTCAAGTCCTCATCTTGCGGGTAGTCTTGCAGAATGCGTCGATAGCATGTCGCTGCACCTTCGTATTGATGGTGTTTCGCATAAGCGTTACCAAGGTTGTAGACGATTTCTAAATCATTAGGTGAAAGACTTAATGCGTGTTGTAAGGTCTTAATTGCATCTTCCAAACGTCCAGCAGCTTTAAGTGCTAGCGCTTGGTTGCTTAAAAAGTCAGAATTGTTTGGCTCGATAGAAAGCGCTTCTGTAATGGTTTTAATCGCCAATTCATGTTGTTTGTTTTGGTGATAAATCACACCTAAGTAATGTAAAGCATTCGCATGCTGCGGTGAGGCTTCCAACACCTTGCGATAGAGGGCTTCTGCTTGCGCTAATTGCCCTTGCTGGTGATGTTGTAATGCAGTGCGATAGGTTGATTGAATGTCCATGAGCGAGATTTTACGCTAATTGTTTTGTATCGTTTGCGCTAAGCGCTTTAAGCCTAATTCGCGTAAAGCAAAGCGGTTGGGATCTAACGCCGATAAAAGCGTGCAATCGACAGGCGCTGGTTCTTTGCAAATAAAGCTGGCGATGATTTCGGCACATAGTGGTGCGTTAACCAAGCCTTTTGCACCGTGGCCAGCATTGATATATAAGCCCTCTAGCCAAGGAAGGTTGTCAGGTGGCGCGTTGTATCGCGGCGGACTTTCTTTAAGTTGAGTGATGTCTAAAACAGTCCCTGCGAGTGGCAGGTAGTCACTTGTCGTGGCGCGAATTGACGCTCGACCTTGCAACGCTTGCACGTCATATCCTGTGTTACTCAAGTCTGGTGCAAGTGATTTCAGCATATTGAGATTGCTTATGTGCTCAGCTTCTCTAATGTCAGTATTGTTGTCATTGGGTAAGAACGTTGCACCCAAGCAATGCTGGCCTTGCCTTGCTGGGCTTAGGTAGCCATCGGTACAAATGACGGTTTTAAGTGTTTTGCTAGTTAGGGTTGCTGGTAATAAAGTGATTTGCCCGCGCACTGATTGCATCTCGCAATGCCCGGTTTGCATAAAATTTTGTGCGTCAGTGGCATTGGCAATAATCAGGTTTGAGGCCTCCGCAACAACCCCTCTTTGAGAGAGTACCTGCCAGCTTTGGGATATTTTATCTATGCTCAGCGCTTCAGTGTTGGTTTGTTTCTTAATGTTAGTGTGCTTGGTGAGTGCTTCGCAAAAAGCAGCGGGGTTTAGCCAACCAGCTTGGGGTATGAACATGCATTCATGTTCAATAGAAATGCCTGATAATTTAGATGCGGTTATTTTATTAACCTCATGAACTAATTCAGGATATTCATTAATTACTGATGCGATTCTTTTGCGCTCACGCTCATTAAATGCTAATTGTAAAACCCCGCATTGTTGGTAATTCTCATCATTTATTTTGATGTGATTGAGCAAACCTAATGTATACAAAAAACCTTGTAATGCGAGGGTATTGAGCGCTGTTTCGCCGCCCGTGAGCCTTGGGTAAAGCACGCCAAGCGGATTGCCTGAGGCTTCTTGTGCAAGTGAACTGTGCCTTTCAATCAGCGTAACCTTGTAACCGCGTCTCACCATTGCTTCGGCACTTGCTGCTCCCGCAAGACCGCCGCCAATGACAATCACAGTTTTGTTGTTATTTTGATTTTGCTTGTTTTGCGCTGAACTTTGGTATTGCCCAAAAAGCATTTCTCGTTTTTTACCAAACCCTGGGGCTTTTGAGACTTGAAAACCAGCATTCTGTAAGCCACGTCTGATGTCCCCAGCGCTGGTGAAAGTGGCGAAAGTAGTTTCCGAACGAGAATGGTTAGCCACCTCCTCAAATAAGCTGTTTTGCCACATACTAGGGTTTTTAGCAGGGGAGAATCCATCTAAAAACCAAGCATCTACAGCGCCTTTGAATTTTGGTAGTGATGCATTTGCGTCACCAATCAACAGCGTAAGCATTACGCGGCCATCATCAAACATCAACCTATGCCATGCTTTGGAAACTAATTGATATTGATTGATTAGCGCATCACTAAACTCGCTAAGACTAGTCCAAAGGGAAAGGGCTTTTTGTAAGTCATCAATGTTAAGTGGGCACTTCTCAGTGCTAATGAAGTGCAGTCTCGCACAAGGGGGTGCTGTTTCTCGCCACAATTTCCAAGTGCAAAGAAAGTTTAAGCCTGTGCCAAAGCCTGTTTCAGCAATCGTAAAGTGGTCTTCTTTCAAATTTTCCCATCGCGTCTTCAGTTGGTTATGCGCTAAGAAAACATACTGCGTTTCATCTAAACCGCTATCACTTGAGAAGTAAATATCGCCAAACTCGCTAGAGTAGGGCTGATTTTCGTGCCATTCAAGTTGGGCGTGTTTGTAGGTCATGCTAGCATTTTAATGGATTTCATTAGGTTTTGACGGTAGTCATGCAATATACCAATCTGTATACTATGGTTTTAATCATCATTAATGGTGTTTCATCATGCGTCATTTAAATAAAAGTGTTGGGGTGTTTGTAGTTGTGCTTGGAGCTAGTCTGCTAGCGTCTTGTAGCAACATTCAAAAGCATGATGCCACCACAAGCAATATCATTAATTCATCGCACCAGCAGGGAATAAATCAAGATTGGCCTAGCTTTGGGCGTGATTATGCCAATAAGCGCTTCTCAGAAAACGCTCAAATTAATCGTGAGAATGTTCAGAACTTAACAACAGCTTGGCAATATAAAAGTGGAGTTAAAGCAGCTTTCCAAGCAACGCCGATTGTTGTTGATGGTGTGATGTATGTTTCTCTGCCATTTAACCATGTAGTTGCTTTAGACGGGAAAACAGGTAAAGAGCTATGGCGTTACAAGCACGATAGACGTGCTGATTGGAATATGTGCTGTGGCCCAGCTAATCGGGGCGTAGCGGTTGGTTATGGCAAAGTATTTATTGGCACAGTTGATGCTCGCCTGATTGCGTTAGATGCAAAAACAGGCAAGAAGCTTTGGGACATCAACGCAGTTGATGCGGATGTGGTTACCGAAGGGCAAGATTCACTTAATAAAAATGACCCAAACAAAACCGCCAAAACAACAGGTGGTACAGGCGTTGGAATGGCCATGGCGCCGGTGGTTTATAAAGGTAAAGTCATTATCGGCATCACGGGTGTTGGGTATGGGTTGCATATCGACAACCCACGTGAAGACGCTCCGTTAGGTGCTGTGATTGGTGTTACGGGTCGTTATGGCCGCCCAGGCTTTTTGGCGGCGTTTGATGTGAATACAGGTAAACGTATTTGGCAGTTCGATACCATTCCAGATAAGGGCTGGGAGGGCACGTTTAAAGAAACAACGGCCGATGGCGTTTCACTCAATCGCAATACTGTAGCTGAAAAAGCCGCTTTGCCTAAATTTCCTGATTCAGCTCGTTTCGGTGGTGGTTCTGCTTGGAGCACGCCAGCGATTGATCCTAACTTAGGGCTTTTGTACTTCGGCACAGGCAATCCATCTCCACAGATGAACGATGTCTCTCGTCCTGGAGATAACCTCTACACTGTTTCTTTGGTGGCGTTAGATGCTGATTCTGGCAAGCTGCGCTGGTATTACCAACAAGTGCCTCATGATGTATGGGGTTACGACATCGCGAGTGCGCCTATTTTGTTCAATTACAAAAAAGATGGCAAAACGATAGAGGCTGTTGGTCAAGCAAGTAAATTGGGTTGGTTCTTTGTGAATGACCGCAAAACAGGCGAGCTTTTAATGAAGTCTGAAGCCTTTGTCCCACAAAAAAATCTATTTTCGAAAGCGACGTTTGAAGGTGTCACGCTTTATCCAGGCATTTTAGGCGGTTCTAATTGGTCGCCTGCTGCCATTGATGAATCAACGCAGCATGCCTTTGTAGCGGCAATTCATGCGCCAATTAAATACACCCTACATGAAACGCCAGGCAAAGATGGTGCAGCACCTATTCGGTATGCGGCTTCAGAGCCAGCGGACGAGCCACGTTGGGGTGTGTTGTCTGCAATTAACCTAACAACAGGCAAAATTACTTGGCAAAATAAAACTGAACAGCCACTTGTTGGCGGCGTTTTAGCAACAGCTGGTGGCTTATTGTTTACAGGAGAGGGCAATGGCCACTTTAACGCTTACGATTCAAGCAATGGCAAACTGCTATGGCAAGGAAGTAATGATTTTGGTGTTAATGCGCCGCCAATCACCTACCAAATCGATAGCGAACAATACGTTGCTGTAGCGGCAGGTGGCAGTTCGATTTTTGGGTATAAGCAAGGCGACCACTTGTTGGTGTATAAGCTTAAACGCTAGACTAGCGTCTTATTATCTTTTATGTGAGTTTTATATGCACTTCGAAACCATGGATCTCGTGATTAGCCTTTGCTTGATGCTTGGTGCCATTTTGTACACATCAGTTGGACATGCTGGTGCATCCGTATACATCGCCATCCTCACTTTGTTTGGCCTATCAAGCCCAGTTATTAAGCCAACGGCTTTAGTGCTCAATATTTGCATCGCTAGTTTCACGAGTTGGCGCTTTATCAAAAAAGGCTTTTTTGATTTAAAAGTGCTAATGCCGATTGCAATTGGCGCCATTCCCTTTGCTTTTTTAGGTGGATATATCAACGCGCCTAACCATGTTTACAAGGCAATTGTTGGCGTCATTTTGATTGTTTCAGCTATTAGCTTATTAACAAAAACAAGTGAGCGTATTGACTCGAACGTCCATCAACCTAAATTCCTATTGGCTGTTGCATCTGGCGCAGCTATTGGCTTTTTGGCTGGCTTAACAGGCACTGGCGGTGGCATATTTCTCTCACCGCTCATTTTGTTTTTAGGTTGGAGCAGCACAAGAAAAACGTCTGGCATTGCTGCGACATTTATCTTGTTAAACTCAATCTTTGGATTGGCTGGCAATTACACCTCAGTGCAAAATCTTCCGCCGCAATTGCCATTGTTTGTTATCGCAACCATGGTTGGCGCGGTGATTGGTACGACGCTAGGGATTAAGTTTTACTCTGCGAGCGCGATTAAAAAGGCATTGGCTTTAGTGCTTTTGATTGCCGGATCAAAATTACTTTTAACTTAGTATTTGGGTAACAAAAAAGCCGCTATCAATCGATAGCGGCTTTTTCTTGTGTGGCGTCCCCACGGGGATTCGAACCCCGGTCGCCTCCGTGAAAGGGAGGTGTCCTAGGCCTCTAGACGATGGGGACATAGAGGTCAAAATTATACTTAAAAACACTACTAACTTAAAGTCTAAATTAGCAAAAATTCTGTTTCTTTTTTTACTGCCGAGGTCTTTTTGGTGGAGGTAAGCGGGATCGAACCGCTGACCTCTTGCATGCCATGCAAGCGCTCTCCCAGCTGAGCTATACCCCCGACAAACCTTAAACTTCAAGACCCGCGAAAAGAGGCGCCATATTAATGAGGCCGGACTTGCTTGTCAACGTATTTCGTCTTTTTCCGCTGACTTTCTTGGTTTTTAGCCTCGAACGTTTGAGTTTGTCTCAAATTGCGTTAAATCCACACGCGGTTGAGGTTGCCATCCAGCTTTGCGATGTTCTGCAACTACATTGGTAAAGATGCCACCACGAACGAAGAATTTAGCTGTTAGGCGCATGAATTTAGGGTTTGTTGCTGCCACTAAATCATCCAAAATGCGGTTAGTCACCGCTTCGTGGAAGCAGCCTTCGTCGCGGAATGACCATGTGTAAAGCTTAAGGCTCTTTAATTCAACACATAGTTGATCTGGGATGTAATCAAGATAGAGCACTGCAAAATCAGGCTGACCTGTTTTTGGGCATAAGCAAGTGAACTCTGGAATTTCCATGTGGATGTGGAAATCACGTTTAGGATTTGGATTTTCGAACGTTTCCAAATCTTTAGTTGGTTGTGCAGTTGGCTTTCCGCCTAATGATTGCGTGTTTATCATGTTAGAAATCGGGCTTTTAGCGTGAAAAAACGTTATTATACTGATTAACAAAGCTTACTTAAAAATAATCCTAATTTTGCGTTTAACCCATCTTAAACTTGCCGGCTTCAAATCGTTTGTTGACCCAACGACTTTGCATCTTCACGGTCAACGTGTAGGCGTTGTTGGGCCTAATGGTTGTGGTAAATCTAACGTAATGGAGTCTGTCCGCTGGGTACTAGGAGAATCAAGTGCCAAAGAGTTACGTGGAGATTCAATGGATGCTGTTATTTTTAATGGCTCAGCTAATCGCAAACCCATCTCAAGAGCAAGTGTAGAGCTTGTTTTTGATAACAGTCTTGGACATGCCGCTGGTGCATGGTCGCAGTATGCTGAAATCGCTGTTAAACGCGTCATTGAGCGCGATAAAGGATCCTCTTACTTCATTAATAATACTGCGGTACGACGCCGAGATGTCGCTGACCTGTTTTTAGGTACAGGTCTAGGGGGTAGGGCGTATGCAATTATTGGCCAAAACACGATTTCACGAATTGTTGAAGCAAAGCCTGAAGAGCTTCGCGTATTTTTAGAGGAGGCTGCAGGCATCTCTAAGTATAAAGAGCGAAGGCGTGAAACTGAGCTTCGCTTACGAGATACACGAGAAAATCTCACTCGCGTTGAAGACATTCGAATTGAGATGGATAAGCAAATTACACGCCTAGAGTCACAAGCTATCGTTACAGAGCAGTATCACCAATTACAAAAAACTCTTAAACACACACTAGGTCAGCTTTGGCTATTAAGAAAGCGCGATGCTAGCACTGCTTGGGACAAGACCCAGCGTGCAGTTGAAAAGTTGGTAAACGATCTTGAAGGTCAAATGGCTTCGCTTCGTAAAACTGAAAGCCTCCTGGAGAGTCTGCGCCAACAACATTATGCAAGTACAGAGGCTGTCCAGCTTGCTCAGACACAATATTATGAAACCAACGCTGATGTTTCTAATTTAGAAACGCAGGTAAAACATACACAAGAGGCCCGTGACAGGCTTAATCTTCAGCTTGAACAAACTGTTGAGCAAACACTTAAATCAGACAATCTCCAAAGTGACATTGAAGCTCAGTTGGAGCAGTTGATGGCCGAGGCTAAAGACGCTGAAGCGCAAGTGTTGAAATCAACCGAAGCCTTGTCGCTTTTCCAGGCCGCTTTTCCTGAGGCAGAGCGTGCATATGTAGCATCACAAAAAGCGCACGCCGAAGCGCAACGCACATTAAGTGAAGCTGAGCAAAATATTCGCTTAGAGTCGACCAACATAGAGCATTTAAATCGTTCAGTCGCTGAAACATCGCAACGTCTCGAAAGGCTGATGGCAGAGCAAGCTAGTCTTTCATTGCCCAATGAGGAAGAGTTAAAGGATAAACAAAATCAGTTGGCAGCATTCCAGGCTGAAAGTGAAAAACTCAATTTAGATTTAGTTAAGTTAAAAGCAATAGAGCTGTCACAAGTAGAAGCCCTCAAATCCTTGCGTGAACAGCAGTTGGCACAAGAGCGGTCATTGGCGCAAATTGATGCTCAAATTGCTTCGCTGAATAAGATTCAGCAATCATTAGGGCATGAGGTCAAGTTAGATGCCTGGTTAAGTAACAATCATTTAAATGGCTCTCCGCGTATTTGGCAGCAAGTTGAAATTAAAAAGGGCTGGGAAGTAGCCATTGAGGCGGTATTGGGTTCGCGCTTAAATGCGTTAATTAACGCAACTGTTGGTAAGCTGACACCTGATGAACGTCCACCATCTGCTTTGGTCATAGCAGAAGCTGTTGAGGCTAGCACAAGTCCATCAAGCAAGCAGTCATGGGCGGCGATGCGAAGTGTTGTTGAGGTAAGAGATAATCGGGTAGCAGGGCTCCTAGACGCTTGGTTAGACGGCGTTTATTTGCTTGAGGCTGGCGAAAATCCAGAAGGTGCACGTCAAAAACTGAAATCTCACGAATGTTTAGTCAATGCAAAAGGTGATGTCTATTCGCGCCATAGTTTGTCTATTTATGCTGCGCAGTCAGCGATGCACGGTGTTTTAGAGCGCCAACGTGAACTTGATTTACTTAACAAGCAGCAACCAGAATTTCAAGCGAAAATCATAGCGGGTTTGGATGCGCTCTCTTTACATGAACAGGCTTTACAGCAAACAAGGTTTGAAAATACGGAGCAACAACAAGCATTAAGTAAGCTAACTCAAAGTCAGCATGCCCTGAATATTGATTTACAGAGACTCACACAGCAACGCAAACACGTCATTGATAGACATAATGCGATTGAGGCTGACTTAAGTCAGCTCCAACAGCGCTTGGTTAGTTTAAAGAATGAGCAAAAAACAAAGCAAAGCACGCTTACATCCACAAGTGGATCACTTGCTGAGTTACAAACTAGACGTGAACAAACATTTAGCGCAAGACAGCGTGCAGAATTAGCATTGAATCAGTCTCGAAACGATTTGCAGAACGCTGAGAAATTGGTACAGGAAAAGATATTTAACAACAAGTTAATATCAAATAATATTAATGAATTAAATAGCAAAATAAACTCCCTTGCTGATGAGAAGCTTGCTTTAGCTAACAAGAAAAAAGAAGCAGAAGCCCTTTTGGACGCTGCGAAGATGGAGGGTTTGAAAGCTAATCTTGAAACTGCCATTAACTTGAAGCAAGTCCGTGAAGCAGCACTTGCGGCAGCCCGTGATGCAATGGCTGGCGCAGAAAATGAATTGCAAGCTAACGAACGTAACAGAATGCAAAATGAACAGGTTTTGCATCCCCTAAGAGATAAACTAGAGCAGGCACGATTACAAGAGCAGCAAGCTCGCCTTCATTTTGAGCAGTGCCAAACTGAGTTGCTCAATGTAGGGATTGAAGAGGCTGCTTTGGCGCACGAGTTAAGCTTTAGCGCAAAAATTTCAGACTTTGAAGCGCGCGTTCAAAGATTTGCCGGTGAAGTAGAGGGTCTAGGCCCTGTTAACTTGGCTGCTATTCAGGAACTTAATAGCGAGCGTGAGCGTAAAACCTACCTAGATAGTCAGGCAGCAGATCTTGAGGAAGCGATTAATACGCTTGAGGATGCTATACGCCGAATTGATAAAGAAACACGTACGCGATTGCAACATACTTTTGATGAGGCTAATCGCCACTTTAGTGAGCTGTTTAGAGACTTATTCGCAGGCGGACAAGCGAGGCTCGAACTTTTAGGGTACGAGATCTTAGATACAGGCATGCAGGTTTTTGCTCAGCCCCCTGGCAAAAAGAACAGTACCATTCATTTACTTTCAGGTGGTGAAAAGGCGCTAACAGCATTGGCTTTGGTTTTTGCATTATTTAAGCTCAATCCAGCCCCATTCTGCTTAATGGACGAGGTGGATGCGCCACTAGATGATAGCAATACAGATCGATTCTGTGCGATGGTCAAAAAAATGTCTGAGCGAACACAATTTTTGTTCGTGAGTCATAATAAAATTACCATGGAAATGGCACAGCAATTGGTAGGCGTTACCATGCAAGAATCAGGTGTTTCGCGTGTGGTAGAGGTGGACATGGAAGCCGCTATGCAGATGAACCATGAGTTGTTTACATCCTGAGTTATTTATATAAGAGCTTTGCAGTTGAAGTGAATGGGAATATTAATTGAATAAACTAAATGACTTAACAATTTCACTTTTGGCGATGGGTTTAGGGCTTATCGTTTTGGTCATCCTATTTAATTGGTGGCAAGAACGCAAAATGCGCAAAGTGACTGAAAAGCAGTTTTCAGCTTCACCAAGTGACCTTTTGATGAATGATTTTGCTGATGATGTATTTGAAGAAACAGCCGTGTTAATCGAGCCGTCCACAAAGATCAAGGATGTTGTGGATCGATATGATACTGATGATGTGAGGCTGCCTGATGAGGTTGAATTTAAGATTGATTTGGGTGATTTTGAACACGAATCAGTAGTGATTGAAGAAGCGCCTGATGTTGTTGTTGAGGAAGTTCATGCAGATATTGAAGTACATGCTGAGCCTGTGGTTGAAACTCCTGTTCATAACAATGGATTGCCAGAATCAGTGAATAAGGATGTGGACTTAACGGCTTTATTCTTTTTGCCGACACCAGCGAATGGCAAACGTTTGAGGCAGTTTTTAATTGGATTAGTTAATCTAGATAAACCTATTTATGCTTACGGATTAGATTCATCACAAGTTTGGCATCCGCTAACCCTTGAGCAGGAAGCAGTCGAGTTCACTAAAGCGTCTTACAGTCTTCAATTGGCTGATAGGGCGGGTGCAGTTTCTGCCGATACTTTAAATCGATTTCAAGAAATGGTGACTGAAATCGCCTATGAACTTAGTGCGCAAGTTGAATGGATAGGCACGCAGGAGCCTTTAGATTTCGCTCAAGCCTTAGATACATTCTGCTTGGAAGTTGATAAAACGATTGGCTTCCATATCCTTAATGGGGCTGCTGGACGATTTACAGGTACAAAATTCAAAGGGCTTGCAGAGGCTAATGGGTTGGCATTAAAGGACGATGGTGCTTTTTATGCAAAATCTAAGAATGGCCAGTCGGCCTTCAAAGTAATTAATATGGAAAATAATCCATTCGGCTCTGATATGCTGAAATCAGTTGCACTTAAAGGCGTGACCTTCCAAATGGAAATTGCGTTGACAGAAAGCTGCACGGAAACCTTTAATAGCATGGTGTTGATGGCGAAAAGCATGGCGCATTCATTGTCTGCAACGCTTGTAGACGACCATCAGCGTGAATTAAGCGACGCTAAAATTGAAAAAATCAGGCAACAGTTAAGATTGATACAAGTACAGATGACGGTTAAAGGCATTCCGCCAGGCAGTCCGGTTGCACTTCGTTTATTTGTGTAGTTTTTTAGTATGTCTCAAGATCAACAATCCCCTTTGCAGGCTGGACTTTTCGGCGAGGAGTCATTAATTTCCCAGCCTACGGATGAGGCTAGAATTTCTCAGATCCGCGATTTGATTCGCTTGTACGATTTCCAATACTACGTGCAAGATGCACCCACCGTTAGCGATAATGAATATGACGGCCTATTCCGAGAGCTTCAAGCGCTAGAAGCTAAACATCCAAATTTAGTCACGCCTGATTCACCAACGCAGCGAGTTGGTGGTTCGCCAGTAAGGGCTTTCAGCAGCATCACCCATCGTGTTGCCATGCTTTCTCTTAATAATGCATTTGGTGATGATGAGCTAAATGCCTTTGATAAGCGTGTTCGAGAAGGTTTAGGCTTAAACCAAGTTGAATATGCTGTGGAGCCTAAGTTTGATGGCCTTGCCATTACGCTCACTTATGAAAATGGAATCTTTACTCAAGGTGCGACACGTGGTGATGGCTATACCGGTGAAGATGTGACGCACAATCTCAAAACAATCCGTAGCATTCCCCAGCGATTGAATATCCAAAAGCCACCTAAGCTTCTTGAGGTGCGTGGGGAGGTGTTGATGTTTAAAGCTGATTTTGATGTGCTTAATCAACAACAAGAATCGCGTGGCGATAAAGTGTTCGCTAATCCCCGCAATGCGGCGGCTGGAAGTCTCAGACAGCTAGATCCAAATATCACAGCAACACGTCCGTTATCGTTTTTTGCGTATGGGCTAGGGGCTAATCACGGTGTGCCAGAGTTAAACACGCAGAGCGCCTGCATGAATTATTTAGAAAGCTTACGTTTGCCAGTGAGTAATTTACGAGCGGTAGTAAAGGGCGCTGAAGGTTTGTTAGGTTTTTATGAAAAAGTTGGTGCTCAACGCGCTAGCTTGCCATTTGATATTGATGGCGTTGTTTATAAAGTCAACTCATTAGCGCAGCAAGCAGAGTTAGGCTTTGTTTCTAGGGCGCCACGCTGGGCAATTGCACATAAATTCCCAGCAGAAGAAGCGCTAACCATTGTTGAAGGGATTGATGTGCAAGTTGGACGCACTGGTGCAATCACCCCAGTCGCAAGGCTCAAGCCTGTTTTTGTAGGCGGTGTAACCGTTACCAATGCAACGCTGCATAATGAAGATGAGATGCGTCGCAAGGATGTGCGTATTGGCGACACCGTTAGCATTAGAAGAGCAGGGGATGTGATTCCAGAAGTGGTTGGCGTAGTCTTGGAAAAGCGCCCATCTAACGCATTGCTATTTACTATGCCAACAGAGTGCCCTGTGTGTGGCTCACATATCAAAAAACAAGAAGACGAAGCGGTGGCGCGTTGCACAGGTGGCATATTCTGCGCGGCACAGCGTAAGCAGGCCATGATTCATTTTGCCTCACGTAAAGCGATGGATATAGAGGGGTTTGGCGATAAATTAGTCGAGCAGCTCGTCGATAGTAATTTGGCAAACAATCTTGCTGATATTTATCGTTTAGATTTCCATGCGCTCACCAATTTAGATCGCATGGCGGAAAAGTCGGCGCAAAATATCATAGATGCCCTAGAGAAAAGCAAAAAGACGACGCTTGCACGTTTTATTTATGCCTTGGGTATACGGAACGTAGGCGAGGCAACAGCAAAAGACTTGGCACGCTATTTTGGTAATGTTGAAGCCATTCAAGATGCGAATATTGAGCAATTGCAACAAGTGCCTGATGTGGGACCAATCGTGGCGGAATCCATTGTTAACTTTTTTTCAGAAGCTCATAACCGAGAAATCATTAATAGCCTTATTAGTCCTATAGAGTTAGGCGGAGCAGGCATCCATTGGGATGCGGTGGCGGCAAAATCCAACGCTACAGGAATTTTTACAGGAAAGACCTTTGTGCTTACGGGCACATTACCAACATTAGAGCGCGAAGATGCCAAAGCCTTGATTGAGAATGTAGGTGGCAAAGTAAGTGGCAGTGTGTCCAAAAAGACGGATTTCGTTGTTGCTGGCGCTGATGCTGGTAGTAAGCTTACCAAGGCTCAAGAGCTTGGGGTGGGCGTGATTGATGAAACTGATTTGTTAAAGATGTTGTCTGACAGTGAATTGTTTAATTTTTAAGGGTAAAGTGAATGCGTTTTTTATCTATTAGTTTTCTATGCCTTAGTTTTTTATTTTCAGCCTTGTTTAGCACCCTAACGTTTGCGGATGACGCTGAGCTTAATAAAAAAATAGCTGATTGTAATCAATTGGTAAAAAATGGAACACCAGAAAAAGCTTTAGACTCTGCTGGACAATTATTAAAGAAGAACCAGAAAAATCGCGAAGTGGTTTTATGCAAAGCCCGAGCTCAAATGGCACTTAATCAATTTGCTGACGCGGTCCCGACGCTAACAACTGTGGAACAACTGTCTAATTCACCCAATGATCATATGATGTCGCTTGCCATGCTTGGTAATGCTTATAAAGGCAACCAACAATTCAATGAGGCAGTTGCAAGCTATCAGCAGTCTATGGACATCGCAAAAGCCCAAAAGAATAAGAGCTTTGAGCGCATCACTTGTAACTTGGTAGGTGAAGTTCAGGCGCTTAACAAGAAATTTGATGAGGCAATCACCAGCTATCAAGCAGGTTTGAAGCTAGCGCTAAACGACAATGAGCGTGCTGATGCTTTTGAGCGCATTGCTAGCATCTACAATCAACAGCAAAAGCAAAATCAAGCAATTGAATATCAACTTAAGGCGACGCTTGCTTACACACATTACGGTGATCTAGATGCGCAAGCCAATGCAGGACTTGAGCTAGGCCGAATTTATATGGATGCTGGTGAGCTTGATCAGGCTGAAAAGTCGATCAATAAGATACTGAAGCTTGCTGTTGATAACGGTGGCGCGTATTGGGAAGTGAAAAGTGATTTGTATTTAGCTAAAGTTAAAATGGCGAGTCATCAAAGCAATGACGCCAAAAAGCTACTGGAATCAGCCCAGAAGCTTAATAAAGAAGTAGGGGATGCAATGCTTTCCGAAACGATTTCAGCCGCATTAAAACAGCTCGATAAGTAATAACTGAAATAAATATGTAAGACGGTGTAATTTTTGTGGAGTTGTGACGACTAATCGTTAAGCATTGAAAAGGGCCTCTCCATGTTGATACATAAAAAATCAGACGTCATTCCTTCGGAAATCACCTCAAAAGAGAATTTCGAAAACCGCCGAAACTTGATAAAAGCAGCGGGGGCTTCATTGTTGACTGCAAGCGGCATTTTCACAGGGCTTGTTAGCAGTACTGCCAATGCTGCATCAGGCAGACAAAAAATCAATTCTTACGCAAAATCTAAATATGGTGCGGAAGAGAAATTAACCCCATATGACGATATTACTAATTACAACAATTATTACGAGTTTGGGACCAGTAAAACTGATCCATCTATCGAGTCGCGTCTATTTAAGCCATCGCCTTGGGCTGTCTCAATTGAAGGGGCGGTTAAAAAGAATAAACAAATTGGTATAGAAGATATTTTTAAGCTAGCACCTCTGGAGGAACGTATCTACAGAATGCGCTGTGTAGAGGGGTGGTCTATGGTAATTCCGTGGATAGGATTTCCTCTAGCCAAACTTATTCAATGGGCAGAGCCTACCGCAAATGCAAAATATGTTGAATTTATATCCCTTTCTGATGACCTAATAATGCCAGGACAGCGCATTCATGCCTTGGATTGGCCCTATGTTGAGGGTTTGCGTATGGATGAAGCGATGAATCCCTTGACAATGATTGCTGTAGGCTTATATGGCGAAGTGTTGCCAAATCAGAATGGGGCGCCGATGCGGCTTGTAGTGCCTTGGAAATATGGATTTAAAGGCGCTAAAGCCATTGTAAAGATACGATTTACTGAAACTATGCCAAAAACATCATGGATGAAGGCTGGGCCAAATGAATATGGCTTTTATGCCAATGTAAATCCTACTGTAGATCACCCGCGTTGGACGCAGTCTTCGGAGCGAAGAATTGGCGGTGGCTTATTTACGCCGCGCATTAAAACGCAAATTTTTAATGGTTATGCAGAGCAAGTGGCGCAGCTTTACACGGGCATGGATTTAAATAAAAACTTCTAAAGTACCATGCTTAAAATTACAATTAATTCATTGATTATAAATAATAAAAAACTGATTTTATTTATTAGCCTTATGCCTTCGTTTCGTTTAATTTATCTAGGCATAAATAATAACTTAGGCGCGAATCCTATTGAATTTATAGAGCGTTCCACAGGTTTGTGGGCTTTGATCTTATTGTTGATAACCCTTGCGATGACACCAATCCGGCAACACTCAGGCATTAACGCATTCGCTCAGCTTAGGCGCATGCTTGGCCTTACCATGTTTTTTTATACGTGCTTGCATATTGTGACGTATCTTGTTTTAGATCACTGGTTCGATTTTGAGGAAATAGGTAAGGACATTATCAAGCATCCTTATTTGTTGGTCGGTTTTACGGCGTTTATGATGACCGTGCCATTGGCGATGACATCGACGCAAGCCATGATGAAGCGTTTAGGTGGCCGTTGGAAACGATTACACCAATTGGTTTATCTGATAGGACTGTTGGCGGTTTTACATTTTCTCTGGCTGGTAAAAAAAGATATGACCGAGCCTCTGCTATACGGTGCTGTGTTTTTTTCGCTTATAGCGCTTCGTATTGCGTACAAGTTTAGAGGGCGGATCCTATCAACTCGGATGGGGTGATACATCTATTATCGCAATTCATTGAACGGCCGCATAACGACTTTATATATAATTTAACATAATATACATTATGCGAAGTAAATGGAATATTAAAAAGGCCAGCGATACTCGCTAGCCCCTTTATCTATTGGTGCTCTGCTGCGCTGCTTCTATGATTACTTGTTGTTGAAGAACGCAATATTCATACAACGACCGTTCACAAATGTAAGCTCTGTGAATTTGTATGTTTTGTTTGGTGCGTAATTAACGCGGCCATTGTAATACCACATCTCAACATTTACTGGCTTTGATGATTCTTGACCTTTCCCAGCCAACATTGTGTTCGCGCCAGTCGGTTTTACTGATTGTTCTTTTTTATCTGGATTGCCTAGTTTCTCTAAAACAATCTTATTAGATTTCCCGCTAAAGCTACGCAAGAAGTCATCTTCTGTGTAAGTTGTTTTGGCTGCGTATGCATTAATGCTCACGAATGCGAACAATACGCATGCTAGAAATGATTTTTTGGTCAGTGTCATGGTGATTCCTATAGTTGTTCTAACAAATGCTAAGGCGCTATTTTATTACAGATAAGGTTAAAAATTTAATTTTAATCCATCGTATGCCACATACATATCATCAGGAAGCTCTGCGCTAAGCTTCTCGTACTCTAAATCATGTGTCATATGGATGAAGTAACTATTTTGTGCGTTGATAAGACCCGCATAAGCGATGCTTTGTTCCACGTTAATATGCGTGTAATGCGGTTGATATCGAAGACAATCTAACATGAGAACTTCAAGTCCATGTAACAAGGCTAGTGAAGTCTCTGGAATATCAGATACATCAGTTAAATACGCCAGATTGCCTATACGGTAACCCAATATATCGCTATGGCCGTGCCTCACTGGGATAGGCGTAATCTTAATCCCAAGCACTTCAAATGGGTCAGTAATAGGATTAAGGCTCAATACAGGTAAATCCCAAAAGTCGCCTGCCTCACGGATGGCATATCCAAACTTAGCTTGAATATGTTGCATTGCATCAGGTTTACCATACAAGGGAATCTGTTTTTTCTGAACCTGGCAAAAAGCGCGCAAATCATCAATACCGTGCAAATGGTCGGCATGGGTGTGGGTGTAAAGAACAGCATCAGCACGATTTAAGCCTGCCCTGAGGGCTTGAGCACGCAAATCAGGCCCTGTATCTACTAGTATAACTTCGCCATTATCTGTGTTAATCGCCGCAGAACATCGTAGGCGTTTGTTTTTAGGGTTGTCTGACAGGCAGGTTGCGCATTGACACCCTACTACTGGAGTTCCCGCGCTAGAGCCTACGCCCAGCATTGTTAGCTGCATGGAACAGCTCTTTTGAATAAGGTGAAGAAATTTCTTGTGCTTGCTTCAGTTAGTTCTTCAAGCGGAATATTTCTTAGTCTAGCCACTTCCTCTGCTACATGTTTTACATAGGCAGGCTGGTTAGTTTTGCCTCTAAATGGAATAGGCGCGAGATATGGTGAGTCTGTTTCAACCAAAATGCGATCTAATGCTACGTGCTGCGCAACCTCTTTCAATGCTGTTGCATTTTTGAAGGTCACAATGCCAGAGAATGAAATATAAAAGCCCATCTCAATAGCGCGCATCGCCACATCTAGTGTTTCCGTAAAGCAATGCATCACCCCGCCTATTTCACGAGCATTTTCCTCTTGCATGATGCGCAAAGTATCTTCTGCTGATGAGCGGGTATGGATAACTAAAGGCAAGTTAGATTTGATAGCCGCGTGGATATGCTTGCGAAAGCGCTCTCTTTGCCATTCCAAGTCACCAGTCAGCCTAAAATAATCAAGGCCAGTTTCGCCTATGGCAATCACTTTCGGGTGTCGCGCGAGATCCACTAAGGTTTCGCTAGTGAAAGGTGGTTCGCTTTCATAATCAGGATGGACGCCCACTGATGCAAAGAAGTTTGGATATTTGTCAGCAAGCGCTAAAACCTGCGGAAAATCTTTTAAGGTGACGGAGATGCAAAGCGCGTGCCCTACTCCATTTTCAGTCATGGTGCTGCGAACTGCATCAATATTGGCAGCGAGCTCAGGGAAGTTTAAGTGGCAATGCGAATCAACTAACATGGGGCAATGTTCATTTGAATATCTGTGTGTAATGTAAAAACAGGCGCTCTAATTGCAACTCATTATTTAATGGATGATTTGCACTTTTTTTGGCATCACCAAGCATCTTTTGAAAATCTAACAGTGCTGACAAATTGAGTCGCTGAATCAGCTTTTTAACCACGTCCTCATGGCTTTGATGATATCTCACTTTTTGCGTGAAATGACAAAGAAGAAGGTCATATGACCATTTTTGTAAGGCGCTTACAGCATTTTCCATTCCAAGTGCTAAACATGCTGTGGCCAGTTGAAATACGTCTGATTTAGCACCAGACGATAATAGTTTGCAGATTTCAATAGAGGCAAGTGCGCCCTCTTCTGCTTCGTCTGTGGCCATTAAAGGTGAGCCGCCAGCATAGTTCAACAATACTTCCGCAGATTGGATGCCCTCTTGCTTCATCCAAGCAAGAGCATCTTCAGTGGATGGCACAGGCATATCTATCTTTTGGCAGCGACTCATAATAGTCGGCAGGATTTTGTGCGCTTGATGGGCAACCAATATAAAGACCACGTTCGGAGGCGGCTCCTCAAGCATTTTCAATAATGCATTTGCCGCGGCAGCATTGAGACCTTCTGCAGGGTGGATTGCCACAATACGCAGACCGTCGCTCTTGTGACTTGAAAGGCTCAAGAAGTCACTTAAACCTCTTATTTGCTCAATTACAATTTGCGTTCTTTTTTTAGTGCTTTTAGTGCTGTTTTCGTCATCTTTGCTAGCATCTTGCTCAGGTGAAATGAGACGAAAATCAGGATGGTTGTCTTGTTCAAACCACCCGCAACTTGGGCATACGCCGCAGGCTTGATGCGTCGAATTTACTTGCTCGCATAGCAAAGCTTGTGAAAGCGAGATGGCAAAGTCTAGCTTGCCTATGCCACTTTGGCCGCGAAGTAATAATGCATGAGGTAAGCGCTTTTTGTCCGACATTAAGCGTTGCCAGATAGATAGTTGCCAGGGATAATTTTTCTTAACTATCATAAGCTTGAAATTACATTCTTCACTTCAACTTTAACATCTTCTAAGGTTTGATTTGAATTGATAATGCAGAAGCGATTAGGGTTGTTTCGTGCTCTATCCAGATAGGCGTTGCGGATTTTTGTAAAAAAATCAGCGGATTCTCGCTCAAATTTATCAGGTGTTCTAGCGCTGGCTAAGCGTGCTACGCTGACTTCCACAGGCACATCAAATAGCAGTGTCAAATCAGGTTGTAAGCCGCCTTGTACCCAAGCCTCTAATTTAATCACTTTGTTTGCTAAAACGCCTCTGCCGCCACTTTGATAAGCATACGTGGCATCAGTGAATCGGTCTGAAAGCACCCATGCCCCTCGAGATAATGCAGGCTCAATGATTTGGGCGATATGTTCTCTTCGTGCCGCAAACATCAATAAGGTTTCGGTTTCTGGGTGCATAGGCTCATTCAAGAGCAATGTTCTTAATTGTTCCCCTAGCACCGTGCCACCTGGTTCGCGAGTTGAAATGACTTCAACGCCTTTGCCTTCAAGTAGCTTGATAATATCTGGAATGTGGGTGCTTTTTCCAGCGCCATCCATCCCTTCTAATGTAATAAATTTACCGCGCACGATTTCCACCTAATTGATACTTAATAACAGCATTGTTGTGCTCCGCCAGGCTTGCAGAAAAGTGATGGGTACCATCGCCCTTCCCTACAAAATAAAGTGCTTTAGTTTGCGCTGGATGCAATGCAGCGTTGATTGCGCCTAGGCCCGGCATTGCGATGGGGGTTGGCGGTAAACCATCTCGAGTATAGGTGTTATAAGCAGTATCGCTTAACAAATCTTTTTTGTGGATATTGCCATCAAAATGCTCGCCCATACCATAAATCACTGTTGGATCAGTTTGGAGTCGCATGCCTATTTTTAAGCGATTGATAAACACACCAGCGATTTGTGGGCGCTCAGCAGCTCTGCCTGTTTCTTTTTCTACAATAGAAGCCATAATCAGCGCTTCATAAGGCGTATGGTAAGGCAAGCCATTCGCTTTTGTTGCCCAAGCATTTTTTACTTTACTTTGCATTGTTGAGTAAGCGCGCTTAAGAACATCTCTGTCGCTAGTGTTGGGGGTGAAAAAATAGGTGTCTGGAAAGAATAGTCCTTCAGGCATAGCTTCCGTAGCACCAATTTCCTTAAGGATTTGCTGGTCAGTTTCACTCATGGTCATATGCTTAACTTTTTCTGAGGCGTTCAACTCTTCTCGCATTTGCGCAAAAGTCCAGCCTTCAATAAAAGTGATGCTTGCTTGCGATGTTGAGCCCGACGTTATCATGCCCAACAATTCTAGTGGCGTAATACCGCTTTTAAGCTCATATATGCCAGCTTTGACATCGGAAGCAACTCCAAGTCCTCTCGCAAGCACTTCAAAGCTTACAGGGTCTTGTATGATACTTTGCTGAAAAAGTTGATGTGTGACGCCTCTAAAGCGACTTCCGGCTTCGATATCAAAGCTTTCAGTCTCCGTTTTAAGTTGAATACCTGAGTTGGCGAAATAAATCAGCCATGCGATCGCTAGTCCAGTGCACAGCAAACTTATTCTGATAATTTTTATAATCAATCGCATCTTAGTTCATTAGCATTTTACGCAATTGTGCATCTAGAACTTGTTTAGCCCAATGCTTGCCGTTAAAGCTCACTACTTGCCATGCCCCAAACAAACTGTTGCAAATGATAATTTCATCTGCCTGCATGAGCTTGTTGAGTTTTAACGCTTCAATCTTTATATCTAGATTAAAACGCTTGGTATTTTCAATAATACGAGCTCTTGCAATTCCAGCAACACCGCATTCTTCTAGTGATGGTGTAATAAGCTCGTTGCCATATCTTGCGAAAATATTGCTCATTGTGCATTCAATGACATTGTCGTTGCTGTCCAATAGCAAGCCATCAGCAATGCTTGCATCTTTCCACTCCATGCGTGCCAATACATTTTCTAAGCGATTAAGATGCTTAACTCCAGCGAATTTTGGCTGTAGGCCTAGTTTTAGTTCACAAAGATGAAGCTTTACGCCTTGCGTTTGGTTGTTTAAAGGGTAAATTGGCAAGGCTGACTTGATGACGAATCGGCTGGTTTGAATGTCATCAGGCACTGCATATCCACGACTACTTTCGCCGCGTGTCACAATGATTTTAGCGACAGCGTCCGATCCGTCATTAAACAGGGTTTTTATATCTGATGTTAAGACGTCATTATTGGGGCATGAGATCCCTAGTGCTTGGCAATCTTGGGAGAGTTTTTGATACTGTAATTCCCAATGATGCGGAACGCCATTATTGACAAGGAAGGTGCGAAACACACCATCCCCATAGGCAAGGCCACGATCGTTAACAGAAAGCCCTGCTGAAGGCTTTCCATTGATTAAATATTGATTGTATTGAGCTTCTAGATTCATGCTGTTTAGATTGTTCGTCTTTTAGTGCATTCTCATGTTAAGAACAGCCTAAAGCATGTTTTTGAAATCCCGAAAGATTCGTGTCGCGCTTAAATCTTTCGGAATACGAGTGAACCGTTTGTGCCACCAAAACCAAAGTTATTTTTGAGTGCTACATCAATCTTCATATCACGTGCGGTATTTGCACAGAAATCCAAATCACATTCTGGATCTTGATTGAAGATGTTGATGGTTGGTGGTGAGACTTGGTTGTAAATAGATAGCACTGTAAATACTGATTCTAAACCACCTGCGCCACCCAACAAATGACCTGTCATGGACTTGGTTGAGTTCACAACGATATTCTTAGCATGGTCACCAAAAGCCGCTTTAATGGCATTGGTTTCATTTGCGTCACCTAATGGTGTTGATGTGCCGTGCGCATTCACAAATTGAACTTGGTCCGGATTTACGCCGGCGTTGTTCATTGCATTGCGCATAGATCGACGTGGGCCGTCCATGTTTGGTGCCGTCATGTGATATGCATCAGCGCTCATACCATAGCCGATTAGCTCAGCATAGATTTTTGCACCACGTTTTTTAGCTGACTCATACTCTTCAAGTACCATCACGCCAGCGCCCTCGCCAATAACAAAGCCATCACGGTCTTTATCCCAAGGGCGACTTGCAGTTGCTGGATCATCATTGCGGCTTGATAAAGCACGCGCTGAAGCAAAACCAGCAACAGAAAGCTCAGTGATAGCAGCTTCTGCTCCGCCAGCAACCATGACGTCAGCATCGCCGTATTCAATCATGCGGGCTGCATCGCCAATAGAGTGCGTCCCAGTAGTACAAGCAGTCACTATCGATACGTTAGGGCCTTTAAAGCCGAACATAATAGATAGGTTGCCAGAAATCATATTGATAATCGTGCCAGGAATGAAAAATGGAGACACTTTACGTGGACCACCTTCATCATAAGTGTCATTGGTTTGTTCAATTAAACCAAGTCCACCAATGCCTGAGCCGATAGATACGCCGATACGCTCAGCATTTTCTTCAGTCGCTTCAATACCTGAGTCTTTTACTGCTTCAATCGCAGCCGCAAGACCGTATTGGATAAAGGTATCCATACGGCGTGCTTCCTTGGCAGGAAGGTATTGCGACACATCGAAATCTTTTACTTCACCTGCGACTTGAGATGAGAAATTGCTAGGATCAAATTTAGTGATTCTAGTAATGCCAGATTTCCCAGCAATAAGATTAGACCAAGCAGGTTGCACACCGATACCAACTGGTGATACAACCCCTAGACCTGTTACGACGACGCGTCTTTTAGACGCGTTAATTGGCTTGGACAAAGCGACTCCAAGAAAAAATGATAAGTTTAATTACTTAAGGTTAGCTGTGACGTAGTCAATAGCTTGTTGTACTGTCGTGATTTTTTCAGCTTCTTCATCAGGAATTTCGCAGTCAAACTCTTCTTCAAGAGCCATCACCAATTCAACTGTATCTAGAGAGTCAGCGCCCAAATCATCAACGAATGAAGATGCATTTTTTACATCTGCTTCATTAGCACCAAGTTGTTCGATTACAATTTTTTTAACGCGTTGTTCGATGTCAGACATCTAAATCCCCTTTTATTATTTAAATTTACTGCTACTAAACTCACGACATTCTAACAAAAAGCGTGAGGAATTCAAAAAACTAAATTGTTAATAGCATTATGCCATGTACATTCCGCCGTTCACATGCAAGGTTTCGCCTGTGATATAACCTGCTGATGGCGATGCTAAAAACGCTACAGCCGCCGCAATATCGCTATCTTGACCAAGTTTTGCCAACGGTATGTGCTTCAATAGTGCTTCTTTGTGTTCATCTGGTAATGAGCGCGTCATATCTGTATCAATAAAGCCTGGTGCAACACAGTTCACTGTAATGTTACGGCTGCCTACTTCGCTCGCTAATGATTTTGTAAAGCCTGACATACCTGCTTTAGCGGCTGCATAGTTTGTTTGACCGGCATTGCCCATGTGGCCAACGACAGATGAAATGCTAATGATGCGACCTGTTCTCGCCTTCATCATTGGGCGCAAAACGGCTTTAGACATACGGAATACAGAGCTTAAGTTTGTTGAAATGACAGCATCCCAATCACTATCTTCCATACGCATTAGCAATGTGTCTTTAGTGATGCCCGCATTGTTTACAAGAATACTTACGTCCCCAAATTGCTCAGCGATTATTTTTAAAGTTGCTTGAATTTGTTCGTTATCGTTTACATCAAGAGCTAGACCGCAACCTTTAATACCAGCATCTTTTAACGCTGCGCTAATTGCATCAGCACCATTTTGTGTTGTTGCTGTACCGACAACCACAGCACCTTTTTTGCCCAGTTCTTGAGCAATTGCAGCACCAATGCCACGGCTAGCGCCAGTGACTAATGCAATTTGACCTTCTAACATAATGTTCTCCCTTTTATTTATGCTGAGAATTGCGTTTGAGCTTCAGTCAGCGCTTCGGCACTTGTTAATGCCAAACAAGGCAATTCAGTAACGATACGTTTTGTAAGGCCAGCGAGCACCTTACCAGGACCGCACTCCGCTGAGTTGGTAATGCCTTGATTGTAAGCACTTTGTACAGTCTCAACCCATCTTACTGGGCTATACAATTGACGCACTAATGCGTCTTTTATTTGATTAATATCGCTGTAAGCAAGCACGTCAGCATTATGAATTACTGGGAGGCTACTTGCAGTCATTTGAACGTTTTGCAGATACACAGCCAAAGCTTCTGCTGCTGGCTTCATCAATGCACAATGTGATGGAACGCTTACAGGTAGGGCCAATGCGCGTTTGGCACCTTTTTCTTTTGCAAGCTCCATGCCGCGTTCAACCGCGGCTTTATTGCCCGCAATCACTACTTGGCCTGGTGAGTTTAAGTTAACAGCTTCCAACACCTCGCCTTGAGCTCCCTCAGTACATACCTGACGCACTGTTTCATCATCTAGGCCTAGAATAGCAGCCATTGCGCCAACACCTTCAGCAACAGCATTTTGCATCACTTCAGCGCGGTAACGCACCAATGGCAAAGCGTCTTTGAATGTTAAAGCGCCGGCAGCGACAAGCGCGGTATATTCTCCTAAGCTGTGCCCTGCCATTAGCGTTGGGACTAAGGATGATTGCGCCTGCCAGGCGCGCCATGTGGCAACGCCCGCTGTGAGCATCAATGGTTGAGTATTAGTGGTTTGATTGAGTGCTTCGTTTGGTTCTGTAACCATAGACCAAAAGTCTTGGCCAAGCAGATCCGATGCTTCGTCGAATGTTTGACGAATATCGGGACTGTCAGCCAAACCTTGCATCATGCCTACGGATTGCGAACCTTGACCTGGAAAGAAAAAAGCAAATTTCATGTAAGCCTCTTAATACTTTATGAACTTAATATTTCATCAAGACAGAACCCCAGGTGAAACCACCACCAAAGGCTTCCATCAAAATTGTTTCGCCACGTTTAATACGTCCATCACGGACAGCAACATCAAGCGCCAATGGGATGGATGCTGCCGACGTGTTGCCGTGTTTATCAACGGTTGTTACTACTCTGTCCATGCTCATGCCAAGCTTCTTGGCAGTTGATTGCAAGATGCGAATATTCGCTTGATGTGGCACCAGCCAGTCAATGTCTGACTTTTCTAAACCGTTTGCAGCAAGTGTGTCGTCAACAATAGCATCTAATGTATTCACTGCCATTTTGAACACGGCGTTACCTTCCATGAGGATAGTCTTGCTACCTTCTTGATTTGATACGCCTTGAGGCACCATTAGCATGTCAGCGTAATTTCCATTTGCATGTAGGTGAGTAGATAAAATTCCTTGATCATCGCTCGTTTGAAGAATCACAGCGCCAGCACCATCACCCCAAAGGATGCAGTTGCTTCTGTCCGTCCAGTCGGTAATACGTGACATCGCGTCAGCTCCAACGACAAGCGCACATTTTGCTGCGCCAGCTTTAATAAAGTTGTCTGCTGTCGCTAATGCGTAAATGAAGCCGCTACATACAGCCTGCAAGTCGAACGCAGGGCAATTAATAATGCCTAATTTTTGTTGTAATAAACAAGCGGTGCTTGGGAATGTTCGATCTGGCGTCGTTGTTGCAAGAACGATAAGGTCGATAGATTGGATGTCGATATTCGCAGCTTCAATCGCATTTTTCGCTGCTTCTAAAGCCATGTCACTTGTGAATTGGCCTTCTGCGATGATGTGTCGCTCACGGATGCCTGTGCGAGTAAAAATCCACTCGTCAGTTGTATCGATTGTCCGCTCAAGTTCTGCGTTAGTAAGTATTCTTTCGGGCAAGTAACTGCCAGTGCCCGCGATACGTGAATGCTTCATGCAAGAACTTTCAAATAAGTTTGGTTTTGACAGCGAATCATATTTTTAAACATGCCGAATGGCAAGTTAATTTGTCGCTGTATTAGGTGTTTCAGATTGCGCGTGTTCGAGCGCCAGCTGTTCTGAGATGTGGGCTAAAACACCACTTCTAGCCTCTTCAACCGCTTTAATAATGGCATGTCTAAAGGCAAAAGCATCAGCGCCACCGTGGCTTTTTACCACAATGCCGCGCAAACCTAAAAAGCTAGCGCCGTTGTAGCATCTAGGGTCTAAGCGTTTTCTGAATGCTGATAGCACAGGCATGGAAATCAAGGCCATAAACTTAGTGACTGGGTTCCTTTTAAACTCTTCTTTTAAAAAGCCACCCATAAGGTTTGCAAGACCTTCGGAAGTCTTGAGTGCAACATTGCCTACAAAACCATCACAAACGACTAGGTCTGTTGTGCCTTTATAGATGTCATCACCTTCCACGTTACCGTAGAAGTTTAAATTACTGGCTTTAAGCAACTCAGCAGTTTGTTTGACCACTTCATTGCCTTTAATGTCTTCAGAGCCTATGTTCAGCAACCCCACTGTTGGTTTCGGCTTGTTTCTAACACAAGAAACTAAGACTGAACCCATAATCGCAAACTGCAACAAATGTTCAGGGGTGCAATCGGCATTAGCGCCAAGGTCTAACATGTGGGTCATGCCAATTTTGCTAGGCAAAACACCTGCAATGGCTGGCCTATCAATACCTGGGAGAGTTTTTAAGACAAATCGTGCTGTGGCCATCAAGGCACCAGTATTGCCTGCGCTGACGCAAGCATCAGCCTCGCCGTCTTTAACCATGTTAATGGCGACGCGCATTGATGAGTCTTTTTTGTTTTTGAGAGCGCTTTGAGGAGATTCATCCATCATCACAAGTTCACTTGCGTGATGAATGCGCATTCTGGAATTAGGTTTTGCCTTGTTAGTGCGAAGTTCAGCTTCAATCGCATCACTGCGGCCAACTAAGATGACTTTAATATTGCTATCTTGCTTTAACAGCGCTAATGCGGCCGGGATGGTGACACGAGGGCCGTGATCGCCACCCATGGCATCGATAGCAACGGTGATATCCATGCTTTAAAAATAAACCTTAAAACAAGCGATGAAATCTCATAAAAGAAGATTTCATGCTCGCTTCAATCACTAATTACTCGCCTTTAGCCGGTAATACTTTACGGCCACGGTAGTAGCCGCTTGGGCTTACGTGGTGACGTAAATGCACTTCACCAGTTGTTGGCTCAACTGCCAAAGCTGGGTTCGTTAAAAAGTCGTGTGAGCGATGCATACCACGTTTAGATGGTGATTTTTTGTTTTGTTGAACAGCCATTTCTTACTCCTAAATATAAACTAACTTTTTACAACTTTAAAATCTCGCAATACTGCAAAAGGGTTGGGAGCCTTACGCTCATTAACTTCTGCTTTTACTGCGCAATCTTTAATTTCGTGTTTTGGTGCATAAGGCAAAGCAAGCAAAATCTCATCTTCAACCAATTGCAGCACATCCATTTCTGCCTCAGCAACCAAGTAATCATGATCCTTAACATCATCCTCTTCAGGAGGAATTTCGGATTCATCTTTTACCAAGATAAACTCAGAGCTAATACTTAAAGCAATCATCATGGGCTCTAAACATCGCTGACAAGGCACTGCTACATTGCCTGTTAGGCTTAAATGTAGCCTAGCTTTTTTATCAGCAGAAATCTCACCAGATAAGCGCCAGTCAAGGCTTTCAGTCTCTGGCGTGAGCAAATCTTTGGCCCGTTGTAAATCCGAGTGCGCGATTGTATCACGAATCTCTAGAGATTTTCTTGCAAATTCAAGGCTGTTGATGATGTGCTGTGCAGTCATAAGGCGCGCATGATATAATTAAGCTGTGGTTATGTCAAAAAACTAACCGATTTAACCGTTTATTTTTAACATCTTTAAACTCTTAACATTCAGGTTCAGTAGTGATTAAAAAAATTCTAGTCGCTAATCGCGGCGAAATTGCAGTGCGTATCGTTAGAGCATGTTCGGAAATGGGCATTAAGTCCGTTGCGATCTACTCTGATGCAGACCGTCATGCATTGCACGTCAAAAAAGCAGACGAAGCTTATAACATTGGCTCAGATCCAGTGGTTGGCTATTTAAATGCACATAATATTGTTAATTTGGCTGTTGCGTCAGGTTGTGACGCACTTCATCCAGGTTATGGTTTTTTATCTGAAAATCCAGAGTTGGCGGAAATTTGTGCTCGTCGCGGCATTAAGTTTATCGGCCCTGATGCAAGCGTGATTCGCCAAATGGGCGATAAAATTCAAGCGCGTAATGCGATGGTGGCTGCTGGCATTCCTTGCACACCCGGCAGTGATGGTAACCTAGCTGATCTTGAAGAAGCCCGTATTTTGGCGGCCAAGATTGGCTACCCTGTTATGTTGAAGGCCACTAACGGTGGTGGTGGTCGAGGCATTCGCCGTTGTAACGATGAGAAAGAATTGCTCGGCAATTATGACCGAGTGATTTCAGAAGCAAGCAAAGCTTTTGGCAAGCCTGAAGTTTTCTTAGAAAAGTGCGTTGTTAACCCACGCCATATTGAAGTACAAATTATTGGTGACAGTCACGGTAACGTTATTCACCTGTTTGAACGTGACTGCTCTATTCAGCGTCGCAACCAAAAACTAATTGAAATTGCCCCATCACCTCAATTAAGTGATGCACAACGTGAGTATATTGGTAATTTGGCCGTTAAGGCAGCTAAAGCGGTCGGCTACGAGAATGCAGGCACAGTTGAGTTCTTACTAGACTCTGACAACACTTTCTACTTCATGGAAATGAATACGCGCTTGCAAGTTGAGCATACGGTGACAGAGACAATTACTGGCATTGATATTGTCCAAGAGCAGATTCGCATTGCTGATGGCCAAGAACTTCAATACAAACAAGATGAAGTTAAGTATCGTGGTTTTGCGATGGAATTCCGCATAAACGCCGAAGATCCTAAAAACGATTTTCTTCCAAGCTTTGGTAAAATCACGCGTTACTATGCGCCGGGTGGCCCTGGTGTTCGTATGGATGCTGCGATTTATAGTGGCTATATTATCCCTCCGTATTACGACTCCATGTGCGCCAAGCTTACTGTTTGGGCTTTAGATTGGGATAGCGTGATTGAGCGTGGCCGCAGAGCACTTAATGATATGTTGGTGTATGGCGTGAAAACAACCATCCCATACTATCAAGAAATTTTGAAGCATCCTGATTTTAGAAGTGGCGAATTTGATACTAGCTTTGTAGAATCACACCCTGAGCTAAACAATTACGCAACTGCGTTCCCTCCTGAGTTGATTGCTGCAGCGATTTCTGCCGCAATTGCAGCTCACGAAGGCATTTAATTCATATCAACCAATAAATAAAATAAGTTAAATATATGGCACAAGTTCATGTTTCTGAATTAGTTTTAAGGGATGGTCATCAATCTCTCATCGCAACACGTCTACGTACTGACGATATGTTGCCAATTTGCTCAAAATTAGATGCCATTGGTTTTTGGTCTCTTGAAGCATGGGGTGGCGCTACATTTGACACCTGTGTTCGCTACTTAAAAGAGGATCCTTGGGAGCGTTTGAAGAAACTTCGCGCCGCCCTACCTAATAGCCGCATTCAAATGTTACTGCGTGGCCAAAACTTACTTGGCTATCGTCATTACTCAGACGACGTAGTACGAGCTTTCGTTAAACAATCTGCTGATTCTGGCGTGGATGTATTCCGTGTATTTGACGCAATGAACGATATTCGCAATTTACGTGTATCTATTGAAGCCGTTAAGAAGCATGGTAAACATGCGGAAGGTACGATTTCATATACAACAAGCCCTGTGCACGACATCAATTACTTTGTTGAAATGGCAAAGCAACTGGAATCTATGGGTTCAGACACGATTGCCATTAAAGACATGGCGGGTTTACTTACTCCTCAAAGCACGACTGAATTAGTCAAAGCTATTCGTGCTGCAGTTAAGCTCCCTATTCACTTGCATAGCCACGCTACATCAGGCTTGGCAAGTATGTGTATGCTAAAAGGCGTTGAAAATGGCGCAACCATTATCGACACTTGCAACTCATCCTTCTCTGAAGGTGCTAGTCACCCGACAACTGAAAGCTTGGTTGCTGCACTGCAGGGGACTGAATATGACACAGGCTTAAATTTAGCCGCCCTACAAGAAATCACCGCTTATTTCCGCGAAGTGCGCAGAAAGTACTGGCAGTTTGAAAGTGAATTCACAGGCGTTGATACACGGGTTTTAGTCAATCAAGTTCCAGGTGGCATGATTTCTAATCTGTCTAACCAATTAAAAGAGCAAGGTGCATTAAACCGAATGGATGAAGTGCTTGCTGAGATTCCACGTGTGCGTGAAGATTTAGGCTTTCCTCCACTTGTTACCCCTACATCTCAAATCGTTGGCACACAAGCTGTACTCAATGTAATGACTGGCGCACGTTATAAATCAGTGACAAATGAAGTTAAAAACTACTTCTTAGGCCATTATGGCAAAGCGCCAGCACCAGTAAATGTTGATATTAGAAACATTGCTGTTGGATATGATACGGAAGTTATTGAATGTCGCCCTGCTGATTTGCTTGAAGATGAAATGGATAAGTTACGCCAAGAGTCTGAAGCCTGGGCGATGACAGAGGAAGATGTGCTGACTTACGCCATGTTCCCTGATCTAGCGAAAACATTCTTACAAGAGCGCAATGCTGGTAGCTTAAAACCAGAACAATTGCTATCTAAAGAGTCTGTTTCAACAAACGACCCAAGATATGCACCGAATGAGTTTAAAGTGACATTGCATGGTGAAACCTTCCACATTAAATTGACTGGTAGCGGTCACTCAGGTGAAGAGCAACGACCTTTCTATGTATCTGTTGATGGAATTGCAGAAGAAGTAATTGTTGAAACACTAACTGAAATTGAAGTGAGCGGTGGAAAATCAAACGGCAAAAAGAAAACCTCAGCAAAAGTTGGTGCAAGTGGCCGTCCACGGCCGTCACACGAAGGTTGCGTAACCACAGCTATGCCAGGGAGTATCGTTGACGTTAAGGTTAAAGCTGGAGACAAGGTAAATGCTGGTGATGCAGTCCTTGTGATTGAAGCGATGAAAATGGAAAACGAAATTCAAGCTTCAGTAAGTGGCGTTGTCGTTGCTGTTCACGTTAAAAAAGGTGATACCGTGACACCAGACGAGTCGCTACTAGAAATTCAACCTGAGTAATACTATTGCTCAGACTTAAATTAGAAGCCGACAGTCATCAACTGTCGGCTTTTTTATAGGCTTTACACGTATGCAAAGATCATTAATCCTAGCCTCATCTTCACCCTATCGCCAAGAGCTATTGGCAAGATTAGGCTTGCCTTTTGAATCTATATCCCCAGAGATTGATGAGTCGCCATTAGCAGGTGAGCAACCACAAGAAACCGCACTAAGGCTTGCACAGCTAAAAGCAAAAAAGATTGCAGAGAGTAATCCAAACGCATTAATTATTGGCTGTGACCAAGTAGCAACCTCAGATGGCGTTCAACTCGGCAAACCCATGTCCCACGAAAATGCAGTCAAACAATTGCAATACCAACGTGGCCGTCGCGTGACCTTTCACAGTGCTTTGTGTTTATACAATTCGGCAACTAAGCACATACAGGCTGATGTCGTGCTTTATGATGTTGAATTTAGAAATCTCACAGACGCGCAAATCGAAAACTATTTACGCATAGAAGAGCCCTACAATTGCGCTGGAAGCGCCAAGTCAGAAGGTTTGGGGATTGCATTAATTGCTTCAATGACAGGTTCTGACCCAAACGCTTTAATAGGATTACCACTCATCAAGCTCATTACAATGCTTCAAAATGAACAAGTGAATGTCATTTAAGCTTATACATAAGGCAAATTAAGATGGCACTAGGCACTCTGTACATGGTACCAGTCACTTTAGGTGACGATAATCTAAGTTATGTTATCCCTGCTGATGTAATTAAGCTGATACAGAGCTTGGAGTATTTTGTTGTTGAGAATGAAAAAAGCGCGCGTCGTTTTTTAGGGTCAGTTAAAACTAACAAGCCTGTACGTGAGCTTAACTTCCAATTGCTCAACGAACACAGCGCTGAAAAAGACTTGCCCGCCCTCATTGCACCATTGCTCGCTGGACATGATGTTGGAATGCTATCTGAGGCCGGTTGCCCAGGGGTTGCTGACCCAGGTGCAACGCTAACAGCTTTGGCGCATCGCAAAGGCATTAAAGTAGCGCCTTTAGTTGGCCCGTCATCCATATTACTTAGCCTGATGGCATCAGGCTTCAATGGTCAACAATTTACCTTTTTAGGCTACTTGCCGAGTGACAAAGCTGCACGCATTAACAAATTAAAAGACATAGAAAAGCAGTCGCAGCGCCTCAATGAAACGCAAATTTTTATTGAAACGCCCTACCGAAATCAGCACATGCTAGAGGATATTTTGGCGAGTTGTGGCGCAAATACTAAGTTATGTATCGCGAGAAACGTCAGTTTGGAAACGGAGTTTGTGGTCAGCAAAACGATTGCTGAATGGAAAAAAAGTGAGCTACCCGATTTGCACAAGCAGCCCACTGTATTTTTATTGCTGGCTTAAACCTTCTTTAAGAAGCAAGTTTTTAAAACCAAGCCTTTAACTTTTTCAACACTGCATTCAACTTCTTCAGGGTCATCCGTTAATCGGATGTTTTTAGCAACAGAGCCCCGTTTCAAGGTTACTGAAGTACCCTTTACCTTCAAATCTTTAATTAGCTGTACTGAATCACCATCGTTCAAAATATTTCCATTACTGTCTTTGGTATCACTCATTTACTTCTCCCCTGTTTAATATTTTTTTAACTGGCGCGTAGCTTTTGCGATGAATCGATAATACGCCATGCTGTTCTAGCATTTGCATGTGTAGTGGCGTTGGATAGCCCTTATGTTTAGCGAAGCCATATTCTGGATATAGCTTATCTAGCTGGTACAAATCAGCATCTCGTGCGGTCTTAGCTAAAATGGAAGCCGCTGAAATAGAGGCCTCTTTGCTATCCCCTTGAACTATAGCTCGCATTGGCAGCGACAATTTAGGGCAATGTAAACCATCCACTAACACTTCAGTTGGCACCACGCCTAGCGCTTCAATTGCCCGTTTCATGGCCAATAAGCTGGCTTGCAGGATATTGATTTCATCAATCTCTTCCACACTGCTACTAGCAATTGCCCAAGCTAAAGCATGTTCTTTAATTTTAACTGCTAAAGCATCACGCTTTTTTTCTGAGAGTTTTTTAGAATCAGTTAAACCTGCAATTGGCTTTGCTGGGTCAAGAATAACGGCGGCGGCAAAAACAGCACCTGCCAAAGGCCCTCTACCAGCCTCATCTACGCCGCAAATTAAATGTTTATTCATGAAAGATATGTCAATACTGCCTGCGCAGCCTTTTCTTCGTTGTTTTGACGTAATTGCTCATGCATGCCAGTAAATTCGGTACGAATGTCATTCAATATAGTTTTATCATTGACTATATTAAGAATAGTTTCGGCCAATTTAGTTGGATTTGCATCATGTTGAAGCAACTCTGGAACCACAAAACGTTCAGCTAGAATATTGGGTAGCCCAACATAAGGCAGATAGTTCAAGCGCTTGAGAATTTGCCAGCTAAACCATGGCATGCGATAAGTAATCACCATAGGTCGCTTTAATAAGGCGGCTTCTAGCGTCGCTGTCCCAGAGGCCACTACCACAAGATCTGAAGCTTGCATTGCCATGTGAGCATGACCAAAAAGAATCTTAAAGTTAGGGTGGTGCTTTTCATCTGCCGCATTAATGCTGGCATATAACACTTTTTCAAAAATAAGGCGTGTTTCTCGCGTAATAAGAGGCACTAGAAACAATGCTTCAGGCTGAACCATGCTGATTTTTTTTGCGGTTTCTACAAATAACTCTGCGAGCTGTTTTACTTCGCCTGTTCGACTTCCCGGCAACATCGCAATAATCATTGGGGCTTTAGTGAGTCTTAGTGAATCCCTAGCTTCTTGAACATTAGGATTTAGCGGGATTTCATCCGCTAACGGATGGCCAACGAAGGTTGCCTTAACACCCTTGTCTTTATAAAGTGCTGGCTCGAATGGAAACAAGGTCAACATGTGGCTAACAGCGCGTTTGATCTGTCCCATGCGCCCTTTTCGCCAAGCCCAGATTGACGGGCTGACGTAATGGATAGTACTAATACCCTTTTTTTTCAGTCTTTTTTCCAATGAGAAATTAAAATCAGGTGCATCAATGCCGATAAATACTTGTGGTGGATTTGCGATGAAGTGATTACCAAGCTTCCGCCGCATTCTGAGTAAACTGGGGATCTGTTTTAAAACATCAAAACCATAACCATGCAAAGATAGCTTGTCCATAGGGTACAAAGACTTTGCGCCTTCGGAGATCATTTTGGGCCCTGCAATACCAACAAACTCAATATCCGGCCTATGTTTTTTTAATGCGCGAATTAAGCGACTTCCAAGCAAATCACCAGAAGCCTCACCTGCAACGATACCAACAGTTAGCGTCATACCAAAAACCTAATTAGCGAATGATGCCGCGTGTAGATTCATTCAGAAACTCCACAAGCAAACTTAATTCTGGCGCTGTTAAGGCTTGGTTTGTAAGCTTAACTTTTGCCTCATCCAAAGTTAAGCTTTGGCGATAAAGCGTTTTATAGGCACGCTTGATATTAGTGATGCTTTCAGCTGAGAAGCCCCTGCGTTTGAGACCTTCAGCATTGATGCCATGAGGATTGGCGTCGTAGCCTGAAGCTGTGACGTACGGTGGAATATCTTTGAATACAACCGGACCAACAGCTGTAATCACATGCTGGCCGATTTTGCAGAACTGGTGAACCAAGGTAAAGCCGCCAAGAATCGCGTAATCATAGATATCCACATGACCTGCCAAGGATGAGTTGTTTGCGAGGATTGTATTATTGTGAACATGGCAATCGTGAGCGATATGTACATAAGCCATAATCCAATTGTGATTGCCAATTTTGGTGGCGCCTTTGTCTTGGCTAGTTCCGCGATTAAAGGTGCAAAACTCACGTATGGTGTTGTGGTCGCCAATTTCTAGCTTGGTCGGCTCGCCTTGATATTTTTTATCTTGAGGGGCTTCACCTAATGATGAGAACTGGAAAATTTGATTGTGTTTGCCGATGCTTGTATGACCAGTAATGACTACATGCGAGCCAATGCTGGTGCCGCTATCGATTTTTACATCTGGCCCAATAAGCGAATAAGGTCCAACTGTAACGTCATTCGCAAGCTCAGCTTTTGGGTCGATAATTGCGGTTGGATGAATGTTTGTACATGTCATGTTTGAAATGCTTATTCGATTTCTTTAAGAATGCACATCATTTCCGCTTCAGCAACGATTGCATCGTCTACCAAAGCAACACCTTTGTACTTCCAAATACCACGAAGTATGCGGTCAATGCTCACTTTTAGAATGATTTGGTCGCCAGGTGAAACTGGCTTTTTGAAGCGAGCATTATCAATGCCAGCAAAGTAATAAACGGCATCATCTGTAGGCTTTACGCCCATAGTCTTAAATGAAAGTATAGCGGCTGCTTGTGCCATTGCTTCTACAATTAACACACCTGGCATTACAGGGTGGTATGGGAAATGACCTGGAAAAAAAGGCTCATTGATGCTGACGTTTTTAACAGCAACGATTTCTTTACCAACTTCTAATGACAACACACGGTCAACCAACACAAATGGATATCGATGGGGCAAATGATCCAATATTTGGTGGATGTCCATACTTGTATCTAGGTTATCACTCATGTTTCTGCCTTATCTTTCAATATTAATTTTATGTTTTAATCTGTTTGCTTTAATTCAGCTAGTTGATTTTCCAGCCTTTTTAATTTTTCATTTAACTCTGTTAAATGACGTAAGCTTGCTGCTGTTTTTAACCATTCATCATGCGTTTGGAATGGCATCAGTGCTGTATAAGTATCTGCTTTTTTCAGCGATCTTGTAATCATGCTGCCTGGTGAGATAGTCACGTCATTGGCAATTTCCAAATGACCTAATATCATCGCAGCGCCGCCAATAAGGCAACGCTTACCTACTTTTGCACTTCCTGCAATTCCAACACAGCCAGCAATCACCGTATGCTCACCAATAACGCAGTTATGTCCAATCTGAATCAGATTGTCGAGCTTAACGCCCTGCTCAATCACTGTGTCGTCCAGCGCGCCACGATCGATGGTTGTATTTGCGCCAATGTCTACATTGTCAGCAATCAACACACGGCCGACTTGCGGTATTTTTACCCACGCACCATCTTGATTTGCATATCCAAATCCATCAGCGCCAATCACTGCTCCAGCAGCAATATTGCAATTAGCCCCTATAACGCAATCCGCGTAAATGGTGACATTCGATTGCAATTGGGTATTTTTTCCAACGACGACATTATCGCCAATAAAACATCCAGCACCGACCACAACACCATCTGCCAAGCTAACATTTTGACCAATCACAACATTAGGGCTAATGCCACATGAGGCTGATATCTTTGAATCCGTTCCGACAAATGCGCTAGGATGAATGCCTTTTGTTGCAACATCTTTAGGATTTAACAAAGCTGAAACTTTTGCAAAATAAGCATAAGGATTATCAGTCACTATTCTTGGTAGCGTGCTAAAAGCTTTATTCTCTTCGGCCAAGATAACTGCACTCGCTTTTGTATCAGCAAGGCTTTTTCGATACTTGGTATCAGTAATAAACGTGATGCTACCTACTTCTGCGTTTGCAATAGACGCTACATGATTAACCTCAACATCATCACCAATTAACTCGCCACCTAGCTTTTCAACCAATGCTTTTAGCGTGAAGATCATACAATCCAACCTGCCTTATCAGCGGTCGATTATTTCTTGCCTAATGATTTAAGCACTTTATCCGTAATGTCGATTTTTTTGTTTGCATAAGCAACACCACCGTACACAACCAAATCGTAGCCTTCAGCTTCCGAAACAGCAGTCACAGCCTTGTTGATGCGGTCTTGCAATGAACCTAATTCTTCATTTTTACGAAGGTTTACGTCTTCACGTAACTCACGTTGTTTACGTTGAAAATCAATTTTAAGGTTGGCTGCGTCACGCTCTTTATTCTTTCTGTCTGCTTCCGACATTGTTAAAGCATCTTTATCTAAAGAGGTTTCAATGTCTTTAATTTGCTTTTGCAAACGCTCTAAGTCTTGTGTGCGCGGGCTAAACTCCTTCTCTAACTTCTTGCCACTTTCAGCAGTTTGTGGCGCTTCTTGCAAGATTTTATCGACTTGCACATAACCAATTTTAAGCTCAGCTGCGTTTGCATTTACGCTAAAAGCAAACAAACCTGCGACTAATAAACGACTTAATAATTTACTCAATTAAAATCTCCTAGTATCTAACTTGCTAATTAAAATTGTGAACCCAATTGGAATTGGATGATTTGTGTTCTGTCTGTAGATTGAGGATTCAGGGCCTTTGCAAACACTAATTTAATTGGTCCAAAAGGTGAGTACCATGCTATACCAGCACCAACAGAATATCTAAGGTCAGCGAGGCTATTGGAACCTGTCGTTCCTGCAACATTGCTACCAGAAATGCTGCCAGCATCGAAGAAGGTACTTAAACGTAACTGGCTTGAATCTTTCATGCCAGGGACAGGAAAATAAATTTCTGCATTACCTAAAACCCTTTTTGTTCCCCCAGTATAGTATCCAGGGTGAATATTGCCTGAACCATCTGTATATGGCTGAGGCGGGACATAAGGGCCAATTGCGCTTGTATCATAACCTCTAACAGAGTTTACTCCCCCAATGTAAAAGTTTTTGAAGAAAGGGTACTCTTTAGAACCGTATGTGTCCCCATAACCTAGTTCACCATTCAACATGAAGGTCATGTAGTTGTTAATAGGCTGATACCAAGAGTGCTTGTATTCTAGTTTGTAATATTCCAAATCTAGGCCAGGCAAACCAATCTCTGTTGAAACTCTTTGGTATACGCCCTCTTTAGGAAATAGCGTATTATCTCTTGTATCATGGGCCCATCCAAGATTTAGCATCCATGAGTAATTGCTACAACCACTCGTATTTCCAGCACAATAATTCACATACATACTTGGACTTGTAGGGTCAAGAGACACATCGGTATAATCAAATGTTAATCCCGCACTGACCGAATCGCGCTCGTTAAGAGGCATTCCGAATGAGACACCGCCTCCATAAGATGATGTCTTATAAGTACCGGTTCCCAAACTGGTTGTATCAACATCACGCCGATAAATATTGAACGTCCGGCTAATACCATCTGGCGTGAAGTAAGGATCAGTATAGGACAATGAATACACAGTGTTTACTTTACCTGTATTTACTTGAGCTGACACACGGTTACCTGTTCCCAAAAAGTTATTTTGGTTGACGGTTACGCCCAATACAATCCCTTCAGCACTAGACAAACCAGCACCAAACATAATACTGCCAGTTGACTTTTCAGTAAGACTCACATTTACATCCACTTGATCTGATGTGCCAGGAACTGCTGGCGTCTCAATATTCACATCAGAGAAGTATTGCAAACGATCTAGTCGTTGTTTAGACCGTGTAATTTTGTCGGCGCCATACCATGACGATTCCATTTGACGCATTTCACGTCGAATCACTTCGTCGCGCGTTCTGGTATTGCCAGTTACGTTAATTCGTCGCACGTAAACGCGACGACCTGGATCAACCATAAAGGTAAATGCAACAGTATGATTTTCTTTATCCACTTCAGGCACTGCATTGACATTGGAAAATGCATATCCTTCATTACCTAACCGGTCACTCATTGCTTTGGTGGATGTTGTCACTTTTTGACGATTGAAGGTGTCTCCAACATTTAAGCCAATTAACTTACGAAGCTCATCCTCTGGGATGATGGTGTCGCCAGCCACTTTAATGCCAGTAACCGTGTATTTCTCACCTTCAGTTATGTTAGCTGTAATGTAGATGTCACGCTTATCTGGCGTAATAGAAACTTGGGTTGAATCAATATTAAATTCTAAATAACCTTGGTTCATATAAAAAGAACGCAAAGCTTCCAAGTCTGCAGTGAGCTTTTGTTTTGAATATTGATCGTTCTTGTTCCACCAAGTCATCCAATCTGGCGTTGTAAGCTTAAATTGCTCATGCAATTCATCCTCAGTAAACGCTTGATTGCCAACGATGTTAATGCTTCTAATTTTTGAAACCGCGCCCTCTTCAATTTCGAAACGAAGGCCAACACGATTACGTTCTAACGGACTCACTGACGCTTTAACACTGGCGCCATACTTTCCCTGTGCTAAGTACTGACGCTTAATTTCTTGTTCCGCCCGATCAAGCATAGACTTATCAAAAATAAGTCCTTCAGAAAGACCAATTTGCTTAAGCCCTTCTTTCATTTTATCTGTTGGGAATGATTTATTTCCGTTGAAAGTAATTTGTGCGATTGCAGAACGCTCTTGAATCGTAACAACCAAAACGTCTTGATCTGCCTCAATACGTACATCTTTGAAAAAGCCTGTGCCATAAAGTGATTTAATCGCTTGCGTTGCCTTTTCGTCGTCCATTGTTTCGCCGACTTTAACAGGTAAGTAGCTAAATACCGTGCCAGCTTCAGTACGCTGAATACCCTCTAAGCGAATATCTTTTACAACGAAGGGCTCCATGGCAAATGCACTAGAAGCGTAAAGTCCAATCACTATTAGCGGCAATTGCTTCAATTTAGCACTTAATTTTTCTTTAAAAATCATTAGGCTTAGCCCACTATCAGTCTATTAATATCATTATATAAAGCACATACCATCAGCAATCCCAAAATTGCCAAACCAATGCGCTGGCCAATTTCCATGGTCTGTTCGGAAACTGGACTTCCCTTTATCAATTCAACCATATAATACAACAAATGCCCCCCATCCAACACAGGTATTGGCAGGAGATTTAAGACGCCGAGGCTAATACTAATAACTGCCAAAAAGGCAATGAATGCATTTATGCCTAAATGGGCACTTTGCCCTGCGTAGGTAGCAATAGTGACTGGCCCGCTAATTGATTTTATTGAAATCTGCCCAGTCAGCGTATTACCAAGCATTTTTAAGCTAAATGTAGCGGTTTGATAGGTTTTTTGTAATGCCCGAACAAGCGCTTCTGACGGCGAGCTATGAATCGTGACTAAATAGTCTTTTATTAGGCTCTCATTGAGCAGAACTGTTGCACCGATTTGACCTGATGCTAAACCGTCTTTAATAACAACGTGGGGCCTAATATCAATTGATTGCTTTTGATTGTTCCGCTCAATCCCAAACGTAAGTATTTTGTTAGGACTTACTTGCACGAGCTTAACAAGCGTTTCCCAATCATCAATTGCAAGCCCATCAACATCTAAAATCCTGTCACTAGCTTTCAGCCCGGCCTTCTCAGCAGCACTATCTTTAAGTACTGAGCCAATCACGGCGGCTACTTGAGGATGATTAGGCTTAAGACCTAGCTTGGCTAAAAAATCAGCATTTAAATCCGCTTCTGTAATGCCGGTTAAATCTAAAGTATGGGTGTGTTTTTGTAGATTGGCATCTATCGTTTCAACTTCTACCGATGACTGTTTAAAAACATGCCGAATAAGTATCCATTGTAAGTCTTGCCATAATTTAACACTTTCACCGGCAACTTTTATGACAACATCACCTTGATGTAATTGGGCTATTGCAGCTGGTGAACCATCTTTCACATCAGCTAAAACGGGTTTAATGCCGGTCGTCCCTTGCAGCATTAAGACCCAATATAAAGCAATAGCAAGCAGGAGGTTGGCAATTGGTCCTGCAGCAACAATCATGATGCGCTTAAACACATTTTGACGATTAAATGCGCGGCTTAAATCACTTGGGTTAATATTTGCTTTTTCATCTTCTGAAAGTTCACGTTCATCCAGCATCTTTACAAAGCCGCCAAATGGTAAGGCGGAGATAAGAAATTCAGTTTGGTCTGTGCCAAACTTTTTTGAGTAAATCGGTCTGCCAAAACCTAATGAGAACTTAAGCACTTTAACCCCACACCATTTGGCCACTTGAAAGTGACCATATTCATGAATAGCAATTAAAACGGCTAAAGTAAAAACAAAAGCGAGCAAGGTAATCATGCGGCGCGTTTCACCCATGCTTTAGCGGCAATTCGCGCTTCTTTGTCAGCCACAATGAGCATTTCTAAATCGCTTACCGCTTTAATTTGACTACTTTCCATGACTGATTCAATGAGCGCAGGGATATCCGTAAAACCGATTTTTTCTTTGATGAATGCTTCAACCGCTACTTCGTTTGCGGCGTTCATGATTGCCGCCGCATTGCCGCCTGCTTTTAATGCGTCAAATGCTAAGCGCAAACATGGGAATTTATCTGTATCAGGTGCTTCAAAATCTAAACGCCCGATTTTGAATAAATCAAGCGAGCTAACACCACTTTGAAGACGTTCTGGATAACCCAACGCATAAGCAATTGGTGTGCGCATATCTGGGTTGCTTAACTGAGCAAGCACAGAGCCATCAACGTACTCAACCATAGAGTGAATAACACTTTGTGGATGCACTACCACTTCAATTTGCTCTGCTGATGCGTTAAATAGCCAGTGCGCTTCGATAACCTCTAATCCCTTATTCATAAGTGTTGCAGAATCAATCGTGATTTTTGGCCCCATCACCCAGTTAGGATGATTTAATGCCTGTTTTACAGTGACACGTTTAAGTTCTTCAGCGCTTGATTTGCGGAATGGTCCACCAGATGCCGTAAGCAGAATCTTTTTGACCCCGCTATCATTAAGGCTTGCACGTTTCTCGTGCGGCATCACTTGGAATATCGCGTTATGCTCGCTATCAATCGGCAACAGTGTCGCACCGCCCTCTTCAACAGCATGCATAAAAATGCTGCCAGCCATCACAAGGGTTTCTTTATTCGCTAATAAAATGCGTTTTCCGGCTTTAGCTGCTGCAATTGATGGATTTAAGCCAGCAGAACCAACAATCGCGGCCATCACAGCGTCCACTTTTTCGTGAGCTGAAACAAACTCTAATGCTGCCATGCCACTCAGCACTTCCGTTGCGCTTCCTGCCTTTTTTAGTTTTGCAGACAATTGATCAGCAGCTTGCTCTTCGAGCGTAACAGCATAGCGAGGATTGAATTTCTGACATTGATTAAATAAGACATCAACGTTTTGATTAGCGGTTAATGCAAAAACTTCAAAGCTATGAGGATGCTGTGAAATAACGTCTAAAGTATTAACGCCTATGGTGCCTGTCGCACCGAGGATAGTGACTTGTTGCAATTTAGGCATGAAATACAACTGCTTTAATATACAAATATAAATTGTAATAGATGGGCAATGTTAGCAAGAACATTACCAATGGCAGACTTGAAGTTAGGCCGTCAATTCGATCTAAGACACCGCCGTGCCCAGGCAGTAGATTGCTGCTATCTTTGACACCAGCTTGGCGCTTAATTAGAGACTCAAACAAATCCCCCATGATGCTTAGTATCATCACGCCCCAGAATACAAGTACAAACCAATAGCTTTGATGCGTTAAATAGGAAAGCATAACTGCGTAGATTGTGACTGCAACGAATGCACCAAGTACACCCTCCCAAGTTTTACCTGGGCTAATCGTTGATGCTAACTTGTGCTTACCAAAGCGCTTGCCTGCAAAGTAAGCGGCGCTATCTGCAATCCAAACCGTCAATGCAAAAACAACTAATAAAAGTGGATTGATCTCACGCAAAGCAATTAGAGTTAAGCCAAAAGGGATGATGGTGATTAAGCCAAGTATCGCCATTAAGAAACGATTGTTAATTCTCGGGGTAAAAGCTAACAGGAATGGAGCAATTAGCAACCAGAATATCGCTGCAACCAGTACGCCCCATACAATCACTAATTGCATTGATTGTGGTTTGTAAAGGATTACAAGCAACCCCAAAAGCAAAACTAAGCTGCTGTAAATAAAGCTGAAAGCCTTATTAAACTTAGACATTCCAGCCCATTCCCACGCACTAATTGCAGCAACCGCTAGTACCAATAGCCCCCAATACAATGGCGGCAAGTAAACAAAAGCCGCACCAATCGTTAAGAAGAGGACTAATGAGGTAATCAGGCGAGTTTTAAGCATTTATAGGTTTGCCAATTGTTCACTGGTGCGCCCAAAGCGACGCTCCCGTTGTTGATAGGATTGAATGGCGAGTTTGAAAGCATCGTCATCAAAGTCAGGCCACAGCGTATCTGTGAAATAGAGTTCTGAGTAAGCTAATTGCCATAGCAAGAAATTACTAATGCGTTTTTCACCGCCTGTGCGTATAAACAAATCAGGCTCAGGCGCGTAATGCATAGATAAATAAGGGCTTAAATGCTCTTCAGAATAGGTTCCAAGCAAGCTTGGATTTGCTTTTTGCATTGCATTAACCGCTTGTAGCACATCCCAGCGACCACCATAATTGGCCGCAATGGTGAGTGTTAAACCTGTATTGCTCGCTGTTAAATGCTCGGCAGCGGTTATTTCAGCACACAAGGCCTCATTAAAGCGAGTACGGTCACCAATCATCACAAAGCGCACATTGTTTTTGTGCAACTTAACCACTTCTTTTTTTAGGGCTTCCATAAATAAGCCCATCAAGAAGCTTACTTCCTCAGGAGGTCTGCGCCAATTCTCGCTACTAAATGCAAATAAAGTTAGGTATTCAACCCCAATATCAACGCAGTGTTTAATCATGCTACGCACGGTTTCAACACCAACCTTGTGACCGGCAACACGAGGCAGAAAGCGCTTTTTAGCCCAACGACCATTGCCGTCCATAATAACCGCAATATGGCGCGGAACTTCAAGCACTTCTGGAATGGAGCTTGTTGAGCTAGAAAATATGCCCAATCAGAACTCCTTATTGAATAAAGAAATAAGCATTAAAATATGCTTAAACAGCCATCAAATCTGTTTCTTTGGCTTGTAACATCTTGTCGATTTCAGCCACGTTTTTATCAGTGATTTTTTGAATTTCATCTTGTGAGCGACGTTCATCATCCTCACTGATTTCTTTATCTTTAATGAGCTTCTTCAAAGCGTCATTCGCGTCACGGCGGATGTTGCGTACAGCAACTTTTGCATTTTCGCCTTCTGTGCGCACTACTTTAATCAAGTCCCTGCGACGCTCTTCAGTCAGCATTGGCATAGGCACGCGAATCAAATCACCATTTGTGGCTGGATTTAAGCCCAAATCGGCATCACGAATCGCTTTTTCAACTTTGCCAATCATTGGCTTTTCATAAGGCTGTACGTTGATAGTGCGCGCATCACCTAGCGTAACGTTAGCAACTTGGTTAACTGCCACCATAGAGCCGTAATATTCAACCATGACGTGGTCTAAAAGACCTGTGTGCGCACGACCTGTGCGCACTTTACCTAAATCATTTTTAAGTGCTTCTAGCGACTTCTGCATCTTTTGTTCTGCATTAGATCTGATTTCAGCTAACATTTATTTCTCCTTGCTAATAACTATTGGATGACGACTAAAGATTGCTTATAGACTTAAGCTAAAACTTTAGTACCTTCATCTTCACCCATCACAACGCGCTTCAATGCGCCTTGCTTGAATATACTGAATACTGAAATTGGGAGGTTTTGGTCGCGGCACAGTGTTAAGGCTGTTGCGTCCATGACTTTTAGATTTTTACCGATAGCTTCATCAAATGAAACTGTGGTGTAGCGCATTGCATCAGGATTGGTTTTAGGATCATCCGTGTAGATGCCATCCACTTTGGTAGCTTTAATCACAATCTCAGCACTAATTTCAAGGCCGCGCAATGCCGCTGCTGTATCTGTTGTGAAGAATGGATTGCCAGTGCCCGCCCCAAAAATCACTACACGGCCTTCTTCTAAATAACGTATGGCTTTGCCACGAATATAAGGCTCTGCGACTTGTTCAATATTGAGTGCTGATTGAACGCGGCTGACTAAGCCAATGTGTTTCATCGCGTCTTGTAGCGCTAAGGCATTCATTACGGTAGCGAGCATACCCATGTAATCGGCAGTTGCTCTATCCATACCTTCGGCTGCTGGGGCAACACCACGGAAAATATTACCGCCGCCAATCACAACCGCGACTTGCACACCTAAATCAACGACTTCTTTAACTTCACCAACAATACGATTGATGGTGGCGCGATTGATGCCGTAAGCATCATCACCCATGAGGGCCTCGCCAGAAAGTTTTAATAAGATGCGTTTGTATTTTGGCGTTTGTGCAGTCACGGTATAAAACTCCTGTTCTATTGTACAAAACGATGATGCCAAGCTCTCCTTGGATATCATCGTTTTGCGAGTTTACAACATTGTGCAGCTAAAAATTCGCTGCGCAATTATTTTTTACAACTTAGCAGCAGCGGCTACTTCAGCAGCGAAATCAGTGACCACTTTTTCAATACCCTCACCCACAGTGTACATTGTGAATGAAGCAACTGAAGCGCCTTTAGATTTCAATAGCTGCTCAATAGTTACTTTGTCATCTTTAACGAAGTTTTGGCTTAGCAAAGTCACTTCTTTCAAGAATTTTTGCACAGTACCGTCAGCGATTTTTTCAAGCATTGCATCTGGCTTACCAGCTTCTTTTGCTTTTTCGATTGCAACGCGACGCTCAGCTTCAATCAATGCTGCGTCAACACCGCTTGCATCCAATGATTTTGGTTTTGCAGCTGCAATATGCATAGCGATATCTTTACCAAGTGTGTCATCACCGCCAACAACATCAACGATGACGCCGATTTTGCTGCCGTGAACGTAAGAAGCCAATTTGCCTTGCGCAGCTAAACGAACAAAACGACGTGGTGTAATATTTTCACCAATTTTACCAACCAATTGTGTACGAACATCTTCTGCAGTGCTGCCATTCATAGGCAAAGCTGCAACAGCTTCGATGTTTGCTGGATTGCTTTTCTCAACAACAACAGCTAACTCACGCACGTAAGCCAAGAAATCATCATTCTTTGCACAGAAGTCTGTTTCAGAGTTAACTTCAATCATTGCGCCAGTTTTGCCATCAGCACTGATGCTAACGCCAACTGTACCTTCGGCAGCAACACGTCCAGCTGCTTTGCTTGCTTTGTTACCAAAACGAACACGTAGAATCTCTTCAGCACGATCCATGTCGCCGTCAGCTTCTGACAACGCTTTTTTACAATCCATCATCGGAGCATCAGTACGCTCACGTAATTCTTTTACCATTGATGCGGTAATTTCAGCCATTTAAAACTCCTCAAATATAATCTTGGCTTAAGGGTGAATTCACTTAAAAGCCCATTCATTCAAAAGTATTAGATACAAAAAAAGGGGCCTGAGCCCCTTTTTGATGGGGTATTACTCTGCCACAGCTTCTACAACTGGCTCTTCGTCTGCAGATTTAACAATCTCAGCGATGAATTGGTTGCGACCTTCTAACACAGCATCAGCGATACCACGAGCGTACAAGCGAATAGCACGGCTTGAGTCATCGTTACCAGGGATAACGTAAGTAACGCCATCAGGTGAGTTGTTTGTATCAACAACACCGATTACTGGAATACCAAGCTTAGCTGCTTCTGTCACAGCGCCGCTTTCGTGACCAACGTCAACGATGAAAATCGCATCAGGCAAACCGCCCATTTCTTTAATACCACCAATAGAACGTGAAAGTTTTTCAACTTCGCGCTTGTAGCCTAAAGCTTCTTTTTTACCGAACTTTTCCAAGCTACCGTCTTGTAGCATTGTTTCGTAGTCAGTTAAACGCTTGATAGATTGCTTAACTGTTTTGAAGTTAGTCAACATGCCGCCTAACCAGCGATGGTTAACGTATGCACAGTTTGAACGAATCGCTTCTTCTTGCATGATGTCACGTGCTTGGCGTTTTGTACCAACGAACAAAATGCGACCCTTGTTTGCTGAAAGTTGACGCACATATTTCAATGCATCTTCAAACAAAGGCAATGTTTTTTCTAAGTTAACGATATGGATTTTGTTGCGATCGCCAAAAATGAATGGTGCCATTTTTGGGTTCCAGTAACGGGTTTGATGGCCGAAGTGAACTCCAGCTTCCAACATTTCACGCATAGTAACGGACATAAAAGTCTCCAGTAAGGGTTATAGCTCACATGCTCCCAACAACATTCGCCTAAGCGAACACCCTGTACGAGGAACATGATGTATTTAAAAAATTATTGATGCAAAAATTGCAAAAATTAATTAATCAAGCTAAGTAATTAATGAAATTGATTAAACCCTAAAACTCACCAAGAGTTTAATCATCACCGCATTGCTGATTGCTTACCAGCTAAACGGGTGCAGTATGCTACCATAAGCACATCTCGAAACTCAAGGAAAACCTTAGCCTGAATGGCTTTAAGTTTGAACTATGGCAATTACGATTAAAAACGAACAAGACATTGAAAAAATGCGCATCGCAGGCAAGCTTGCTTCTGAAGTACTTGATTTTATCACTCCTTATGTAAAACCAGGTGTAACAACAGGTGAGCTAGACAAGTTATGCCACGATTATATGGTGAACGTGCAGAAGACCATTCCTGCCCCACTTAACTACGCTCCTCCTGGTCATGTGCCTTATCCTAAATCCATTTGCACTTCAGTGAACCATCAGATTTGCCATGGCGTGCCTGGTGAAAAAGTGCTAAAAAATGGCGACGTGGTGAATCTGGACATTACAGTTATTAAAGACGGATATCACGGCGATACCAGCCGTATGTTTTATGTGGGCGAGCCATCCATTCAGGCTAAACGTTTATGTGAAGTCACATATGATTGTATGTGGCTAGGTATTACAAAAGTAAAGCCGGGCGCAACGCTTGGTGATATTGGCTATGCAATTCAAACCTACGCAGAAAAGAATAGCTTTAGCGTAGTGCAAGAGTTTTGTGGTCATGGTATTGGCAAAAAATTCCACGAAGATCCGCAAGTGCTTCACTACGGCAAAGCAGGTACGGGGCTTAAGTTGCAAGCTGGCATGATATTTACTATTGAACCGATGATTAACGCTGGCAAGCGCTTTATTAAACAACTAGGCGATGGTTGGACCGTCGTCACGAAAGACCACAGTCTTTCAGCGCAGTTTGAGCACACCATTTTAGTCACTGAAACGGGTTACGAAGTACTGACGGTATCCGAAGGTTCTCCAGTAGCGCCTAGTTTTATCAACAACTAAAATCGCTCGATGCAACTCAACCAAACACAGAGCCCAGAGGAGAATCACGCTAAAGTATGGCGTGAAAGCCTAAAGCAGAATCAGGCTCTGCTTCGTGATGATTTTTTTCGGCACAAAAATACTCGCAAGCTCCTTAAACAACAATCCAAGCTTGTTGATGATGTGCTTCAGCAGATTTGGGTTCAGTTTGAATTAAGCAGCTTTGTAAGCCTGGTGGCGGTTGGCGGTTACGGTCGAGGTGAACTATTCCCCTACTCTGATGTTGATTTGCTTATTTTATTGCCCAACAACCCTGACGCCAGCCTAAATGAACGAATTGAGCGTGTAGTTGGCTTGTTTTGGGACATTGGTTTAGCTGTTGGACATAGCGTTCGAAATCTAGATGAGTGCATTACTGAAGCAAAAAAAGATGTAACGGTTCAAACCAACCTGCTCGAATCTAGATTGATTATTGGCAACCCAGCTTTATTTGCCAGCTTTCAAGCGCAAATGTCGAGCGCGATGGATGTTGGCGCGTTTTTTAAAGCCAAACTTTATGAACAAGAGCAGCGCTACGCCCGCTTTGATGACACCGCCTACAACCTTGAGCCCAATATCAAAGAGAGCCCGGGCGGCTTACGTGATTTACAGGTTGTGCTTTGGATTTTACGTAGCCTGAATCTTGGTGATGATTGGAAAGCGCTGGTTAAGCGCGGTCTTATCAGTCAGTCCGAGCTCAGACAAATTGCTAAGCATGAGCAACACTTGCAAATGTTGCGTATTCGTCTGCACTACATGGCTAAGCGTCGAGAAGATAGACTCATTTTCGATTTGCAAAACACGCTGGCGGATGACTTAGGGTTTAGTAATACCAAGCGTTACCGCGCCAGCGAACAGTTGATGCGCGACTACTACAAAAGCGCAAAAGCAGTTGGTTTGTTTAATGAAATATTACTCAAACTACTCAAAGAGTTAGCGCTGCCAGAAGCAATTCAAATCAAGCCGATTAACGCTAGATTTGAATCATACAACGGTCTGCTGAGCGCTAAATCTAACACCCTTCTTCAGCGCAATCCATCATGTATTTTTGAGATGTTCTTGCTGCTACAGCAACATCCGGAATTAACAGGCATTAGTGCAACACTGCTACGCACATTACAACGCGTAAAAAATTTGGTGAACCGTGACTTTAGGCAAGACCCTAAAAACAAAGCATTATTTATCGAGATGCTTAAGCAGCCTAATGGCGTGACCGAAACACTCAAGCGCATGAATCGTTATGGCATATTGGGTAATTACATTCCTGCATTTGGTCGCATTATTGGTCAGATGCAACATGATCTATTTCATGTTTACACAGTTGATGAACATATCCTGCATGTGCTGGGCAATTTAGAGCGCTTCTCAATTAAAACGTTTAGCCACGAATTTCCGCTATGTAGCAAACTTTTTGCATCTTTTGATGCGCCCTATTTGCTTTACTTAGGCGCCTTGTTTCACGACATTGCTAAGGGACGTGGTGGAGACCACTCACAACTTGGCACATCGGATGCCAAGCGTTTTTGTAAACAACACGGTCTCAGCAAGCAAGATGGTCATTTAGTCGCTTGGATGGTGGCCTTGCACCTCACTATGTCAAGCACTGCTCAAAAGTCAGACTTATCAGACCCCCAAGTGATTGAAGGCTTTTCATTGTTGATGAAAGATGAACGCCATTTAACAGCGCTTTACTTGCTAACCGTTGCAGATATCCGCGGCACAAGCCCAAAGGTTTGGAATGCTTGGAAAGCGAAACTTCTGGAAACTTTGTTTTTAAGCGCACAACGCCTCTTAACTGGCGATGCGGGCGGACTGTTAGATGAAATTGCAACCAGAAAGGCTGAGGCTCAAGCAACGCTTAGACATTACAGCATTTTGGAACGCTCTTATTTGCCATTATGGAACAATTTAGGCGAGCAGTACTTTCTTAGGCATACCAGCCAAGAAATTTCATGGCATAGCCGCCTCCTATTGAGGCATATTGATACAAAAGAACCTATCGTCAGAGCTCGCTTAAGCCCTGCAGGTGATGGTATTCAAGTGATGATTTACACGCCAGACCGCGATGATTTGTTTGCCTGCATTTGTGGCTTCTTTGAGCGTATCGGCTACACCATCTTGGAAGCCAAGATCCATACCTCTAAAAACGCTTACGCACTGGATAGTTTTTTAGTTTTAGATCAGAGCGATAAGTCGGTAAGCTATCGTGATTTGTTAAACTACATCGAGTATGAGTTAAGCGATAGTTTACGTAGCAATATATCGCCAACAGCACCTGCCAAAGGCAGAGTAAGCAGGCAAGTTAAACACATGCCAATTAAATCGAATGTGATTGTAGAGAGCATGGCTGAAAGCAACAATCATAAGCTAGAAATAATTGCAGGAGACCGCCCAGGACTGCTTTCAATAATTGCGAATGCGTTTCTAACAAATCAAGTGCAAATTCAAACTGCGAAAATCAACACACTAGGAAAGCGGGCTGAGGATGTGTTTTTAATTTCAGGAAAAAAGGGCGTTAAGTTAAACGATGGTGCAATCGATGCCCTAGTAAAAAGCATTTCAGAAAGCATTAATTAAAAGCTTTAAACCAACAATTCAATGAGTTCCGATGGGCGGTTAATAGCGAAATCAGCACCCCATGTTTTTGGCTTATCCATAACGTCAATATAACCCCACAAAGCTACCACAGTCTTCATTCCCGCAGCGTTGCCCGCCTCAATATCGCGCTCTGCATCACCCACATAAAAACAATGCTCTGGTTTTACCAAAGATTGCTCACAAGCCATAAACAAAGTGTCTGGCGCTGGCTTAGGTAGCGCAGCATCATCACCACAGACCAGACAAGCCATAGGGGTGCTTAATTGCATAGACTCAATTAATGGCGCAGCAAAACGTCTTGGCTTATTTGTGACAACCCCCCATTTGATATCGCTCTGATGGAGATTTGTAAGCAACTCCCCCACGCCATCAAAAAGCACTGGCGAACGCGTAAATACTTGGTCATACAAATCCAAATACTCAACCCGCATCGTTTCAAAAGCTTTATCTTCGGGCGTCAAATCAAAACCAATGCTTAGCAGTCCCTTTGAGCCATGCGAGGCGAAGGGGCGAATTGCTTCCATAGGCAAATGGTCTAAACCATGACGCTCACGTTGCAAATTGAGCGCATAACCGAGGTCTGGCGCGGTATCAACAAGCGTACCATCGAGATCAAATAAAATCATATTAAGACTTAATTGTATGAATGAGGTAATTGACCGAAACATCATCACCCAATGAGTAATGGTCGGTTAATGGGTTGTAACCCATACCTTTGAGTTGTGCGATATCTAATCCTGCATAACGAGCCCAAGAAGATAGCTCTGATGGCTTGATGAATTTTTGATACTCATGCGTGCCTTTTGGCAGCATGTTAAGCACATATTCAGCGCCAATCACACCAAACAGGTAAGCTTTAGGGTTTCGATTGATGGTTGAAAAAAAGACGGAGCCACCCGGCTTCACCAATTGAGCGCAAGCGCGAATGATCGCTTCAGGGTCTGGCACATGTTCTAGCATTTCCATACATGTCACCACATCAAAGCTGGATGGCTGTTCTTTGGCTAAATCCTCAACCGACACCAAACGATAGTCGACCTTTGAGCCCGATTCCAATTGATGCAATTTAGCCACTTTAAGTGCTTTATCACCTAAATCGATTCCTGTGACATTCGCGCCCTTTTCATCCATAGATTCAGACAAAATGCCGCCACCACAGCCTACATCCAATACACGCTTACCTTGCAAATCAACTAAGCCATCAATAAAGTTTAAGCGTAGCGGATTAATCGCATGCAATGGCTTAAATTCACTGCTTTTATCCCACCAGCGATGCGCGAGGCTTGCAAATTTTTCCAGCTCTGCTGGATCGACGTTTAAGCTTTGTGATGATTCAATTTCGATTGCCATAGCAATGCAATTTCCTTTAATTCGTTAGGTTCAATATTGGCATATAAGCCTGATTGTTGGCTTGAGCGCTCAAAACGCAAATCGCCCGCAACCCAAACATGACTGACATGCTCACAACCACAAGCATATATCACATGAGATAGAGGGTCGAAGCATGGCAAAGTTTCAACATCTGCAATTCGTAAAGCACTTAAATCAGCTAGCTTACCAACCTCAATTGAGCCAATTTGATGATCTAAACCTAATGCCCTAGCACCGTTAATAGTGGCCATTTCTAAAGCTTGTGCCGCTGGTATGCTGGTTGCATCTTCGGTCGTCGCCTTAGCCAATAGAGCAGCTAAGCGCATTTCAGTAAACATATCTTGTCGATTATTACTTGCAGCACCATCCGTGCCCAAACCGACATTAATGCCAGTATTTAACAAGTTAGGAATTGGCGCAATGCCACTTCCTAGCTTTGCGTTAGAGCTTGGGCAATGGGCGACATGAGTACCATGTTCACTTAATAAATCCAAGTCCTCATCATTGATTTGCACGCAATGTGCGGCGGTAAGATTAGGGCCTAAAAGCCCTAAATTCGCCATGCGCTTAATGGGACGAACACCAAACTTTTCAATGCTCTCGGCGATTTCTGCCTTTGTTTCATGCAGGTGTGTATGAACACCTAACCCTAATTGCTCCGCATAAGTAATGACTTTTTGAAAAGTGGTGTCCGAAACAGTATAAGGCGCATGAGGCGCCAAACTTGCTGAAAGCAATGGATTTCCACGCCAAGCATCGCGAGTTAACAGGCCTTTTTCAATATAGTCATCTGCGTTATTGGCATAGTTGGTTGGGAACTCTAAAACCACTAAACCAAGCTGAGCTCGCATTCCGGCTTGCAAAACAGCTTCTGCGCTTGCTTGAGGATAAAAATACATATCATTAAAACAAGTCACCCCGCCAGCAAGCATTTCAGCACAGCCGAATAAGGTGCTATCACGCACAAACTTTTCAGAAACGATTTGCTGCTCAGCAGGCCAAATGTGATTTTGTAGCCAAGGCATCAATGGAATATCGTCCGCCAAGCCACGCATGAGTGTCATCCCAGCATGAGCATGCAAATTGATCAAACCTGGAATTAACACGTGCTCAATGAGCGCAACAGTTTTTGTCGCGGTGTATTGTTCCCTTGCAGCATCGATTGCTGCAATATCAACGATGCAACCTTGATGAATAACAACAGCGTGATAATCTAAAACTTGATTGCGTGGAATGACTGGTACAAGCCATCTGGCTTCAATTATTAAGTCTACATTTATTTTGTCCACGATTTTTTTGCTAGGTTCAGTCATATTTCTCACATAATAAGCCGCCACTTATAGCGACTTGAATTAAAGCATATTAAAGTGCTTTTTAGCCGATTTAAAGAATGTCTTAATGAAGCATTTTTTTAATACTCCGAACTTTAGTGGCATCCAAGCCTAAAGCTCGTTGATTTTTCTCACACAAAGCTCCGCGAAAACCCAAGTAGGAAGGCTTTACATCGCAGAGATCTTTAATATGGCCAACATTAACAGAGCCAGCCAAGCCAGTTTGGAGCCCAAGTAATGAGGCACTACTGACAAACTCCATTAGTCGACTAAGCGGTAAATGGCTTAATAAATGCCCCTTACTTTTGTTCGCAGTATCTAGCATCACACCATAAAAGCCGGCTTCAGCGATATTTTTCAACAAACCAAAGTCCGGTTGTTCATCAGCAAGTAACACTGCAATCAGTTTAGTTTGGCTTGCTTGAAATTTTAAAGCGTCTAGACATATAGCATGATTCAACTGCCCGAAGAACCCAATTTTTAAGATATCAACGCCTGTTTCTACCATTATTTTTGTTGCATCAACAATCAGGCTAGGCTGCATAGGCAAGTCACCTATCGTTGCACTAACTGTGGTGCGGTGATTAACCGCATCCACAATGTCTTTTACCAAAGCAGGGTCAAGCGCCCCCAATGCACCTGTGCTTGGATTTTTGAGGTCTATCATATCAACACCAGCATCAAGTGCAATTAACGCCTCATCGACGCTTGTAACACTCGCTAACATCTTGATATGCGGTTGAGCCTTAAGCAAGATTATCTCCTAACACTTGAGCCTGATGGTTTTCTATTGCCTCAACCAGCCAACCCCACGCTTCTAGCTCTATATGCCCGGCTGTTTTTTCTATGGCGATACGAAGATACTCCATTTCGGAGGTGATTTTTTCTATGGGTAACATATTCAAACGGCTTACAAGTACACACAACTCAACCACTGCAGCTTGTGCCCGGTTGTAACCTTGAAAGGGCTTGAGCATTTCTTCTTTAAGCACACTAAAGTAAAGCTTAGGGCGCTGAATATCATCTTCAACTTTTTCTAGTTTCAGCGATTGGTAAGTAAGCGTAGATTGAAGTACTAAAGCACCGGCTCTATTCTCCACAAGCCAACTGCGTCTTCCAGTTAAAGCCCCTGCAAAAACCCTTACATCATCGGTTGTATTAATGCTTGCGCGTCGTCCACTCAATAAATTATCTAAGCTAGTAGATGGCCTGAATGGTGCGATTAAAATCAAGCCGTCACGCTCACGAGTACCAAATGGCGCAATATGTGGTGATCCATCTTCACACTCCGAGATGAGAATGATTTCGTTGATTTTTTCTAGAGTTTTATTAACGGGGCTCATGGCTTTTGCTTCTTCTCTTTCATCGAAGCTTCACGATGAGCGGTCTTTCCTTCTTGGCTGCTTTCATAGGTATTAACGCCCCATGCGAGTTCTTCATCTTGGGTATAGCGCTTCTTGAGTTGCCATGCGATTTGCGCCCTTGCAAGCTCAACCCCTAAATAGAAGGCATGTGAAGCGTCATCTTCAACCTTCAAGTTTGGATACAGCTTGAATGGATCAATGTCGCTAAATAACCCATCACGGTTGTAGATGTGCATGCCCTCTTTGCTTACTTGAATCCTAAAACTAGGGTCTTTAATTTGCGCTGCGAATTCTGCGATTTCATCTAGCGTATATGTAAAAGGTCTACGGTCATGCATACCCAATAAGCCTGCGGTGTAATCTCGAGGCAATCGATTTTCTTCACGCGCAGCAAACATCATACGTCTCGCGACGTCAGCCTCTGCAACCGCATTAATTGCATGAGGACTCACAGATGTCGCTAATACTGCATTGATGTTGAGCTCACTAATGATGCCAAACAATATGGCATTAATGCCCGTGGTATCGGCATCGGTAAGCTCAGTGATGTTACCCACGCCCATCATGATTTGAATGTCGGGGTAGCGTTTACGAAGCTTGTGGTAACGAACGATCGATTCTGTGAAGCCAAAGGGAATGGGGTCAAGAATGGCATCAGCAATGAATGGCTTGCCGAGTTTACGCATACCTTCAATGGCGCGATATAAGGACGGCAAGCTGCCTGATTTTTCTGGAATTAACACTGGGACAGCATTTACTTGCTCCGCAATCCACAAAGTATGTTCAGTCAGGCTTAGTAGGTAATCCGCGCCTGATTTGCCTGCAAGCAATAGATCGTCCGCGCTTAAAGAATCAACACTCACCTTAAAGCCAGCCGCTTTGAGCGTTTTAATTGCATCAGCTAAATGTGGAAACGGCGTGTTCGGCAAACAACCTAGATCAATGACATTGGCACCTTGCGATTGAAAGTGTTGCGCGCGCACCAATATTTCTTCAACGCTTAATTGCGGAGCATCGACGATTTCTGCAAAGATATTCACATCATATTTGGATAAGTCAGGTGCTTTGCCGCCGCGACCAAAGTATTGCGGCAAATCTTTCAAGTCCACAGGGCCTCGTGCTACAGGCACGCCGTATTTATCTTCAAGCATCGTTAAGTCGCCACAACACAATCCAGGCACAATGACCCTGCTCGCGTCGCCAACCTCAGGTACACGTCTAGCAATAAGTTCAGGGGTCATCAGTGCGGCAACGGATACGCCAATTTGGGTAATCCGATATTTGAAAGGTGCTGGCTGCATGCTTGCTAATACTTGATGCAAGCTCTTTTCGGCCAACTTTCCTGTTAAAAAGAGGATGCTTTCAGACATGCTAATCTTGCCTGAATGGCAGTGTCGAGTTGCTGCATATTTTCGACCACTGTTGTTTCTTCGAATATTTTGAGTTTTGCTGTGTTTTCTAAATCAATACGGCGCGGATAAACCTTCACCATATTCTCACGAGGTGCTTCAGACTCAAGCTCAGCTTCTGTATCACAAGCAAACACAATGCTTGGAACTCGGCATTTACCTGCTTGTGCAAAGATATTTGTCACTAGGTTATCGGAAATTCCGCAAACCATTTTAGCAACAGTGTTTGAAGTTGTCGGCGCAATAATTACTGTGTGGTAAGCCCCATGATAAAACAGCTCAACAGGCACTGAACTTGCGGTTTTATCTTGGTAGACTTTACCTGCATTATGCTTATAGCCGTATTGCTGGAGAATTTCAGCGGCTGCTTTACTTAGAAACAAATCGACATCTTCTAGCTTATTAAAAATAGCGATACATTCACGTAAATAATGGCCTGAACCCGTTAAAGCCCAAGCCATACGCTGCTTTTCAACAGGTTTCATTACAACCCAAATGGATGGCGCAAAACAATCGTTTCGTCGCGCTCAGGACCAGTGGAAACAATATCAACTGGCACTTCACATAGGGTTTCTAGGCGTTTTAGATAGTTGCGCGCATTGACTGGTAAATCTTCCCAGCGGCTAACGCCAAAAGTGTTTTCAGTCCAACCTGGTAATGATTCGTAAATTGGTTGGCAGCGTGCAACATCATCAGCGCCTACTGGCAACATATCAACGTTTTTACCATCTAGCGTATAACCAGTACAAATACGTAACTCTGAAATACCATCAAGCACGTCTAACTTAGTGATACACAAGCCTGACAAACCATTAATACGTGCAGAGCGACGCAGTGCAGCCGCGTCAAACCAACCACAGCGACGTTTACGTTTAGTCACGGTACCAATCTCTTGGCCTTTTACAGACATTTGTGTACCTGGAGCACCTTCAGAATCAATATCTAATTCACTTGGGAACGGCCCACCACCAACGCGCGTTGTGTAAGCTTTGGTAATGCCTAATACATAATGCAACATACTTGGACCAACGCCAGTGCCAGCTGACGCCTGGCCTGATACGCAGTTGCTTGAGGTCACGTAAGGATATGTGCCGTGATCAACATCTAACAATGTGCCTTGTGCACCTTCAAACAAGAGATTTTGACCTGCTTTATTCGCTTCGTACAAGGCTGCAGAAATATCCGCCACCATAGGTTTGATATGTTCAGCTTTAGCTAAGGCCGAGTCAAGTTGTTGATTGAAATCAACCGCTTCAGCTCCTAGATAATTTGTCAGGACGAAATTGTGGTAATCCAAAACGTCACGTAATTTTTCACCAAACTGCTCAGGATAGAATAAGTCGTAAAGGCGTAGCGCACGTCTTGCGACTTTATCTTCGTAAGTTGGGCCTATACCCTTGCCTGTTGTACCAATCTTCTTATCTGCGCCGCGCTTTAGTTCACGAGCCACATCAAGACGAACGTGATAATCCAAAATCAATGGGCAACCCGGACTCACTTTTAGACGGTTTCTAACTTCTAAACCACCATCTTCAAGCTCTTTAATTTCTTTAAGTAAATGACCAGCATCTAAAACAACACCGTTACCGATATAGCAATTCACGCCAGTACGAACAATACCTGATGGTACTAAATTGAGCTTATAAACACGTTGTTCATCGCCCTGCCCTACAACCAATGTGTGCCCGGCATTATGACCGCCTTGAAAGCGCACAACGCCTTGTGCATGGTCAGTCAACCAATCAACGATCTTCCCCTTACCTTCATCGCCCCATTGCGTGCCGATAACAACAACATTTTTAGCCATAATCTACCTAGTAATATTTAAGTGCTTTTTATAATTTTGTACTGCTATTTTCTATTTAATGCTTACGCAGAAACCACTTGCCATTGCCCTGCTTGGTTAACTAATTTTCTATCGCAGTTCAGTTCTGCAATATAAGCATCATGGCCTGGCAGCTCTTGAACCACCTTCTCACCAGATGCTCTTAATGAATTAATTTTACTTATTAAAGACGCTTCATTACCGTAAGGCGCCAAAATACCTTTTTTCACTTTTAATGCTGGAAGTGCTTTTACCAATCCTCGCAAATCTAAGCTAAAGCCGGTCGCTGCACGAGCACGACCAAAGGCTTGTCCTACCTCATCATATCGACCACCAAACGCCAATGGACCTGAGCAACCTTGTGCATAAGCCGCGAAAACCATTCCACTATGATAGTGATAGCCACGGAGCTCGGCCAAATCGAAACTTAAACCAACAGCTAAATCGGCTAAATCTTTAGCGACTTGCGTTAAATCGTTTAAAGCACGCGTAATTTCAGGTGTTTTTGGTAAATCCTTAGCGGCAACAGTCAAAATGCTCGCATCGCCATTTAGCTCGGTCAAACGGCACAAAGCTTCGCGCGTTTCCGCATCAAAATCTTGAGTAAGCGCTTTTACTTCTGTTTGATCTTTGCTTTGTAGTGCTTGGTAAACAGACTGTTTAAGTACTTCACTTACCTGGACTTTACTCATTAAGCTATCAAAGATACCCACATGACTAAAATCAATTTGCAAAGCATTAACACCAGCAGCTTGGAGCGTTTTAACCATCAAACGCTGAATCTCAATATCAGCTTCTATCCCAGCATGTCCAAACAGTTCAGCCCCTAACTGCATCGGTTGACGCGTCTGTGCCAATCCATCAGGGTTGGTTCTTAATACGCTTCCTGCGTAACAAAGGCGCGTCACGCCTTGATTATTGAGCATATGTGCATCGATGCGGGCTGCTTGTGGCGTAATATCCGCCCGAACACCCATCAGACGGCCTGTTAGCTGATCCACCACTTTAAAAGTCGCTAAGTCTAAATCATGACCCACGCCTGTAATGAGAGACTCTAAATACTCCAACATTGGCGGCATAACGAATTGATAGCCATGCACATCCAAAAGGTCCAACAATGACCTACGTAAAGACTCAATTTGCGCCGCTTCAGCAGGCAATACATCTTCGATATATTCAGGAAGTAACCAATTACGCATAAACACTCAAATCAATTATTTTTTAGCGCCAGAATTGCGCATATATTTCAAAAAGTCCGAACTAGGCTCAAGTACCATGACATCACTCTTACTCTTAAAGCTGTTACGGTAAGCTTCTAGACTACGATAAAACGCATAAAACTCTGGACTTTTGCCATACGCCGCAGAGTAAATGCCGGCTGCGGTTGCGTCACCCTCACCTTTAATGCGCTGCGCTTCTTTAAAAGCCTCAGCAACAATGACTTCACGCTGCCTGTCGGCATCGGCACGAATTTTTTCAGCTGCGGCAGAGCCTTCAGAGCGTAACTGATTGGCAACGCCTTTACGCTCAGCTTCCATACGGTCATAAACTGAGTTGCTCACATTCTCAGGCAAATCAACGCGTTTAATGCGGACATCCAATACTTGAATACCTATTTGGCGTGAGTCGCGGTCAGCGCGCTGACGAAGGATTTCCATAATTTGACTGCGTTCACCGGATACCACATCATGAATGGTGCGTTTACCAAACTCAGCACGCAATCCGTCATTCACAGTTTGAGACAATCTACGCTCAGCTTGCACTTCATCGCCATGAACTGAAACGTAATACTTTTGCGGGTCGATAATGCGCCATTTAACAAAAGAATCCACCAGCACGTTTTTCTTTTCGCTAGTAATAAAGCGGTCAGGCTCTTCCCAATTCAGCGTCAAAATACGATTGTCAAAATACACAACATTATCGACAAATGGCGCTTTTAAGTACAAGCCTGGGGTTTTTTTAATCGCCACAACTTCACCCAAGCGTTTAACCAAGGCATATTCCCGTTGGTCAACTGTAAACATTGACGCGCTTATTAAAATAATCGCTAACAAGAAACCGATAAGCACTACACCTAAATTTTTCATCTTATCTCTCACTTTTATCGGCTATCACGGTCACGGCTTCGTGAGTCGTCACGCGCCCTGTTGTCCGTGTAACTATTTGGCGCAACTTTTGTGGTTGGGTTAGGCTGTGCAGGTGGCGTAACCGCTGGTGCTGGTGGGACATTTGCACCTGTGGTTACCATCAGCTTATCCAAAGGCAAGTAAAGCAAATTGCTACCATTTTTTTGGTCAACGATTACTTTACTTACGCTAGACATAATCTGCTCTTGCGCATCCAAATACATCCGTGAACGCGTTACCTCTGGTGCATGTTGATATTGCGCGAGAATTTGATTAAAGCGACTTACATTACCTTGCGCTTCATTTTCAACACGCAATTTATAGCCCGCCGCTTCTTGAAGTAATCGAGAGGCAGTACCACGAGCCTTGGGAATCACATCATTAGCATAAGCCTGCCCTTCATTCTTTTGGCGCTCCAAATCTTGCTTCGCTTTAACCGCATCTTCAAAAGCAGCTTGTACTTGCTCAGGGGGTTGAGCGTTTTGCATAGTGACACTCACTACGTTAACCCCTGTTTTATAACGATCTAGGATTTCCTGCATTAATTTTTTGGTATTCACTGCAACTTCATCACGACCTTCGTAAAGCGCAAAATCCAACTTACTTTTACCCACAACTTCACGAATAGCTGTTTCAGCAATACCACGAACAGCTTCATCTACACTTCGATTATTGAATAATGTGTCCTCAACGTTTTTAAGGTTATATTGAACCGCAAACTGCAAATCAATGATGTTTTCATCATCCGTGAGCATCAAAGACTCGTGCAATTCTTTACTACGCCCAGAGCCGCCTTCTGCGGAACGATAACCAATCTCAATCGTCCGCACCTGCTCCATATTTACCACTGTTACGGACTCGACAGGGAAAGGCATGTGCCATCTTGGGCCTGGCATCGTTGTTTCAACATGTTTACCAAAGCGCAAAACAACACCTCGTGAACCTTGGTCGACGATGTAAAAACCTGTCGCAATCCACACCAATAGAATTAGACCGAAAATAGGCAGGATGGCAATACTCGGCTTATCATCTGGCGAACCATTAGAATCGGCTTTTTTACCAAACAAGGCCTTAATTTTGCGACTAAATTGGCGCATCACCTCATCCAAATCAGGCGGGCCTTCATTGTTGCGATTGCCCCAACCAGGATCATTAGCCATTAAAAACTCCGACAAATCAATTAATTAAATATAAGCCGCTTCAGAAGTGCGATATTCATAAAGCTGCTCTTGATGCTCTTTTAAAGCTTGCTCCAAATACTGCAAGCCATCACCAGTTTTAGCTGAAATTAGTATTTTGCAAATTCTACCATATTCATCGCGCTCCAAGCCCGCCTCCAACCCTGCCCGATCAATTTGATTCATGACCAATATCTGCGAAACATCTTGCGCACCGATTTCACCTAAGACCTTGTTAACTTCAGCGATTTGTTCGTCGCGGTTTGTACTTGCCGTATCCACTATGTGAAATAACAAGTCCGCTTGCACTGCTTCTTCAAGCGTCGCGCCAAAGGCTTCAACCAAGGTATGTGGCAAATGCTTAATAAAACCGACGGTATCAGACATCACCATAGGGCCAGCATCAGGGATGTAAAGCTTACGTGAGGTGGTATCTAAGGTTGCGAATAACTGGTCGGCCGCAAGTACTTTAGATTGGGTTAGGCGATTAAATAATGTTGATTTACCTGCATTGGTATAGCCTACCAATGACACAGACATGACTTGAGAGCGCTTGCGTGATCGACGTTGCATGCCACGCTGTTGCTTAAGCTTGTCGAGCTTTTCACGCAGCTGTTTCACACGAATACGTAACATACGTCTATCAAGCTCAAGCTGCGTTTCACCAGGGCCACCGCGCACGCCAATACCACCTTTTTGACGCTCCAAGTGGGTCCAGCCACGCACTAAACGTGTTGACAGATGCTCAAGCTGTGCAAGTTCAACCTGGAGCTTACCTTCGTGGCTTTTAGCGCGCTGGGCGAAAATATCGAGAATTAAACCAGTTCGGTCCGCAACACGGCACTGGAGCAAACGCTCTAAATTTCGCTGTTGAGATGGGCTTAGGTCGTGATTAAAAACCACCGCGCGTGATTCGGTAGCTTTTACCATTTCAGCGAGCTCTTCTGCTTTGCCGGAACCGACAAAGTATTTAGCATCGGGCTTGTCACGCTTGCCTTCAACGACGCCGCGTATCGAAATACCAGCACTAATCGCGAGCTGCTTAAGCTCTTCTAGGCTTTCTTCGTAGCCTGTATCACCAAAGTCCAAGCTCACCAAAATGGCGTCGCTACTACCCTCTGGACGATCAAGCATTACAAGACAACATCATCAAGGAAATGATAATTAATACAAAAACTTTAAACACCTAGATTATTCTTCATCTGCCCCATGTGGGATAGTCACTGCACGACCTGGAACAATCGTAGAAATCGCGTGTTTATAGACCATTTGCGTCACTGTGTTTTTCAACAAAATGACGTATTGGTCAAATGAATCTACCTGCCCTTGTAACTTGATGCCATTCACAAGATAAATTGAGACTGGCACATGTTCCTTGCGCAAAGCATTTAAAAATGGGTCTTGTAACAACTGCCCTTTAGGATTCATGTTTTCACCTTTTTCTTGGTAATTAAATTAATAATAAATAAAACCGTAACGCTATGACTATCAGTATATGCCGTTCGTTCTCAATATATTTAAATATGTTTAAGCACAAAAAGCGGACATGCGCTTTAGTGTTTCTTCCTTACCTAACAGATGCATAACCGCATCAACACTTGGAGATTGGCCGCCGCCTGTAACCATTACACGAAGCGGCATTGCTACTTTAGGGAACTTCAATTCATTTTTCACGACTGTTTGCTCAATCACATGATGAATTGCTTCAACAGTCCAATCAGTATCAGCCAACTCAGCAAGCATCGTTTTCATCATCGGCATAATGTCTGGTGTTAAGTGCTTTTCTGCCGCTGCTGCATCTAATACAGGCTGGCTATAGAAGTATTCAATGCTGGCAGCTAAGTCGTTAAGCGTATTTGCACGGTCACGATAAAGCGCAATCACGCCATTCAAATCTGGACCGCCTTCAGATTTGATGCCTTTTGCTAAAAGACGTTTTTGAATGTCAGCAGCCAATACTATTAAGTCTGCTTGCTTAATGTAATGCGCATTAATCCAGTTCAATTTTTCAGTATTAAATTGCGCTGCTGATGGCGTAATATGGTTTAAATCAAACCACTCACAGAATTGTTCCATACTGAAAATTTCATCATCACCATGAGACCAGCCCAAGCGAGCAAGATAATTCAATACAGCTTCAGGCAAATAGCCGTCTTCGTCATATTGCATGACACCTACAGCGCCGTGACGTTTAGATAGCTTTTGACCATCGTCACCCAAAATCATAGATAAGTGGGCGTATTGAGGAATTGTTGCACCTAGTGCTTTAAGCATATTGATTTGGCGAGGGGTGTTATTCACATGGTCATCACCTCGAATCACTTGGGTAATACCCATTTCCCAGTCATCGACCACCACGCAAAAGTTATAAGTGGGTGTACCATCACCGCGAGCAATAATCAAATCATCTAGCTCTTCATTTGAGATGGCAATATGGCCTTTAACCATATCATTCCATTCCACCAATCCTGTTTTTGGATTTTTGAAACGCACAACTGGCTGAACGCCAGCAGGAATTTCTGGAAGCACCTTACCCTCTTCAGGTCTCCAGCGACCATCGTAGCGTGGCTTTACGCCATCCTGCATCTGACGTTCGCGCAAAGCATCTAATTCTTCTTTGCTTGAGTAACAAAGGTAAGCATGACCTTCAGTCAGCATTTTCTGGATAATTTCTTTGTACCTATCCATGCGCTGCATTTGGTAGAAAGGACCCTCATCCCACTCCAAACCCAACCATGACATGCCATCTAAAATCGCTTTTACTGCTTCAGGGGTTGAACGTGCCACATCGGTATCTTCGATACGAAGAATGAACTGACCTTTGTGTTTGCGAGCGTAAGCCCAAGAGAATAAGGCGGTACGTGCGCCGCCAATATGTAAGAAACCAGTAGGACTAGGGGCAAAACGGGTACGAACAGTCATTATTTTAATTATCTTTGCTTAAATTCAATGATTAAGATTTATTGCGGATTTTATCATGCTAGCCTTTGAGGATGAAGCAAAGACAAGTTGTTTGACCAAAAAAGTATAGCCGTGATTTAACTACTCATGATTTAATCTGTGCTCGTTTAAAACAGATTAAGAACAATATGTCTCAAGACTTAAGCAATATCCTAGGATATAGCGCTGCCTTCCTCACAACCATTGCTTTTGCGCCACAAGCTTATCAATCATGGAAAACGCGCAACCTTGAAGGCATCTCATTGCCAATGTATAGCCTTTTCACCACGGGCGTAGCACTTTGGTTCTTTTATGGATTAACTATTCATAGCATGCCTGTGATTATCGCCAACGCTATTACCTTAGTGCTTTCAGCCATCGTACTTGCATTGAAAATTCAGGAAGTACTCAAAAAGTAATTATTTAACCGCCACTGCGACCCAGCCCCCGCCGAGTGCCTTAAACAACTCAACCGTTGAAGTCAGCCTTGCTTGGCGACTTTGCACATAAGCTAATGAAGCATCGTTAAAAACGCGCTGCGCATCAAGCACTTCCAAATAACCTGTGTAGCCTGACTTATAGCGATTATTTGCGATTTCCAATGCTTTGCTAGCAGATGACTGACTTGCGTTAAGCGCTGCTTCACGCTCTGTGTTTTGGCGTACATTCACCAAAGCATCATTCACCTCAGTAAACGCATTTTGTACAGCGCGTTCATAGCTCGCTAACAATTGCTTTTTCTCTGCTGAAGCTTGATCCACCTTTGAACTTAAACGACCAGAATCGAACACTGGAAGATTTAAACTCAAGCCGCCATTCCAAATTCTAGCGGCAGATTTCAATACGTCGCCCAAATCTTTGCTTTCACCACCCAAACCAGCGGTAAGCGAAATGGTTGGGAATAAAGCGGCTTTAGCCACCCCGATTTTTGCATTAGCGGCGATTAAGTTTTGCTCCGCTTGGCGCACATCAGGACGCGCTTCCAATAGTGTTGAAGGTAAGCCGACGGGCGGAACGGGCGGGATAGGTAAAGACTGAATGTCTCCTGCCGCAATCTTTAAATCTAAATCACCTGCGAGCACGGCCAACTGATGCTCAATAATGGCCCGCTGGCGTGTTAAATCAGCCAGTTGTGCTTTAAGATTGTTGTAAGCCACTTCAGCCTGATGCACATCTAGTGCTGAAGATACACCACCTTCTAATCGACGCTGAGTCAATGCTAAGCTTTCTTCACGGCTTTTCATGCTTGCTTTTGATAGCTCAAATTGCGCTTCCAAACTGCGTAGCAATAAGTAGTCACCTGTCACCAAACTTTTAAGCGATAAATCAACCGTATCTTTAGCAAATCTTGAGGCCAAAGCTTGAGCTTTGGCTGACTCTTGCGCACGGCGCAATTTGCCCCAGAAATCCAATTCAAAAGTTGTGCTTAATTTTACGTTATAGTTGCTCGTTGTTGGACTCATACCGTTAAATAAGGGCGTTGCACCCAACTCTGTGACTTTGTAGCGACTTGCGCTTGAGTCCGCATTCACTTGAGGAAATAATGCTGCGCCAACTTCACGCATATAGCCATCAGCCTCTTCAATACGTGCCACCGCAATCTTGAGGTCCGTATTGTTTTTGCTGGCTTTTGAAATTAAGTCATTAAGCACCTCGTCGTTATAAAGCGTCCACCATTGATTAATCATCGCTTCTGCGGCATCCGACGCTTGCGATTCTTGGTAACTCGCTGGCAATGTTTGCTTAGGCCTAAAGTAATCAGGGCCTACCATCTGACAAGCCACCAAGCTTAACGCTGGCAGTGCTACAGACAATCTAATTAAGTGTTTTAATTTCATTGGGCTTCTTTCTCTTGCGATTCTTCGTTGCTAACATGACCATGCTGTCTCACGTGTTTTCCGCTTAACCAAGTAAAAAATAGAGGAATAAAAATGGTGGCGATGAAGGTGGCTAAAATCATACCGCCAAATACACCTGTGCCCATAGAACGTCGTGCTGCGGCTCCAGCGCCTGTCGCAACAACTAATGGCAAAATGCCTAGCACAAAAGCCATCGAGGTCATCACAATCGGTCTAAAGCGCAACCTAGCAGCTTCAAGCGCCGCTTGAGCAACTGGCATCCCCTCTTCCATTTTTTGCTCGGCGAACTCCACAATCAGAATTGCATTTTTCGCTGCCAAGCCAATCAAGGTAATTAAACCAATCTGGAAGTAAATGTCATTTGGCATACCACGCAGTAGAACCGCTAACAAAGCACCTGCAAGCGCAAATGGCACCGCCATAATCACTGCCAATGGTAAAGCCCATGTTTCAAATTGCGCCGCCAAAATCAAGAACACCATAATGATAGCGAAGCCGAAAGCGAGTAACGCAGCAGAGCCTGTGCGCTTCTCTTGGTAGGCTTGACCTGTCCAAGCGATTTTGTAGCCATCAGGTAAGTTTTCTTTAGCGATGCGTTCAACCGTTTTAATTACATCGCCAGAGCTCACACCTGGTGCGCCACTGCCAAAGACTTTGGCAGAGAGTAAGCCGTTGTAACGCTCTAGTTGCTCAGCACCAACGATATTACTGACCTTGCTTAAGGCTGAAAGAGGAATCATATTGCCGCTAGGATTCGCAACCGTTGGTTGACTGCGCACATAAACTTTACCCAAGTCCTCTGGGTTCATGCGGAACTCAGGCTCTGCCTGCAATTGCACCCGATAAGTGCGGCCATTACGATTAAAGTCGTTCACGTAGAAAGCGCCCATCGTGCTTTGCAAGGTCGCATAAATATCCCCTATAAGGACACCTTGTGAAAGCGCCTTTGCCTCATCCACTTCGATTAAAAGCTGAGGCACAGTTGGGCGGAAGAATGAATTTAAGCCTGTTAATGTTGGCTCAGCACGCATAGCATCAATAAATCCGTTCATCACGGCTGCAAGCTTGATCGGGTCAGTATCGCGCTGACTTTGCACATACACTTCAAAGCCGCCAGCGGAGCCCAAGCCACGAATTGCTGGTGGGTTAACCGCAATAGCCAAGCCATCTGGCTGACTCATACCAATCCCAAATAATTTCCCCACAATATCAGTCGCACTTGTTTCGCGCTCTTTCCAATCTTTTAGTCGCACAAACATGGTCGCAGAGTTAGTTTTATTTGCACCTGTGAGCAATTCAAAACCATTCACCGCAAACTCATGCGCCACTGCTGGATCGTGCGCTATCGCAGATCTAATGGCTTCTGTTGTTTTTGAGGTGCGACTTAATGTGGCGCCATCAGGCATGATGACGACAGTCACCACATAGCCTTGATCTTCAGCAGGTACAAAGCTACCTGGTACCTGTCTAAACAACACAGCAACCATTGCCACAATCACAGCGAAAACCAAACCGCCAACCACTTTATGCTTAAGCGTTTTGCTTACTGTGCTAGTGTAGAAATTAGTCATTCGACCGAAGCCATGATTGAATTTTCTAAAGAAAGCATTTTCAGTATTTGATTTCTTCAAAATCATGGCGCAAAGTGCTGGTGTAAGTGTCAGCGCAACGATGCCTGAAATCACCACAGCAATCGCTACTGTCACCGCGAATTGTCTATATAACTCACCCGCAATACCGCCTTGGAATGCCACTGGCACGAATACGGCGCAAAGCACGAGGACAATCGCCACCACGGCCGCAGACACCTGACTAATCGACTTAATAGCCGCAGGCAATGGCGCCATATTCTCTTCGGTCATCAACCGCTCGGTATTCTCGAGCACCACAATCGCATCATCGACCACGATACCAATCGCCAAAATCATGGCGAACAAGGTCAGCAAGTTAATCGAGAAGCCAAACAGATAGAGTCCAGCAAAAGTACCGATTAAAGAAATGGGCACAGCAATGATAGGAATCAGCGTAGCGCGCCAACTTTGCAAGAATAAGAACACCACCAAAACCACTAATATCAAAGCTTCTGCAAAGGTATGGAACACCTCGTTGATGGTCGCCTTCACAAAGTCGCTAGTATCGTAAGGAATGGTGTACTGCATACCGGCTGGAAACCCAGCTTTTAGCTCTTCCATTTTTTGTTTAATATTTTTAGCGGTATCAAGTGCGTTAGCACCTGTCTGCAAGAAGATAGGAATCGCAACACCTGGCGTGCCATCAAGCGTTGAAGCCACGTTGTAGTTTTGAGCACCGAGCTCAATTCGTGCGACATCTTTTAGATATAGAACGCCATTAGGGCCATCAGCCTTGATAATGACATTGCCGAATTGCTCAGGGTCAATTAAACGCCCTTTAGCTGTGACGGTATAAACCAACTGCTGTGAGGATGGCGCTGGGTCTTGGCCTATCTTACCCGCCGCATATTGATTATTTTGTGCGGTAATCGCGTTAGAGATATCTATCGTACTAATGCCAAGTTGTGCCATGCGATCTGGACGAAGCCAAACACGCATAGAATAATCTTGTCCTCCAAAAATCGTGGCATCCCCAACACCCTTAACACGCTTAATTTCATCCATCACGTTAAGCGTGGCATAGTTACTTAGAAATAGACGGTTATGGTTTTTATCTTTCGAAGTGAGCATTACCACAAGCAAAATATCATTCGATTTCTTTTGAACAATCAAACCATTACGACGCACTTCGTCGGGCAAGCGTGGTGTTGCGATGTTGACGCGATTACTGACGTTAAATGTTGCTTGATCAACGTTGGTGCCAATTTCAAAAGTTGCCGTGATGACTAAGGTGCCGCTGGAGTCAGCGCTAGAATTAAAATAAAGCAAGTTATCAACACCACTTAACTGCTCTTCAATAGGCGCAGCAACAGTCTTAGATAAAGTATCGGCGCTTGCACCAGGATAAACCGCGGTAATGGTCACCGTTGGCGGTGCAATTTGTGGGTATTGTGCGATTGGCAGCTTAAATGCAGCCGCCAAGCCAGCTAGCACAATAATGATAGATAACACCGAGGCAAAAATTGGCCGCGTAATAAAAAATCGTGTGAAGTTTTTCATATTCGATTACTTCGCTTTAGCAGGATTATCGGCAGGCATTGCTGGCGCAGTGCCAAACGGATGTGGATTCACTGGCGCACCAGGCCGTACCTTAATTAAGTTATCCGCAATTACTTGGTCGCCTTCTTTTAATCCCTCAAGCACTACCCAATCATTACCGAGCCAACCACCCTCTTTAATTAGGCGAACTGCTGCAATCACTTTGCCTTCTTTGTCTTTATCTGCGACAAATACAAATTTACCTTGGTCGCCCGTTAATACAGATGTTTGCGGAATGAGGAATACGCCATTACGAACGCCCGTTGTAATTCGCGCTCTCACGAACTGACCTGGTAATAATTGATGCTCGCTATTTTCAAAGGTCGCTCTCAATTGTTGCGTGCCCAGTTTAGGGTCAATTTGGCTGGCTGAAAAATTAAGCTTACCTTTTTGCTTGTATTCACTACCATCAGGCAACACTATCGCAACCTCTTTGACATTTTTCTCTGTTAAATGCCCACCGAGCGTCTTAATTTCGCTATCAGACAAGCTAAAGCGCACCCAAATTGGAGAGATTTGAGAAACCGTTGTTAATAAGCTTGTATTGGGCGCAACCAATGCACCCTCTGAAAATTGGAAACGACCAGAAACGCCTGTTAATGGCGAAGTCACATTAGTGTATGAAAGGTTGAGCTCCGCTTCTCTGACGTTTGCTAACGCTTGTTGAAGATTTGCGACTGAAGTTGCCTTATCACTGGTGGCGTTGTCGTATTCGCGCTGACTGATTGATTGGCTCGCCAACAAACCACGCAAACGCGATTCCTCACGCATTGCTTGCTCAACTCTTGCTTGCTGAGCGGAATAAGCCGCTTTGGCTTGTTGTAAGGCAATTTGGTATGGCGCTGGATCAATCAAAAACATGGTTTGACCTGCTTTTACTGAAGCACCTTCGTCATACATACGCTTTAATAAAATGCCACCAACACGTGGGCGGATTTCTACTTCTTTTGCACCCTCCGTTTGCGCCACCGCTTCAGCGGTAATCGGCACGCTAGTTGATTTCAATGAAATAACACTCACAGGCATGACCATGCCAGCACCTTGTGGGGCGGCCTCTTCTTTTTTGCCACAGGCAACCAATCCCAAGCTCGTCACTGCGCAAATTATAAGAAAATGTGAAAAACTTGGTTTAGCGCTGTGTTTTAGAAATAAGGTTGGCATTTTTAACTCCATGTCTTTTAAGGGAATAATTCAGATAACACTTGTTTACATACAAAGTTGTATGTATATTATATAGAAACAAGCCCGTATGCAAACGTGTTTTAAGCGATTAAAAACACCATGATTTACAAAGGGTTAATATTAAAAACATGGCCTTTTAAATTGGAAACAATAAGCTGTGGTTAGACAAACCAAAGAGAATGCAGAAATAACAAGGCAGCGCATCATTGATGCAGCGCGCGAGGTATTTTTATCGCGCGGTGTAAGTCGCACCAGCATGGAGCAGATCGCCGCACAGGCTGGGGTTACACGAGGCGCTATCTATTGGCACTTCAGCAACAAGACAGAGATTTTTAGCGCCCTAAGAGAACAAGTTCTTCTTCCGCTCATCGACAGAATGGATGACAGTCTTCTTCTTGAGAATAATGACGACCCGCTGGGTCAAATCGGCAAATTCCTCAGCGGTACAATCGACGCGCTCAATGAGTCCTCTGATACACGTCAAACATTTGAAATTATAATGGTGAAATGTGAATACGTAGAAGAGCTTTCGGCAGTGCTCGAACAAACTTTATATAACTGCGAGCGTATTGCTAAAAAGATTGAACAACTCTACGAGCGCGCAAAAACCAAAGGCCAGCTAAAGCCTACCGACTCCCCTGCTATCCTCGCAATGGACACACATTTATTCTTTAGCGGACTCATTCATTTATGGGTCAAAGACTTAGATAATAAACATTATCGCGCGCAAGCCACAGCATTAATTAGCAACCACATCAATTTGCGTAGAAAATAAGCCCTGCATGGCTTATCATAGCGACCTTGTTTATGTAGCAACCCAAGAAAGAATCTTGTGCCCAATTTTATTGTCGCCGCACTCTATAAGTTTGCAAAACTAACCGATTACCAAGCCATCCAACCAAACTTGCTAGACTTTTGTGTTGCGCACAACATCAAAGGCACGCTGTTACTTGCTGAAGAAGGCATCAACGGCACAGTCGCTGGCAGTCGCGCTGATATTGATGCGCTTATTCACCACCTCAAAGAAGATCCACGCCTAGCCGATTTGGAACATAAAGAATCACACGCAGATGAAATGCCGTTCTATCGCATGAAAGTTCGCGTTAAAAAAGAGATTGTGACTTTAGGTGTGAAAGGCATAGACCCGAATTACAAGGTGGGCACGTACGTAAAGCCTCAAGATTGGAACGCACTCATTTCCGACCCTGATGTGATACTGATCGATACACGCAATGATTACGAATATGACATTGGCACATTCAAAGGCGCCATTGATCCCAAGACGACAACATTCCGTGAGTTTCCTTATTACGTCAGCAAAAACTTAGATACCAAACAACATAAAAAAGTCGCAATGTTTTGTACAGGTGGCATCCGCTGCGAAAAGGCCAGCTCATATATGATGGAGCAAGGCTTTGAAGAGGTTTATCACTTACAAGGCGGCATCCTCAAGTATCTTGAAGAAGTCCCAAAAGAAGAAAGTCTATGGGAAGGCGAATGCTTTGTGTTTGACCAACGCGTTTCGGTGAAACACGGCCTAGAGATTGGCGATTACGACCAATGCCACGCTTGCCGCCATCCACTCTCCCCTGATGAAATGCAAAGCGAACAATATATCGCTGGTATTTCATGCCCACATTGCTTTAATAAACTCACCGAAGAAAAACGCATCAGCGTGACCGAGCGCCAAAAACAAATAGCACTAGCCAAAAAACGTGGCGAAGCGCACATTGGTAAAGTCATTAAGAAAAAACAGCAAGAATAAATAGTTATAAGCACAGAAAAAACCTCATCTACTACTTAAGAAAATATAATGCAAGATATTGAATTTATAATAAATACTGAATACGTTGAACTATGCAATTTGCTTAAGCTGGTGGACCTTGCCGATAGCGGTGGGCGAGGCAAAGCCATGGTAGCTGAGGGCTTAGTTAAAGTAGATGGCGAACTAGAGTTGCGCAAAACAGCAAAGATTAAACCAGGCCAAATCATCGAGTGCGAAGGTAAGCGCATATTAATCAGCATAGATCCCAATGCTGAAATCAAGCCACCTAAAGTCAAAGCCCCTAAAGTGCGCGGCAAAGGTCAACCAAACCGTCGCAGTGGCGCGGGCATTAAGCCAACAGGCACAAAATCCGCAAAGAAAACTAGCACAAAGAAATCCGACATGGATGCAGAGAAAAAATCACCATGGCACTAAAATCCACCATCTACAAAGCCGACCTGCAAGTGTCTAACATGGACAGCAACTACTATGCTGCTCATAGCTTAACGCTTGCAAGACATCCTTCCGAGACAGAAGAACGCTTAATGGTCAGATTAATTGCTTTTGCATTGTTTGCAAGCGACTCACTCGCCTTTGGCAAAGGCTTGAGTGATGATGAAGAGCCTGACCTATGGCAAAAAGATTTAACAGGCGCGATTGAGCTATGGATAGAAGTTGGCTTGCCTGATGAACGCGTTCTTCGCAAAGCTTGTGGTCGCTCAAACCAAGTTGCCTTAGTGCTGTATGGCGGTCGTACTGCAGATATGTGGTGGGATCAGAACAGCAAGGCGCTACTCAAACTCGATAATTTAACTGTGATTAACTTACCAAACACTGAAGAGTTAGCTGGTGCAGCCACGAGAAACATGAATATCAGCTGCACGATTCAGGATGACGAAATGCTAGTGACGCACGATGCAGGAAGCTTTACGCTTATTCCTGCGGTATTGAAAACTTTTAATTAAGACCGCTTCTCCATAAACTCTTTGTAGATATTGCGCTCTTTTAAGCATTCATGGCTTGTTTTATCGGGGCAGGTCTCGCGAAGTTTACAGAAACAGGTTTTAGCCATGGTTTCTTCCAAAAGACTCAATGATGACTGGCTATCTTCTGATTGTTGATTCATGTTTTATCTTGCTTTCGCTTTTAATTAAACTTACCCAACTCTATCTTTTTTTTGAGTCTCAAGCCATCAAAATAGTGCTAGCATTAAATTTGACACCAAAAATAATCAAACATTCTTAGTCACAAAGAGCTAATCAGCGTGACACAAGCCCGCTTATTAGGCAAAATACTATCTTTACCAATTTAGCTTTTAAGTGATATAGCCAAAAATAATCACACAAAGCCTAACACTCTGAAAACAAAAATATTTACGTATTTTTTAATGGTGGAAACTTAAATAACGTAGATAGATGGAGAGATTTTTTATGTCAGCCCATGTAATTCCTTTCGAAAACCTGCGTAACGTTGATGTGCCTTCAGTAGGCGGCAAGAATGCATCACTAGGGGAAATGATTTCGCAGCTTTCTGCAAAAGGCGTTCGCGTTCCTACTGGCTTCGCGACCACTGCCGATGCATACCGTGAGTTTTTGGCACAAAATGGTTTAGATGCCAAAATCGTTGCGGCACTCGAATCACTTAATGTGGATGATACGATTGCGCTAGCTAGTTGCGGCAAGCAAATTCGTGAATGGATTATGGCGGCACCCTTCCCTGCTGCGCTTGAAAAAGCAATTGCAGAGAACTATGCAACATTGACAGCAAAATCAGGCAACGGCGCGACTTTTGCTGTGCGCTCTTCTGCAACAGCTGAAGATTTACCAGATGCTTCATTTGCTGGCCAACAAGAATCTTTCTTGAATATTCAAGGCTTGGATAACATCCTCCACGCGATTAAAGAGGTATTTGCTTCTTTATACAACGATCGTGCGATTTCTTATCGCGTTCACAAAGGATTTGTGCATGCGGATGTCGCTTTATCTGCTGGCGTTCAACAAATGGTGCGCAGTGACATCGGTTGTGCTGGCGTGATGTTCACCATCGACACTGAGTCAGGTTTCCAAGATGTTGTGTTTATCACTTCATCTTACGGCTTAGGCGAAACCGTGGTTCAAGGCGCTGTAAACCCTGACGAATTCTACGTACACAAACCATTGTTGGCGCAAGGCAAACCAGCGATTGTTCGTCGCACTATGGGTTCCAAACTCATCAAAATGGTCTTTAGTGATGCAACTCAAGCTGGCAAAAGTACACACACAGTTGAAGTTGATGCTGCAGATAGCGACCGCTACTCACTCACTAATGATGACATCTTAGAATTAGCACGTTATGCGATGATTATTGAATCGCATTATGGCTGTCCAATGGATATTGAGTGGGGGAAAAACGGCGTTGATAACAAGTTATACATCTTGCAAGCACGTCCTGAGACTGTGAAATCGCAAGAAGCGAATAACAACGTCACTGAAACATTCACATTAGAAAAACACGCCGCTAAACCAATGGTGGTTGGCCGCGCTGTAACACAGAAAATTGGCACAGGCCCTGTACGTATCGTGCTTGACCCAGCTGATATGCACTTGGTTCAACCAGGTGACGTATTGGTGGCTGACATGACCGACCCTAATTGGGAGCCAGTCATGAAGCGCGCTAGTGCTTTGGTCACCAACCGTGGTGGCCGTACTTGCCACGCTGCAATTATTGCGCGTGAATTAGGCATTCCAGCGATTGTTGGCTCTGTGAACGCAACTGATGTATTGCGCGAAGGCGAAGTCGTCACTGTTTCATGCGCTGAAGGCGAATCAGGCTTCGTTTATCATGGCGCCCTTCCATTCTCAGTGAGCACACAAGCGACTGCTGCGCTAAGCCAACCTCCATGCAAAATTATGATGAATGTGGGCAACCCAGACATGGCGTTTGGCTTTGCTAAAACACCTAACGATGGTGTTGGCCTTGCTCGTTTAGAGTTTGTGATTAACAACATGGTTGGCATCCATCCAAAAGCAATTTTGAATGTCGATGCAATGCCAGCACCTATGCAAACGATTATCAGAAACCGTGCGCGTGGCTATGCTAGCCCAACTGATTTCTACATTGAAAAAGTGGCTGAAGGTGTTGCAACAATCGCTGCCGCATTCTATCCAAAACCAGTGATTGTGCGTACTTCGGACTTTAAGTCTAACGAGTACAAAAAATTGGTGGGTGGGGACATTTACGAACCGGATGAAGAAAATCCAATGATTGGCTTCCGCGGTGCTGCACGTTACATGGCAGAAGACTTTAAAGAGTGTTTTGCGATGGAATGTAAAGCAATGAAAAGAGTCCGCGATGAAATGGGCTTGGTCAACGTTGAAATCATGATTCCATTCGTTCGCACTTTAGATGAAGCTAAAGCTGTGACTAAAATATTAGCGGCTAACGGCTTAAAACGTGGTGAGAATGGCTTGCGCCTCATTATGATGTGCGAAATCCCTTCTAACGCGTTGCTTGCTGAACAGTTCTTAGAGTACTTCGATGGCTTCTCTATCGGCTCTAACGATTTAACCCAATTAACACTTGGTATGGACCGTGACTCTGGCATTCTGGCTGATGGGTTTGATGAGCGTAATGATGCAGTTAAAGTATTGCTACGCATGGCGATTAGCACTGCAAACCGTTTAGGTAAATATGTGGGCATCTGCGGCCAAGGCCCTTCAGACCACCCTGATTTTGCTCAATGGCTAGTAGAAGAAGGCATCCAATCAGTATCACTTAACCCTGACACTGTTGTTGCCACTTGGCAAAAATTGACGCAAAAATAAGCGTCTGATTTCGTGAAACGCTCAGCATTATTTATTTCCGACAGCACTGGCATGACTGCCAGTGCATTAGGGAAGTTGCTTGAGCATTTTCCGCACACTGAATTTACCCAAATTCGCCTCCCGTTTACCGACACTCCAGAAAAAATTGATGTTGCTAAGGCTGCTATTGCAAAAGCAACAGAGCAAGATGGCGTTCGTCCTGTCGTCATTATGTCGCTGGGTAATTCCGAGCTACGCACCTCACTAAAGCAGGTTGATGCTTACTACATCGATCTCTTCAATACGTTTATTGACCCTCTTGGCGTTGAACTAGGTGAACAACCATTAACTGGTTCTGGTATTGCGCACGGCGCTATGGGAAGCAACTACGCTGACCGTATGGAAGCAATTAACTTTACGCTTAATCATGACGATGGCATGACCAATAGTGGCTTAGAAGAAGCACAAGTGATTTTGGTGGGTGTTTCTCGCTGTGGAAAAACCCCAACCAGCATTTATTTGGCGATGCAATTTGGCATTAAAGCAGCTAACTATCCACTCATTCCAGAAGACTTTGCGCGGGGCAGTTTGCCAGCAGCCTTGAGAAATCACATACACAAAATATTTGGCCTTACGATTAAACCTGAGCGCTTGCACTCAGTGCGTAGCGAAAGAAGACCAGACAGCAAATATGCATCGCTTGAAAACTGCAAACAGGAAATAGAAACAGCTGAAGGCTTGATGCGCAATGCTGGCATTACTTGGGCTGACTCAACCAGCCGTTCTATTGAAGAGCTTTCTGCAATCATCTTGCAGCGACTTGGTATTCAACAAAAATAAAGCGGACTAAAGCTTAGCTTCTAGAAATTCCCTGAAATGCCTGCAATTAATGGCGGCTCATTCATCAAAGCAATCTGTTCACGTAGTTCCAATATCCTGTCTTGCCAATATTGCTGAGTATTAAACCAAGTAAAAGCAACTTTAAACGCTGGGTCATCCCAACGCCTTGCTAGCCATGCTGAGTAATGAATAAGGCGTAAAGTTCTTAAGGCTTCAATTAAATGCAGTTCACGCGGATTGAAGTCGTAAAAATCTTCATACCCCAAAAGTATTTCATTAAACTGTTTCTGCATTTCATTTTGTCCGCCAGAGAGCATCATCCATAAGTCTTGGATGGCTGGCCCCATACGACTATCATCAAAATCCACAAAGTGCGGGCCAGCATCTGTCCATAGCAAATTTCCCATATGGCAATCGCCATGCAACCTTATTATGGCTACATCACCAGTCCTATCGTAACAACGCCTCACGCCATCTAAAGCCTGAGCCACAACACCGCGATAAACCGACTCAAGCTCTTTAGGCATCTTGCCTTCGTTTAGCAAATATGCGCCAGGCTCCTCACCAAAAGTCTCAATGTTTAAGGTCGGTCGATGTTTAAAATCACCTAGGGTACCTACACTATGAATACGCCCGATAAAACGGCCTATCCATTCAAGAACGCCCTTTTTGTCAAGTTCAGGCGCACGACCACCGTGCTTAGGGAAAATAGAGAATCGAAAGTCTTGGTAAGCAAATAAAGTCTTACCTTCGATTGAATTTGGGGCAACTGCTGGAATTTCCGCATCCGCCAAACTTTGCACGAAAGCATGCTCTTCAAGAATTGCGGCATCATCCCAGCGATGTGGGCGGTAAAACTTAGCCACAATAGGCGAAGCATCTTCAATACCCACTTGATAAACACGGTTCTCGTAACTATTAAGCGCAAGTAAACGACCATCAGTAACGAGGCCTACACTGTCAATTGCATCAAGAATCAGGTCTGGGGAAAGATTAGAAAACGGGATGGTAGTTTGAGCCATCCCGCATTTTACAACGTATTGAAGCTTACTTTAGGAATGGTTTGATTTTACCCATAACTTCATCAGATGCTGGATCAACATCACTGCTATAGGCATAAACCTGTTTACCTCCAGGCAATATCACGTATTTGTAGAAATTCCACATAGGCGCTTGCTTAGTGATGGCAATCAATTGTTTATGAAGCGGGTTAACATTGGGGCCAGTTACTGAAGTTTTAGTAATCATCGGGAATTTAACCGCATAAGTATTAATACAGAAATCACCAACCTCTTTATCAGTCGCCAGCTCCTGCCTAAAGTCATTAGAAGGAAAGCCAACCACCACCAAACCTTTTGATTGATAGCGTTTATACAAAGCCTCCAGCGTTTCAAACTGCGGCGTAAAGCCACATTTGCTGGCAGTATTCACAACAAGAATAGGCTTGTCTTGATAATCACATAGATTAATCTTCCCGCCCTGCAAGGTTGAAAATTGGTGATTGTATAAATCGGGACAAGCGGCAAAGCTAGCACTAGATAAGGCCATCATTAAAGCTCCCAGACAAATCTTTAACATATCTTTATTCCTTCACATTCAAACTAAAGTAGTTTTTTGTATGACTAAGGATAAGCTGAATGGTTCATGAAAAAAGCAAGGACAAGGCTTGTAGATAAACGGGCTAGGCGCTAATATTCAGCCATCGATTGAAAAGAGGTGCGTTGTGGATATTCATGTTGGCGAGATATATGGCAAACAGACCACGGGCAAGTTTGTGATGTACAACGTGCTCAAGGTGAGTAAAAGTGTCATTACTTTGCAAAATATCGACAACCCATTGAGCCTATTTGAAACAACCGCAGACAAACTAAGTTCATCAGGTTATATCCGCATCAGCCAAACACCTTATATTGACTTAGATACCTCAACACCTAAGCGTCGAAAGGCCACAAAAAAACCATCACGTTGCCCACTCACTTTTGATTTTTTAGAAGATAGAGCTGATAGTGAGCGTCCTACACCTATCATGCCGGACTTGTTTACAGCTCAATCCTGAGGCGGACCTCCCCAAAGGTCATGTCCATCAGCATCATAGATTTGCACCTCAACGAAATCCCCTGGCGTTAAGCCTTCAGCATCAGCTAAATACACCACACCATCAATCTCAGGCGCATCAGCCTTAGTACGACCAATCGCTTCAATGTTGCCATCTTCGTCTTCCACAACCTCATCAACCAGCACTGTTTGCATAGTGCCCACTTTAGTTTGTAACTTAGCAGCACTAATACGCTCTTGTACCTCCATAAAGCGCGCTAAACGTTCTTGTTTAACTTCTTCAGGCACTTGGTCTGGAAGCGCATTGGCTGAAGCGCCATCGACCGCAGAATAGGTAAAGCAACCAACGCGATCCAACTGCGCTTCTTCTAGAAAATCCAACAACATTTGGAAGTCATCTTCCGTCTCACCTGGGAAGCCAGCGATAAACGTACTGCGCACCGTTATATCTGGACAGATGTCACGCCATGCCTTGATACGAGCCAAGTTGTTTTCACTACTTGCTGGGCGCTTCATTGCTTTCAGAATACGTGGGCTGGCGTGCTGAAATGGCACATCCAAATACGGCAATATCAAGCCGTCTGCCATTAACGGTATGACTTCATCCACATGCGGGTAAGGATAAACATAGTGCAATCGCACCCAAACCCCTAATTCACTTAATGATTTTGTGAGCTCAGTCATACGCGTTTTTACTGGACGACCATTCCAGAATCCACTTCTGTACTTCACATCTACTCCATAAGCAGAAGTATCTTGAGAAATAACTAAGATTTCAGAAACACCAGCATTCACAAGATTTTCAGCCTCATTCAACACTTCACCTACCGGACGGCTTACCAAGTCGCCACGCATGCTAGGAATAATGCAGAAGCTACAACGGTGGTTACAGCCTTCAGAAATTTTTAAATAGGCGTAATGGCTTGGCGTTAAACGCACACCTTGAGGTGGCACTAAATCGACATAAGGGTCGTGCGGTTTAGGCAAATTAGCATGAACAGCTGTCATTACCTCTTCAAGTGCATGCGGACCAGTCACGGCAAGTACGCTAGGATGCGCTGTTTGCACAACACCGCTTTTGGCTCCTAAACAGCCTGTGACAATCACTTTGCCGTTTTTGTTGAGGGCCTCACCAATCGCATCAAGTGACTCGTCAACTGCGCTATCAATAAATCCGCAAGTGTTCACCACCACCAAATCAGCGTCTTCATAAGTACCCGATATTTCATAGCCTTCTGCACGCAATTGGGTGAGAATACGCTCTGCATCAGAGCCAGCTTTAGGGCAACCAAGTGAAACGAAGCCAACTTTAGGTGTATTGTTTGAACTCATGAAAATTAACCTACTTGAATATTAAAAATGTACATCATTGCAATCGCTTGGCTTTACGTCACCTTTTTAATGGCAGCCACTGAGCATAGTGTTACGGCCGGCATCTTAACCTTTTTCTTTTACGGCTTAATGCCCTGCGGACTTCTACTTTGGATACTAGGTACACCGCAACGCAAACGAAAAAAAGCCCTACTCGAGGAAGAACTTAGTCAGCCAAATAGAAGCGATTCCCAAACCGATTAAACCAACCTGGGCTATCGTAGCCTTTAGCTCTGTTCGTTTATGCAAACCCGGAATTAAATCTGCAACAGCTACATAAAGCATACTTGCCGCTGCCAAGCCTAAAATTGTTGCAATCCAATTTTGTACTGTTTGTAAGGCAAAATAAGCCAATACACCACCAACCACTGTCGCTAAGCTTGAAAATAAATTAAACAACAAAGCTTGTTTCTTGCTATAGCCTGAGTGAAGCAGAATTAAGAAATCCCCAACTTCTTGCGGGATTTCATGGGCAATAATCGCCATGGCAGTGACTGCGCCAAGTCTAATATCAATCATAAAAGCGGCCGCGATTAAAATACCATCCACAAAGTTATGGAAAGTATCACCCACCATAATCATCATGCCGCTGCGGCCTGAATCATGGTGATGCCCATGTGAGTGTGACTTAGCGATAGAGGGCGCTTTATCTGTCACCGCTTTAAATTTCGTGGTTTGAGCATCTGCATGATGCTGGCCCTCATGTGCAGGACAATCATCTTCTGTATGCAGAGCATGGGCTTCACAGTGCTCGCCGTGACAGTGACGCCACAACACCAATTTTTCCAGCACAAAGAATAACAAAATGCCAAATAGCACTGTCGCCGCCATATTCTCAACGCTGCTCGCCTCGTGGAAAGCATGCGGCAATATTTCAAGAAATACTGCCCCCAACATGGCACCAATCGCATAGCTAATCAGCATTGGAATCCATTGCTTACGGGCATTGAGCGCGACAAAGCCAGCACACATCACACTGAGTGCGCCGCCAAGCAAGCTCGCAGAGATAATCCAAGTTAAGATGGGTATTTGTGCATTAAACATTTATTTTTTGGTTTCTTTATAAGAAATTTCTTAGTGCCATTTGATATTATAAACGAGGTGTCAAGCCTTGCTCATTCAAACCAAATCATCGTCACCATGCGACCTGTAAGGCCATCGCGTCTAAATGAAAAATACTTAGATGGATTGCTATATGTACATTCGCCACCGCCATATATTTCAACAACGCTCTGCTTATTCAAACGCTGTTTTGCAATGAGATATAAATTTCCTAGCCATTTATCGCCATAGGCTTTAAAAGCTTGCTCAGCTTGATTATCTTTTGCAATAAAAGCCTCACGTACTTCACCACCGACTTCAAAAGCATCAGGACCAATCGCAGGACCTAGCCATGCCATTAAGTCTTCAGGTTTAACGCCCATAGTTTTAATGGTTTCTTCAATCACACCATCACATAAGCTACGCCAACCCGCATGAATAGAGGCAACCGCAGTGCCTTGCTTATTGCATAGCAACACAGGCAAGCAATCGGCAGTCATGGTCACACATACGACATTTTTATTTTTAGTAAACGACGCATCCGCATCTTGTACGCACATGCTCTTGGCTGCATCAATCACATCAACACCATGCACTTGATTAAGCCATACAGGCTCAGAAGGCAGATAGTCGCTTAACAATTGACGATTTTTAGCAACCGACAAAGCATCATCTTGCACATGCGAACCAAGATTAAAACTGTCATAAGGCTCGGCGCTATATCCGCCAAGCCGAGTCGTTTGAATAGCTTTTACATTGGCAGGCGCTGGCCAATCAGGAATGATGAAGTCAGCCTTACCCAAGGTCCTCATCACCTTCTTCAAGGGGCTCTAGATCAGCATCCAAATCATCCTCATCAACGAAGTCATCATCTTCGTAATCTTCATCTGCCAAATAAGGATCTTCACTAAACTCAAACGGCTCTTCAAGCGGTGTGTCTTCATGGCGCATGGCTTCCAATAAAGCTTTCATATCGTCAGCCAACTCAATTTGCCACTCCATAGGCTCGTTAGTGTCAGGATGAATTAAACCTAATTTAATTGCATGAAGTGCTTGTCTATCAAAGCCCTGAACAAAGTCTTTGAGCGTTTGCGTCATCGCTCTAAGCGGGATAATACCTTTGTAGCCATAAACAGAATCGCCAACAATAGGCGCTTTTAAAAATTGCATGTGAACGCGAATTTGATGCGTGCGACCCGTTTCCAAATTACAGCGCATATAAGTATGCACAGCAAAGCGTTCCAACACTTCATAACGTGTCACGGCTGGCTTACCCATCTTATTAATCGCCATTTTGGTACGGGAATGCGAATGGCGGCCAATTGGCTGATCTATCTTGCCGTTTCGCCATACCTGCCCCCAAACAATGGTGCGATACTCACGCTTTACGGTGCGAGCCTGCAACTGACGCACAAGACTGGTTTGCGCAGCTAATGTTTTCGCAACCACCAACAAGCCGCTAGTATCTTTATCTAAACGATGGACAATCCCTGCACGAGGCAAATCTTTAGCATGTGGTACATGGTGCATAATGGCGTTAAGCAAAGTGCCATCCCAATTACCTGCGGCAGGATGCACAACCATACCAGCGGGCTTATTAATCACTAAAATATGGTCGTCTTCATACACAATATTGAGCGGAATATCTTGCGCAATAAATGTACTCGCCTCTGGCTTTTCTTTGGCGTGCACCAAGACCTTTTCACCGCCCCACACTTTACTTTTAGAGGTGCTAGCCTCGCCATTTAAGGTCACCAAACCTTCTTTAATCCAAGCTTGGAGGCGTGAACGTGAATGCTCTGGCAACATGCGTTGCAATGCTTGATCTAAACGCAATCCTCCCAAATCTTGTGGGATAATAAGAGCAATAGGTGTGTTTTGTGTCATCAGTTATAATCAGTTAAAAGTTAAATCAATCAAATTTTTTAGGTATTCAAATAAATGAAATACAGTTTAGCGTTTTTTGTAGCAATATGGCTCACAGGTTGTAGTATTTTTGGCGCACCAACAGAACTTGACGAAACCAAAAACTGGCAAGCCGAACGCATCTACCAAGAAGCTGACACTAAAATGCGTGACCGCGACTACGAAAAAGCCATTAAGTATTTCAAAATCTTAGAATCACGCTACCCTCACGGGAAATATGCTGCACAAGCGCAATTAGAAACAGCTTACGCTTACTACAAAAAGTCAGACCCTGTTTCATGTACTGCAGCGGCTGAGCGCTTTATCAAGCTCCATCCCAACCATCCTAACGTTGACTACGCTTATTACATGCGTGGCCTAGCCAGCTTCACTGAGCGTGGCGTTGTGGATAAACTCACTAGCCAAGAAATTAATGACCGCGATCCTAAAGCGATGAATGCATCATTCTTAGCATTTAAGGAGCTTATTACTCGCTACCCAGATAGCCGTTATGCAAAAGACAGCGCATTACGCATGACTTATCTTGTTAATGCGCTAGCAGCGCATGAGCTACACGTTGCTCGTTACTACATGAAGCGCCAAGCTTATCTCGCCTCTGTTAATCGTTGCAAATTTGTCCTTGAGAACTACCCGCAATCAACAAGCTTAGAAGAAGCACTTGTCATCATGGTGAGCGCTTATGATTTCCTTAATATGCAAGATTTAAAGGAAGACACAATGCGCGTTCTTAAAACCAACTACCCAGAGAGCAAAATGCTTGGCAAAGGCGCTCCTGAAGATGAACGTGTATGGTGGAAATTCTGGGATAGTTTATAAAAGATTAACCAAATTTAAGTAGTATAAAAAATTAAGCACCGCGATATTGGCGGTGCTTTTTTATTGTCACTACCTTAGCCTAAGGCCTTTTTTTCTTAGGTACTCTTTTTGCAATCTCAAGCCCAGAAGCTTTGTGCCTTCCTTGCTTAACTTCATCATTCTTACGTGCATTTAATTCAGCACGCTGAGCCGTCTTACGGCGACGCATACTCACAATACCTTCGCCTTGAACGCGCTTATCTGGCTCAGCAAATGGATTATCACCCTGATTAAACTGCACTCTCAAAGGCGTACCTGTGAGTTGGAATGTTTTGCGGAATACGCCTTCTAAAAAACGCTTGTAAGTGTCTTTAACACCATCAACGTGGTTGCCATGAATCACGACAATCGGCGGATTACTTCCCCCCTGATGAGCGTAGCGTAGCTTAGGACGAATACCCTTGCTAATTGGGGGTTGATGTTGAGCAATCGCGTCAATCAATACGCGCGTCAATTGTGGTGTTGAGAGCTTAGCCATGGCCGCCTTATAAGCACCATCCACTGATGTGAACAGTTCAGGCAAGCCTTTTTTACGTAACGCTGAAATGTAATGAAATTTTGCGAAGTCTAAAAATTGAAGCTTGCGGTCGATTTCACGCTTAATCCAATCGCGCTCATCTTCTTTCAAGCCATCCCATTTGTTAATTGCCACCACCAACGCACGGCCTGTTTCAAGAATGTATGCCGCAACGTGCGCATCTTGTTCTGTAATACCCTCTTGCGCATCCACCACCAAAATAGCGACGTTCGCCTCTTCAATCGCTTGAATGGTTTTAATTACTGAGAACTTCTCAATGGCCTCAAACACTTTGCCGCGCTTGCGCACACCAGCGGTATCGATAATAGTGTAATGCTTGCCGTTCTTTTCCAAATCAATATAGATAGAATCACGGGTTGTTCCTGGTTGGTCAAACGCAATCACACGCTCCTCACCAAGCAAGGCATTAACAAGGGTTGACTTACCTACATTAGGACGACCGACAATCGCTACTTTTGGTGCATCTTCTTCATTGAATGGTGATGCTTCTTCTGGCTCAGCAAAAGGCTCCAGCGCTAATTCAACTAAATCACGCACACCTTCACCGTGTGCTGATGAAATAGATAATGGATCACCCAAGCCCAATTCATGGAATTCCGCACTGACTACAGCGCGCTGCATACCTTCTGTTTTATTCACAGCAAGCAAGACTGGGCGCTGGCTCTTGCGTAACCGATTAGCGATAACTTTATCTTGTGGACTAACACCTTGACGGCCATCCACCACAAAAATAATGACATCCGCTTCATCAATAGCAAGCAAAGTTTGGCGAGCCATCTCTTTCATGATGCCTGATTCTGCAGTTGGCTCAAAGCCGCCTGTATCAACCACCAAATAAGGCTTATCACCACCCACACCACGACCATAATGGCGATCACGTGTCAGACCTGGAAGGTCAGCCACTAACGCATCACGACTTTTGGTGAGTCGATTAAAAAGGGTTGATTTGCCGACGTTTGGTCGGCCTACGAGAACAATGGTGGGTAACATAACTACTTAATTGAGATGGCGTAAATGCCACCTTTACGGGTTTGTGCAATGAGTGTACTAGAACCTACAGCTAGCATTTGCGGCATAATCGCCGCATCTTCGGTCTGAAGTCTTGCGGAGAAGCTACCATCTTCGCGACTTAAAAAGTGTACATAGCCTTCAACATCACCTACAGCGATTAAACTGCCCATTGGCAATGGCGCTGTGACACGACGTTGTTTCAAATCACCCTGACGCCAGAAAGTTTTACCTGTGCTGTAATCCAATGAGTAGATCGCGCTACCAGAATGAGAAACAAACACTTTGGCATCTTCAGCGCCTAAGCCTGTATAACTTGAAATATCACGAGCCCACGCCACACGACCTGTAGCGCAGTCAATCGCAGCCACTTTCCCTTGATAAGCAACCGCATAAACTAAGCTACCATCTACAACAGGCAAACTTGTAATATCAGCAATACGCTCAATTTCTGTTGTGCCTTTAGGTTGTGCCACTGACACTTCCCAAATCACTTTACCGTCCTCAACACGCAATGCGATGAGTTTACCGCCAGCAAATCCTGCGTAAGCTGCGCCACCATCAACAGCCACGCCAGCGCTACTTCTCAATGACAAAGCAGGTGTTGCACGCTCATAAACCCACTTTCTAGCTCCGTCAGCAACATTCAATCCGTATATGCGACTATCACCGCAACGCACGACGACGACATCATAACCAACTTTGGGCGCACTCAATACTTGGCTGCTTACCTTAGATTTCCAGAGCAACTTGCCTGACAAATCGTAAGCCAAAACGTAACCTTTAGATGTGCCTAGCAACAACAAATTAGCACCCAGGCCAACACCGCCTGAAATAGGCTCACCCGTGTTAATACGCCAAGCTTGCTTGCCATCGGCAACACTTAACTTAGCGAACTCACCGTTTGCACTTGCAGCATATATAAAGCCATTATCTGAAACAGTTGTAAAGTCAGCGTCAAAGCTATCACCTAAATGGGAACTCCAAAGCACCTTCACTTGCGCTGTGGTTTTTATATCGTTCAATTCAGAAGGCGTTTCATTGCTTTCACGACCGAACAGACGCTCTGATAAATCATCTTTCAGATCCGTCATTGATGAACATGCACTTAGCGCCAAAGCGCTTAATAGCAACGCTATTTTAAGCAATTTCAACACTAGTTCCCCAGTGCTTCTAATTTATGTTGTGTGAATTTTAATAGATGACCTTGTGGGTCAAGCTTTTCAAGCGCTTCTTTATAAGCTACTTTAGCTTCTGCAGGTTTACCTTGCGCAACTAGCACATCACCTTTTAAGTCAGCAAATAGACCATCAAAGCCTGTTGTATGCTTTTCAGCCAATGTTTTAAGCGCACCAGCGTAATCTTTTTCTTCCACTTGCAATGAAGCTAACTCAAGCAATGCCATCGCTTGAATAGCATCTTCCTTAGAATGGCCTGCCGCCCACTCTAATTGTGATTTAGCGCTTTTAAATTCTTTTGCCTGGAAATTAGCTTTAGCCGCTGTAAGTGCCGCACGGCCAGCATATGGTGTGCTTGAGTATTTATCCATCAACTCACCTGAAAGTGTTTGAATCGCTTTTAGGTTTTTAGCGTCTGTTATATCAAGTTTTACCAAGTTCTCATATTGCGTTGAAGCTTTTAATGACTGTTGTGTTTGATAATAGTGCCAACCTTGATATCCCAAGTAAGCAACCACCAAAACGGTCACTAACGTCACTAGTTTTTGACCATGCAATTTCCACCAAGCCTTAAACTCGTCTAACTGCTCTTGTTCTTCTAAATCGTATGCCATGCTAATTCCCTAAAACACTATTATTAATCAAACACTTCAATCTTATTAAATAATACTTATGCTAATTGTCTCTTTTGCCCAGGAATCGCTTTTAGCAAATTCTGGGTATATTGTTGTTTAGGTGATTCATAAACTTCTTGAATGCTTCCCTTTTCAACAATCTTACCTTGATGCATCACCGCAACTTCATCCGCAATATGACGTACTACGCGCAAATCATGGCTGATAAAAATATAGCTTAAAGACATCTCTTGCTGTAGCTCTTTTAACAACAACAAAATCTGGGCTTGTATCGACACATCTAGCGCAGAAACTGGCTCATCGCAGACCACTACTTTAGGCTCAAGCACCAAAGCACGCGCGATTCCAATTCGCTGGCGCTGCCCACCTGAAAACTCATGTGGGTATTTATTCAAATCTGATTCAGCTAGACCAACACGTTTAAGCATTTTTAATGCTTTTTCAAAACGCTCGTTTTTAGTGCCTAAATCATGAATTAACAAGCCCTCTTCTACAATCTCACCCACTTTCATACGAGGGTTAAGTGACGCAAACGGGTCTTGGAAAATCATTTGCAAATGACGACGTTGTTTTCTTAATTCATTTGCAGGCAACTCAGCTAAATCGCGACCTTGAAAAAACACCGAACCACCATCCAAGGGTTGCAATTGTAACAGACATCTCGCTAACGTGGATTTGCCACTGCCAGATTCTCCTACCACAGCCAAGGTGCTAGCATGTCTTAATTCTAAGTTGACATTGTCCAAGGCTTTAACTTGCTTCGTTCCAAAACCAAAACGGCCAGAACGCTGCGTGTAAAATTTATTGAGATCTCGCGCTTTTAAAATAAACTCGCTCATGCTGGTACCTGTTCATTTTTAAGCCATGCGTAATCAATCGGCTTAAGTGGCTTTTTACCTTCCGCATCAGGCACACAAGCCAACAATGCTTTTGTGTATGGATGCTTAGGCTTATTTAATACCTGTGCTACTGAGCCCGCTTCTACTACTTCGCCGCGGAACATCACGACCACATCGTCTGCAACATCCGCCACCACGCCAAAATCATGTGTAATGAGCAACATACCCATATTCATGCTAGTTTTTAGGTTATCTAACAAACTTAAAATCTGCGCCTGAACCGTGACATCTAAAGCTGTTGTTGGCTCGTCCGCAATCAACATGAGTGGCTCGCAAGCAATACTCATCGCAATCATCACACGCTGTCTTTGACCGCCCGACAATTCATCTGGATAGCTATTTGCTCGATGCGCTGGAATACCCACCTGCTCTAGCAATACATTCACTTTAGCCTTTAATGCATCACCTTTAAGCCCTAAATGGACAGTGAGCGGCTCGCCTATTTGAAAACCTATCGTCAACACCGGGTTGAGTGAGGTCATTGGCTCTTGGAAAATCATGCCGATTTGTCGACCACGAATTTTGCGCATTTCTTCAGTACTTAAATCCGCCAAGTCTTGACCTTGAAATAAAACACGGCCATTGGTTCGTACTAACTGCTTGGATAACAATCCCATGACTGAAAGCGCTGTTAAACTCTTACCACTACCCGACTCCCCAACCACACAAGTAGTCTTACCGGGTTCAATTGAAAACGACACATTACTCACCAGCTTGCGACTCGGCGCACTAGCTGGGCAAATCGTCAGATCTTCAATTTTGAGGAGTTCGGCCATAGCACCTATTTAATTCGTTTTTAGTAAAGTAATTGCTTGTGCCAAGTCAACTTTGACTTGCTCACCAGCACCTAACATCGGTTTTACTGCAATTTGATTCGCTTGCACTTCATCATCACCCAAAATCAGCGCAAATCGCGCACCGCTTCTATCGGCTTTTTTCATTTGCGACTTAAAGCTACCACCGCCAGCATGAGCAACAACAGACAAACCTGCGTCACGTAAAGCCTCTGCTAGCTTCGCTGAAGCTGCTTCTGCCAACTCACCGACGTTCACTAAATAAGCATCAGGGTTGGATTCCGCAGTGACGCCATACTCTTGCATCAACAAAAATACGCGCTCCAAGCCAATACCAAAACCACAAGCAGGCGTTGTGTCACCGCCAAGTCGTGCTACCAAGCTGTCATAACGTCCGCCACCAGCAATAGTACCTTGGCTACCGAGCTTAGTCGTCACCCACTCAAAGACGGTGCGATTGTAATAATCTAAACCGCGCACCAGTCTTGGATTGAGCTTGTAAGCAATGCCAACCGCATCTAATCTATTACACAGACCAACAAAATGCGCACGAGTTTCATCTCCCAAATGGTCAATCAGTTTTGGTGCGCCTTCTATCATGTCTTGCATACGTGGGTTTTTGCTATCCAAAATACGGAGCGGATTGCTGTGTAAGCGCCGTTTCGCATCTTCATCAAGCAATTCAGTATGTTGCTCAAAATAAGTAATCAGCGACTTTCTAAATTCCGCACGCTCTTCGGCATCGCCTATGCTGTTTAGTTGCAGTTCAACGTCAGCAATACCAAGGGCTTTCCACAAGCGTGCTAGCAAAATAATTTGTTCGGCATCCACATCAGGACCATCAAAACCAAAGGCTTCAACGCCGATTTGATGGAATTGACGTTGGCGTCCTTTTTGGACGTTTTCATGTCTAAACATTGGCCCTGTGTACCAAAGGCGTTGCGGACCATTGTAGGTGAGGCTATGCTCCACCACCGCTCGCACACAGCCAGCAGTCCCTTCTGGGCGCAATGTCAGCTTATCGCCATTCAATACATCTTCCCATGAGTACATTTCTTTTTCGACGATATCAGTATGCTCACCCACACTACGAATGAATAAGTCCGTAGGCTCTACGATAGGCATACGAATATTGCGGTAACCATATTGACTAAGGACTTGGCGAGCCGTGTCTTCTAACTTCTGCCATAGTGGTGTCATCTCAGGCAGGATGTCGTAAAAGCCCTTGATGCTTTGGAATTTAGTGTTTTTAGTTTGTTGCGTCATAAATACTTAGGCGAATGATTAAATTGATTGAATCGGAATTGTTTTAGATTGGCTGCGCAGCTTGCCGCCTTCAGCGTAGTTTTGTGCAACATACTGCTCAACGATAGATTGAAACTCTTGCGCGATGGCATCGCCTTTAAGCGTTACCGTCTTTTCGCCATCCACAAACACAGGCGCAACAGGCACTTCACCTGTGCCCGGCAAGCTGATGCCGATATTGGCTAACTTAGATTCACCCGGGCCATTCACCACACAACCCATCACTGCCACGCTCATCGACTCAACACCAGGGTATTGCTTACGCCATACTGGCATTTGCTCACGTAAGTAGCGTTGAATATCTTGTGCCAACTCTTGGAAATAAGTGGATGTTGTACGTCCGCATCCTGGGCAAGCTGTGACTAAAGGCGTGAATGAGCGTATCCCCATGGTTTGCAGAATCTCTTGCGCTACTAGCACCTCTTTAGTGCGAGACTCGCCTGGCTCAGGCGTTAAACTCACACGTATGGTATCGCCGACACCTTCTTGCAAAAGCAATGAAAGTGCAGCCGTTGAAGCGACAATACCTTTAGAGCCCATCCCCGCCTCGGTCAGGCCCAGATGCAATGGATAATCGCAACGCTTGGCTAAATCACGATACACAAGCACTAAGTCTTGCACATCACTTACTTTGCAAGAAATAATGATTTTATCGTGCGCCAAGCCAATCGTCTCAGCTTGTTCGGCGCTTTCAAGGGCTGACTGAATTAATGCTTCACGCATCAAAGCATCAGAAGACAATGGATTAACTGACTTAGCATTTTCATCCATCATCTTCGCCATTTTCTCTTGGTCTAAACTGCCCCAATTCACGCCAATACGCACAGGTTTATCGTATTGAATGGCGGTTTCTATCATGGCAGAGAACTGGTCGTCACGCTTAGAACCTTTACCCACGTTACCAGGATTGATGCGGTACTTTGCTAAAGCCTTAGCGCATTCTGGATATGTATTTAGTAATTTATGACCGTTGTAGTGAAAGTCGCCAACCAAAGGTACTGAACAACCTTGCGCATCTAGTTGCTGGCGGATGTTAGCTACTTGCGCTGCAGCTTCTGGAGAGTTAACGGTAATTCGAACAATTTCAGAGCCTGCTTGCCAAAGCTCAATAATTTGATTCACAGTGGATGCTGCATCAGCCGTATCTGTGTTAGTCATAGACTGCACAACAACGGGGGCATCTCCACCAACAGCAACATTACCTATCAACACTTGCTGACACAATCGTCTAACAATCAATGATTTTGAAACACTCATCAATGGTCACCCACTGTAATACGTGCCATATTGTTATAGGTGTTCGGAGCCAAATCGATTGTTTCACCATTAAAAATCACTTGAGTGGCACTGGCATTACCAATATGGAATTTAAGTGGTGGCAAACCCTCGACATACTCTTCAGCACCGGCTTTAGCTAACTTACTAAACACCGTTTTACCATTTTTGTCTTGAACACCAATCCATGATGATCCGGTAAACAAAAGCTTCACTCTGACAGAGCCAGGGGCAACAGCTTGTGGTTTAGCTGCTTCAGATTTTGTGGATTCAATGGATGTAGCCGGTTCTTTAGTCTTGTCCACAGGCGTTTTAAGCTCGGATTTTGCTGCGGCATCTACAGCATCTGCAGCTTTAGGCAAAGCAATCTCAGTGACTGTTGTCTCATCATTCACTGAAGCTACACGCTCTGCAGCATGTAAAGCAGCTTCCGGCAAAGGCTCTGATATCGATCTCTGCTCAATGCCAACCGCCGGAGTTACATTATCCGCTGGATTTGCGTTGCCTTGATAAGGCCAAACCTTATAAGCTACCCAAATAACAACAGCAAAAATACACAAAGCACCTAAAGCTAAGCCTGTAAACTTAAGAAAATTAAAACTTCCTGATTTAACGATATCATCAGTTTTATAGGTAATAGATTGCGACTGATCTTGCGGAAACATTCTAAGGTGCTCATCAAGCAAAGGCTGAGGATCAAGCGTTAAAAAATTCGCATAAGATCTGATAAATCCTCGAGCAAATATTGCACTACCAAAAATACTGAAATCATCAGCTTCCAATGTATTAATTTGCTTTTCACTCAAACGCAAACGAGAAGCAACCTCTTCAACACTTAACTTTTGCGCTTCTCTTGCAGAACGCAAAACTAGCCCAACTGATGGGTTGCTCATCACCTCTTGATCCATCATCAACTCCCAGATAATAAGGATTGTGTTTGCGGCGCATCAGGATAGTTTCTCTTTAGCTCAAGCGTATAGCTTGATTCCGCATCTTTATTGCCTAATTGACGCTCTACCCTCACCCCCAACCATAACATTTCAGGCGTGGGATTGTTTGCCAATGCATTACTCATCGTTTGCTGAGCAAGTTCGTACTGTTTTTTATCGAAATAAATCTTAGCTAACTGATATGCAGCATTGTGAAGCAAAGGCTGATACTGCAAGGCCAAACTATAAAATCGCTCGGCACTGTTGATATCTGATTTTTTAAGTGAACAATATCCAGCATTTGTGAATGCGATAAAGGGCGTCACATAAAGTGGATTATTTGCGGCTTCCTGAAATTGCACAATAGAGTCATCAATGCGATTGCGTGAACAAAGGAAGGAACCGTAATTGTTATGTGCTTCAGAGTTTTTCGCATCCAAAGGAATTGATTTTTTGAAGTTGGCTTCAGCCTTAGCGTCCTCTTTGATTGCAGCATAAGTCATTGCCAAGCCATTAAAGCCTGATGAATAACCATGGTCAAATTCAATGGATTTAGTAAACTCCTCAAGTGCAATAGCCATCTGATTTTGCTGATAATATCCAGAACCTAGCTCAGCATGGATCCGCGCACTTTCATGTTTGTCTGACTCAGTAAATGCTGCACGAGAACCTTGTTGCATAGCACAAGCACTCAGAAACAACAAAAACAATGCTATATAGCGACTCATAACGCTCTCTCCAAAATAATTGGGCGCGTTGTTCTTTTAGTTTTATCTTGGACTTGTCCAGCCAATTGACCACAAGCCGCATCAATATCTTCACCACGCGTTTTGCGTGTTGTCACGACATAACCAGCCTGCATCAAAATATCTCTAAAACGACGAATATTATCTGGACGTGATGTTTCGTAGCCACTATTCGGGAATGGATTAAACGGAATTAAGTTGAATTTACATGGCACATCTTTCACCAAACTCAATAATTCTTTGGCATGGTCAAAGCTATCATTGACGCCATCAAGCATTACATATTCAAAGGTGACAAAATCACGTGGCGCTTTGACCAAATAACGCTGGCAGGCAGCCATGAGCTCTTTAAGTGGATATTTCTTATTAATTGGCACAATCACATCACGTAAAGCATCATTCGGCGCATGCAATGAAACCGCCAATGCCACAGGGCAGTCTTCTTTCAATCTATCCATTGCTGGCACTACACCACTAGTGGATAAGGTTACACGGCGGCGGCTCAAACCATAAGCAGAATCATCCAACATGATTTGCATCGCAGTCACGACATTGTCGTAATTGGTAAGCGGCTCACCCATCCCCATCATCACGACATTACTGATAATGCGCTCGCTCATTGGGAGCATGCCGTAATCAGGGTCTTGTCTAAGCGAATGGTTGGCCAACCATAATTGACCAATAATCTCAGAAACGCTGAGATTACGATTAAATCCTTGGCGGCCTGTTGAACAAAACGTGCATTCAAGGGCACAACCGACTTGCGATGAAATACACAATGTACCTCTATCGTCTTCTGGGATAAACACGGTTTCTACACCGTTGCCAGCACCAGCACCCACCAACCACTTGCGCGTTCCATCATTGGAAATCTGCTCAAGTTGCACGTTAGGAGGGGTGATGGTGGTCGTGGCAGCTAATTTCTCACGAAGAGATTTAGCAATATCGGTCATCTGCTCAAAATCATTCACACCAAAGTGATGCATCCAGCGCATCAATTGTTTAGCGCGAAAAGGCTTCTCGCCCAATCCTACAAAGTATTCGGTGAGTTGCGCTTGGTTAAAATCGAGCAGATTAATCATCAACTAAAATTACTTACCGAAGAAGTAAGCGATTTCGATTGCTGCATTCTCAGCAGAGTCAGAACCATGAACAGCGTTAGCATCAATGCTTTCAGCAAAGTCAGCACGGATAGTGCCAGCCGCCGCGTCTTTAGGGTTAGTTGCGCCCATCAAATCACGGTTTTTCAATACAGCGCCTTCACCTTCAAGGGCTTGAATCATTACTGGACCTGAAATCATGAATTTAACTAAATCAGCAAAGAAAGGACGCTCTTTGTGAACAGCGTAGAAACCTTCAGCTTCAGCTTGTGATAATTGCGCCATTTTAGCTGCAACGATTTTCAAACCAGCGTTTTCGAAACGTGTGTAGATTTGACCAATCACGTTTTTAGCAACAGCGTCAGGTTTGATGATAGATAAAGTACGTTCTAAAGCCATAATTACTCCAAAAAATTAACACTACAAAAACAACAAAAAAACTCTAAACCAGACCGCGATTTAGAAAGAAAAATGGGTTGCAAATCTATAATGCATAAAGACCGCTAAAATAACATTTTAACGGTCTTTAATAAAGCTAAAACAGCAAGATTAAGTTACTTCAAGCTTCGTTGGCGACGCACTTCGTAAAGACATATCCCACTCGCCACAGAAACATTCAAGCTTTCCACACTGCCAAACATTGGAATACTGACTAAAGCATCGCATGTTTCTTCAGTTAATCGACGCAAACCTGTTCCTTCAGCGCCCAATACAAGCGCCACAGGACCATCAAACTTAGTTGCCAATAAATCATGCTCAGCTTCTGCAGAAGCCCCTATCACAAATACACCAGCTTCCTGAAGCTCCCGAATCGTGCGTGCTAAATTAGTTACAGCCAAAAATGGTACAGTTTCAGCTGCACCACAAGCTACCTTACGGACAGTGGCGTTCAAGCCAACTGCCCTATCTTTAGGCGCGATGACCGCATGTACACCCATTGCATCTGCCACACGCAAACACGCCCCTAGATTATGTGGATCTTCGACACCATCCAAAATTAGAAAGAATGGGGGCTCCTTTAAACCTGATTCCAATATGTCGTAAATGTCTTTGTATGGAATTGGGGTATCCACAACACGTGCAATCACCCCTTGGTGGCGACCATTCATACCAGCCAATCCATCCAAGCGCGCCCTATCCACTTCCATCGTGCGAACGTTGGCTTGTTCTGCAAGGCTCAACAAATCCTTCATGCGCGCATCAATGCGGTCGCGGTCAATCAAAATCTCTTGCACGCTTGCGCCATGCTGACGAAGACGGCTTAAAACGGCATGGAAACCAAATAAAATTCTTGCATCACTCATTACTTAAAACCTTTGCTTTTAATATTATTTTTAACTTAACTTAGCCGATTACTTTTTTCTTGGTGCTGACTTTGCAGGGCGTGCTTTTGAGCCTGCATTAGGCTTGGATGAAGCGCCACCAGTCTTGTGACTGCGACTTTTATTAGCATTTGCCTTTTTAGCACGACTAGACTTTGGCGCGCTGTTTTTATCCCAAGGCGCAGATACCTTTAAGGTTTTTCTTTCAGGCTGTTTAACTTCAACTTTTGACGTAGCTTTTTTATCGCCACCTTTGCTACGGTAACGCTCAGGCAAGATTGAGTCTTCCTCGCTAATCGGCGTGAGTTTATTAGTATCGGCTAAAACAAAGTCTATACGCGATGTCTCCAAGTCTACGCGACTTACCTTCACGCGCAATCGATCACCTAAACGATATTTAACGCCTGTTCGCTCGCCCGCCATTTCATGGCGCGCTTTATCAAAGTTAAAGTAGTCGTTGCCTAACTCCGTGACATGCAGCAAGCCTTCCACATACACACCATCTAGCGCTACAAATAAGCCAAAGCTAGTTACGCCAGCCACAGTACCATCGTATTCTTCGCCAATCTTATCTTGCATGTAGAAGCATTTGAGCCAAGCTTGAACATCACGAGTTGCATCATCGGCACGACGCTCCGTCATTGAGCAATGTTGACCTAATTGATGAAAGTCCCCTCCTTGATAACGCTCACCTTTAAGTACCGCTTTAATCGCACGATGAATAATCAAATCTGGGTAACGACGAATGGGCGACGTAAAGTGGGCATAAGCCTCATAGGCTAGGCCAAAGTGACCGACATTATCTGGGCTGTAAACAGCTTGCTGCATAGAGCGTAGCAAGACGGTTTGCAGCAACTGCTCATCAGGGCGGCCTTTAATACGTGCCAAGAGCTTACCGTAGTCCTTTGCGTGTGGGGTATCACCGCCACCCACACCAAAGCCAAATTCACCCATAAATGTGCGCAAAGCTTCTAGTTTTTCAGGGGTTGGGCCTTCGTGAATACGGTAAAGCGCAGGATGCTCATGCGTCTTTAAGAAATCAGCTGCACAAACATTTGCCGCCAACATACACTCTTCAATTAAACGATGGGCATCATTACGCGAAGTGGGCTCAATACGATCAATCTTGCCATTTTCGTTAAATACCATCAGCGTTTCTTGGCTGTCAAACTCAATGGCGCCGCGCTTTTCACGCACAGCCAATGACAGCTTATAGAAGCTATTTAAGTTTTCTAAATGGGGCACTAACCAAGCGTATTCTTTTGCCAACTCACCATCAGGCTGCGTCAAAATTTCATGTACTTTGGTGTAAGTCATGCGGGCTTTTGAGCGCATGACTGAAGGATAGAATTGATATCGTTTTACAACACCAGTGCCATCCACCTGCATATCGCAGACCATACACAAACGCTCAACATCTGGATTAAGCGAGCAAAGGCCATTAGACAAAGCCTCTGGCAACATTGGAATCACGCGGCGTGGAAAATAAACAGAATTTCCTCGGTCGTATGCATCTTTGTCTAGTGCATCGCCAGGCTTCACATAAAAGCTCACATCAGCAATCGCCACTACAACGCGCCAACCCTTGCCTTGTGGCTCACAAAATACCGCATCATCGAAGTCACGCGCAGTTTCACCATCAATCGTAATCAATGGCATCTCACGCAAATCAATACGTCCTTTGTAATCCTGTGGTTGAACCAAACGAGGATAGTCCTCCGCTTGCTTTACCGAGGCAGGATTAAACTCGTGTGGCAATTGATGCTTACGCAGCGCAATCTCAATTTCCATGCCAGAGTCCGCATAATTACCAAGAACCTCTACAACCTTACCAATCGGCTTAGCATAAGCGGATGGCTGCTCAATCAACTCAACCATCACCACTTGTCCAGCTTTAGCCTGTAAATCTTGGCCTGGCGGAACCAAGATATCTTGGTTGATACGTTTATCCTCAGCCGCAACCAACGTCACGCCTTGCTCACGAATTAAACGGCCGACTAATTTCTTAGTCGCGCGCTCAAGCACCTCAACAATCTTGCCCTCTGGACGGCCTTTGCGATCGAAGCCAGACTGACGCACCATCGCACGGTCACCGTGCATGACTTGCGCCATTTCACGAGGAGACAAAAATAAGTCATCTCCACCATTATCAGGGATTAAAAAACCAAAGCCATCAGCATGGCCTTGAATCTTGCCTGCGATTAAATGCAGTTTCTCTGCAATACAAAGGACATTTTTGCGGTTACGCATGATCTGTCCTTCCCGCTCCATCGCATTTAGGCGACGGTTAAATATTTCTTTTTCATCCTCACCAATCTCGAGCAGTTCGTATAAATCTTCAACGTGCAAAGGCACGCCTTGGTCTGCCATCATTTGCAGAATAAACTCGCGACTAGGCAAGGGATTTTCGTAGTTTGCAGACTCTCGTTGAGCGTGCGGATCCGCGTGTCTTTTTGAGTTTCGCGGTGTTTTTTTATGAGCCAAAGCTTATTGTTCCTATTAGATTACTTCTTTGATTAATTCTTGATTCTGATACGTTAAAATCTACTTTTCGTAGTATAGCCCAAATGGCGAAATTGTAAGACGCGCATGGTTCAGGCCCATGTGCCTTCGGGTGAGGAGGTCCAAGTCCTCTTTTGGGTATCAAACGCATCAACACAGCATATCGTCAAACTTTTTCCATATTGCTATATGGGGCCACAACCTTATAAAGCAAGGCATCCTCAGCATATTCTCGCAATTCATTTAAATTTTTATTACAAAAGTAATAGACAAAGCTCATTCAAATCCGTAATATTCACTTAACTGTACGAACGTACAACAAAGACAATGAAGGGTAAAACATGAATCCATTAAATTTCATTAGCAGCTACAACCGCAAACATACCAACAACGTTGCGGAGATCTACACACGCACATCTAATAAAAGTGCGTACATCCCGCTTTACAACCAAGTCGCTTCAGCGGGCGTTGCCAGCCGCATGCATATCGAAGCAAGACTTAGCGCAGATGACATGCTAGTAAAAAATCCAATGGCGACCTACTTCGTTCGCGTTAAAGGGGATTCAATGCTTAATGCAGGGATTACAGATGGTGCCGTTGTAGTTGTGGACCGCTCATTGGAACCTAGCATTGGTCATATTGTACTTGCAGAGGTGGATGGTGAATTTACCGTGAAGTACTTAGGCAAACAACAATTACTACCAGCTAACTCCAACTGCCAAGCAATTAATTTTGCTGACGCTGAAAGAATTGCGATTATCGGAGTAATAACCGGTTCTATGCGAAGTTTTGTGTAAAAAAACCTGGCGGAGAGAGCGAGATTCGAACTCGCGACAGGGATAACCCTGTGCCACCTTTCCAGGGTGGTGACTTAAACCACTCATCCATCTCTCCGTGGGTGGCGGATTATAGCGTAACTATAGCCGCTTATAAATTCATTTTCAGTTCGCCTCGGATTGTCGTCTTGATGTAAAATAGCGTTTGGCGGGCCTCCCCGCATTGTAAGATAGCCAACCTGGTCAGGTCCGGAAGGAAGCAGCCACAACTATTAAGCAAGTGCCGGGGGTTTGGCTCGCCTCCTATCGTTTTACAAAAATCCATCCAGATCAAACAGCTATTTTTATTTGACGTTTTCAGCGTAATTTTTTAGCCATTTTGTGACAAATTAAGCTAAAGTTAATGCCTTATTTATTAAGCTAGATATTCGATGAGTTACCAAGTTCTCGCGCGCAAATGGCGCCCAAAGTCATTTGAAACATTAATCGGCCAAGAGCACGTAGTACGCGCTTTAACCAATGCGCTTGAGCAACAACGTTTGCATCATGCTTACCTTCTAACCGGTACTCGCGGTGTTGGGAAAACCACCATCGCTCGCATTCTCGCTAAATCACTCAACTGCGAAACTGGTATCACCGCACACCCCTGCGGAGTTTGTTCTGCATGTGTAGATATCGACAAAGGTCGGTTCATTGATTTAATCGAGGTGGATGCGGCTTCGAATACCCAAGTCGACAATATGCGCGATTTACTTGATAACGCCCAATACGCACCTACTGCTGGCCGTTTTAAGGTGTATATCATTGACGAAGTGCACATGCTCAGTCGAAGCTCGTTTAACGCCATGCTTAAAACGCTGGAGGAACCTCCAGCACACGTTAAGTTTATCTTGGCAACAACTGACCCGCAAAAAATGCCTGTTACCGTGCTATCACGTTGTTTACAGTTTAATTTGCGTCAAATGGCCAGCACGTCAATTACTGAACATTGCCAAACTATTTTAAAAGCCGAAAACATTCCTTTTGAAGTACCTGCACTTCAACTCATTGCCAAGGCCGCGTCAGGCAGTATGCGTGATGCACTTTCATTGCTAGACCAAGCGATTGCTTATGGTAGCCAAAGCGTGCAGGAAAAAGAAGTGCGCGCAATGCTAGGGTCAATCGACCAAAGCTACTTAATCGAGCTCTTAAAAGCACTCATTCAAAAGGATGGTGAAGCTTTAATGAGCCAAGCCAAAGCTATGTCAGAGCGCAGCATTGCTTTTGACGCAGCTTTAGGTGACCTCGCCAATCTTTTACAGCAAGTTGCGATGACACAAGTTGTGCCAAACAGCATTGCATTGGATTTACCAGAGCGCCCTGCTTTGCTTGAGTTGGCGCAACAACTCAGCCCAGAAAAAGTGCAGCTTTATTATCAAATCGCTCTACTTGGTCGTCGTGACATTGGTCTAGCGCCCGACGAATACGCTGGCTTCACCATGTCATTACTACGCATGTTGGCTTTCAACCAAAGCGACACGGCATCGCCTGCAATCAAAGCAAGCAACGCTGCTTCAAACCAGACTTCAAATGCGGCCCCAACCCCAGCACCAAGACCTTCAGCAAGCGTGGCATTAAAAGTGATTGAAGTCGCGCCACAAGTGGCGACTATCGCGGTAAGAGAGCTAGCAGATCAAGCGCCAACAATGACGCCTGAGCCAGAAGTTACACAAATACTCACTGAGGCCATACAAGCACCAATAGAAACACAACACAGTGCATATTCAGACGAGTCTAGCAATGTTCAAAATTTCAGCCGTGAAGATTTCATTGAAACTTCTTTATCTCAAGAACAAAGCACTGAAAAAAGCACCATTCAATTCAATGGCAACTGGCGCGGTTTAGTTGATGCATTAAAGCTAGGCCTAGCGAGGACTTTGGCGCAAAACTGTGAGTTAGAAAGCTTTGATGAAAACAACATCAACTTAACAGTACCCGATTTACAAAAGCACTTGCTAGACCCTAATTACCAAGAGAAACTCAGCGCAGCAATTAATCAGCACTTCGGCAGAAAAATTAAGCTCAGCCTAAAAGTAGGCGGCACAGGCAACACGCCAGCAAAGCAGATTTTTGAAGAGAAAGCCGCTGTGCAATCTGAAGCTGAATCAGCCATTCAGCAAGATGATTTTGTGCAGGCGTTAATGAAAGACTTTGGGGCAAACATCATCCCTTCTAGCATTAAACCAGTTTAATCAAATATCAATACAAGCTACTAATTAAAAAGGAAATAAAGATGTTTAATAAAGGCGGCATGGGCAATTTAATGAAACAAGCCCAAATGATGCAAGAGAACATGAAACGCGCACAAGCTGAACTCGCAACAGTAGAAGTTGAAGGCGTTGCAAGCAATGGATTGGTGAAAGTGCTCATGACTTGCCGCAATGAAGTAAAACGCGTCAGCATAGATGACAGCGTGATGGACGACAAAGAAACACTAGAGGACTTAGTGCTGATTGCAATTAAAGATGCGGTCAGTAAAGCAGAAAAGACTTCAGAAGCCCGCATGAGCGGACTTATGCCAGCCGGCATGAAGATGCCTTTTTAGATATCTATAACCCTCGTGCAAACCCCTGCAAGCTTAGATCAACTTATTGAGGCCTTACGCTGCTTACCTGGCGTAGGCCCTAAATCCGCTACACGCATGGCCTACCACCTATTGCAGCGCGATAGAAAAGGTGCAAACACTCTCGCATCAGCGCTAGATACAGCCTTACAAGTCGTTGGCCACTGTCAGCTCTGCAATACCTTTAGCGAGCAACCTACCTGCCCAATGTGCGCTTCAGGTTCACGAGATAGCAGCACGCTTTGCGTGGTTGAAATGCCTACCGACATGATGATGATGGAGCAAACGCATGCTTACCAAGGCATGTACTTCGTGCTCATGGGTCGCCTATCGCCATTAGACGGAATTGGCCCTAAAGAAATCCATTTAGAAAAACTACTCAAGCGCGCACAAGATGGATTGGTAAAAGAAGTGATACTTGCAACCAACTATACGGTGGAAGGCGAAGCCACAGCACACTATGTTAGTGAGCTACTCAATAAACATGGCGTAAAAATCACACGTATTGCACGTGGCATGCCGATGGGTGGTGAAATTGAACACGTTGATGCGGGAACACTTGCGCAAGCCATGATGGAACGCCGTGGCGTGATATAGGGTTCAGCAAACAATAGAGAATAAAAAAGCCCGAGACTCTCGGGCTTTTTTAACGCTACAAGCGAATACTTCTTAGAAGTGCTTGTAATGTTTTTTCAATTGCTTAATTACTTCCCATTGTGTTTTCAAACCTTTTGGGAACTCAACATAATCACCAGCTTTGATTGTTACAGTCTCGCCACCTTGTGGAGTTACTGTAAACTCACCTTCTAACACGTATGCTTTTTCAGTCATACCGAAATCAAGTGGGAATTTTGATGGCGCACAATCCCAGATGCTCCATGAAGAAACGCCCAACTCTTGCAATTTTTCTTGAGAAGGATTGTGGTCAATAATAATTTGGCTCATTTGTGATCCTAAATATAAAACGTTACAAAAATAAAGCCGCAAACATTATATTTGCAGCTTTAAGAATTCTTGGCGGAAGAGGTGAGATTCGAACTCACGGTGGGCGTGAACCCACGACAGTTTTCAAGACTGTAGCATTAAACCGCTCTGCCACTCTTCCGTCTTTATCAGTCGCTAAGATGCAACCAAGGCGCGCATTATAACACCAGTTTTTAGTCGTCCGCTATATCTGAATCAGGAAAAAGTACGTCTGTGTAACCAAAATTCGTAAGATCTTGAATTCTCATGGGGTACAAAATGCCGTCTAAATGGTCACATTCATGCTGAACAACACGCGCATGGAAGCCACTAACGAGTCTATCAATATGCTGTCCAAACTGATCAAAGCCTGTGTAATGTAATCGCGTATAACGCGGCACCACACCGCGCATACCCGGCACAGACAAGCACCCTTCCCAGCCGTCCTCGAGGTCATCACCCACTGGTCTTAGCTCTGGATTAATTAGCACCGTATAAGGGACTTGCTCGGCATCTGGGTAGCGAGGATTACTACCTACGCCAAATATCACCACACGCAAGCTCACGCCAATTTGTGGCGCAGCAATACCAGCGCCATTCATCTGCACCATGGTGTCGTGCATATCTTGAATTAAAGAATGTAACTCAGGGGTATCAAACCGAGCAACAGGCTCAGTCTTTGCAAATAACAAAGGTTCACCCATACGCAAGACAGGCTTAATTGCCATATAAAGTCACCACTTGCTGAATAATGGATCGCACACGTCCCATCGTGAGATGAAGAATATCACTCATCTCTTCGTATTTAATTTCATGCACACTATCGCCACGCCCAGCAGCATGGTTCGCCACAGGACAAATCGCCGCATAGCGTATTTCAAGCTCACGCGCCAAAGCTGCTTCTGGCATACCCGTCATGCCAACCATCGTCGCGCCATCACGGTCAAAACGATTAATTTCAGCGGCCGTTTCCAATCTTGGGCCTTGCGCTGCAGCATAAACGCCTCCATCAATTAATTTCTCACCTACTGAGGCCGCCGCTTTTAAACATAAGGCACGCAAAGACTGGTCGTAAGGCACAGTAAAGTCGATATGTTTTACTTGCTTAAACCCATTTTCACTCAAGCCATCAAAATAAGTATTCTTGCGGCTATGCGTGTAATCAATCAACTGATTAGGTACTGCAATAGTGCCAGAGCCAAGCTCGGGCGCAATACCGCCTACAGTTGCAATTGCGACTATGTCTTGAACGCCTTGCGCATGCAACGCCCAAAGATTGGCGCGGTAGTTAATCATATGCGGCGCAATGGTGTGGCCATTGCCATGCCTTGGTAAGAACACCACGGACTTGCCAGCTATTTCACCAAAGGTCAAAGGCCCAGAGGGCTCACCATAAGGAGTGCGGACAATTTGACGACGTCCTACTTGCAAGTCAGCTAATACTGCTAACCCTGTGCCGCCAATAATTCCTAACATACGCAACCTAACTCAATAAAAGAATAGTTTTAATTGTAGCGCAAACACTACGGTCATTTATCAATTTTATAGCCCCTCTTTTTGTGGCATACTTCAAGCCAACCATGAACACTAAAGCCCCTATTGAAGCAAGCCTCAAGCTTGCTCACACCCATTACGAAAACTTCCCTGTCGCTTCAATTCTGCTCCCCAAAAGATTGCGTGAACCTGTTGCATTAATTTACGCCTTTGCACGCCAAGCAGATGATTTTGCTGATGAAGGCGATTTGCTGCCAGAGCAAAGGCTCGCCTTGCTAGATGGCTTTAAACAAGAACTTGACCGTATTCAGCAGAATGCCCAACCAAACACTGAGCTATTTATCGCCTTGCAAGCAACAATCAACAAACGTCAGCTCCCTATCCAGCCTTTTTACGATTTACTTGATGCTTTTAGCCAAGACGTCATCAAAAACCGCTATCAAGACTTTGGGGATGTGATGAATTATTGCAGACGCTCTGCCAATCCAGTGGGCAGACTGATGCTGAGCTTATATCAAGCAGACACACCACGGAACATTGGCATGGCAGATGCCATTTGTAGCGCTTTGCAGCTGATTAACTTTCTGCAAGACATTGCCATCGATATTCAAAAAGATCGCATTTATCTTCCGCAAGCTGATCTAGAGAAATACAAAGTCAGTGAGGCACAAATCATACGCGGCGATGCAAGTGGCACATGGGGCTTAATGATGGAGTTTCAGATTAATCGTGCGCGCAAGTTATTACAATCTGGCGCGCCACTCGGCTTGGCTTTGCCTGGCCGCATAGGCTTTGAAATGCGCATGATTGTTGCTGGCGGTGAGCGTGTCTTAAAAAAACTACACCAAGCGCATGGCAATGTATTTGAATTTAGACCACAATTAGGCAAAAAAGATTGGCTTTATATTGCCTATCGCGCTTTTAGTAAGAAATAAAAGACTGACTTGAGATAGCTAAATGACACCGAAAGAATACTGCCAAGACAAAGCCGCCAAAAGCGGCTCTAGTTTTTATTACAGCTTCTTATTTTTACCAAAAGCCAAACGCGAAGCGATTACCGCGCTTTACGCCTTTTGCCGTGAAGTGGACGATGTCGTCGATGAGTGCAAAGAGGCTTCTGTTGCCCGCATTAAGCTTGCTTGGTGGCGCACCGAGATTAATGGACTTTACGAAGGCAAACCTCAACACCCTGTCACCAAGGCCTTAGCTGAAGTCATCCACACTTGCCATTTAGACCAAGAGCATTTCATTGAAATTATTGATGGCATGGTAATGGATCTCGACCAAAATCGTTATGCCGACTTTAAACAACTTCAGCTCTATTGCTACCGCGTGGCTAGCGTAGTGGGTTTATTGTCCGCACAAATCTTTGGGTTTAGTAATCGCAAAACGCTTAAATACGCCCACGACTTAGGCATGGCGTTTCAGCTCACCAACATCATTCGTGACGTCGGTGAAGATGCACGTCGCAACCGCATTTACTTGCCTCAAGACGAACTCAAAAAATTCGGCGTTAAAGAATCAGATATTCTGCATGGCCATTTATCCGAAAAACTTCAAAAGCTTTTGGACTTTCAAATTGAGCGTGCGGAAAGCTTTTACGACCGCGCTTTAAAAGCACTTCCGCCAGAAGACAAAAAGCAGCAACGCACAGGCTTAATCATGACGGCTATTTACCGCACTCTGCTTCGCGAAATCAAATCAAGCGGCTCTCAACAAGTACTCAATTCACGCATATCCCTCACCCCACTCAGAAAGCTTTATTTAGCTTGGTCAACATGGATGTTCCACTAAAAAAAGTTGCCATTGTTGGCGGCGGCTTAGCTGGATTGAGCGCTGCCAGCAAGCTGGCTGAGGCTGGCATTGATGTCACACTATTTGAAGCTGCACCGCAGTTAGGCGGCCGTGCCCGTGCTGTTGTTTGGAAAGGAAAACGCCTTGATAACGGCCAGCACATTTTGCTGGGTGCATATCAGCAAACGCTTGGACTGATGGCCTCGATTGGCGTTAATGAAAACCATGTTTTATTGAGATTGCCGCTTGAACTGAATATGCACAGCGCATTTACTTTAAAAGCCAAAAACCTCCCCGCCCCACTCCATTTATTGTTTGGCTTACTTTCTGCAAAAGAACTAAGTTTGCATGAACGCTTTGCCGCCATTCGTTTTTTTGGATGGCTTAAAGTAACACGCTTCAAGCTTACAAAAGATGAGCCTTTATTATCATTATTAAGCCGCAAGCATCAGCCAGAAAGATTGATTAAATGGCTTTGGGAGCCACTCTGTTTGGCTGCGCTTAATACACCAATTGCAATAGCCAGCGCACAAACCTACTTGAACGTGCTTCGAGATAGCTTTAACCAAAGCAAAACCGATAGCGACCTACTTTTGCCTAAGGTAGATTTATCAGCGCTTCTTTCTGAACCAATCGCTAAGCACATTAAAAAACATGGCGGAAAAATAGCGCTAAACAACCCCGTATCCAATATTGAGCAAACAGCACATGGCTTTAGCCTAAAAATTGCTAGCAAGCAGGTTCTTGAGTTTAGCCATGTATTACTTGCCTGTTCACCTCATCACTTACAAGCAATTTCACCTAAGCTTGATATCGCCTCAGATATCCTAGCATTTGAATATCAGCCGATTTATAGCGTTTATATTCAATATCAAAGCCACATAAAGTTGCCAAACGTCATGACAGGCTTTACCCAAGGCATTGCCCAATGGGCATTTGATAGAGGCCAACTTTGTGGACAAGATGGTTTAATCGCAGTGGTTATCAGCACTGAAGGTGCACATCAAAAACTTAGTCAGCAAGCGCTTAGCGAATCAATCATTGCAGAACTTCAAGTCGCTTTCCCATACTTGCCAGTACCTGAATGGCATAAAGTCATTGCCGAAAAACGTGCAACCTTTGCTTGTACGGCAGGCTTAAAACGCTCTACCCAACAAACAAAAATTAAAAATCTCTACCTTGCTGGCGACTATACCAAAGGCGACTATCCCGCCACTATAGAAGGCGCCATTAGAAGCGGGCTAACCGCCGCCCAATTAGTCCTGCAATCGTGAGACAATCTCACCCAATTTTGATATCAGCTATTGAACGTGCATCATGAAAAACTACCAAGCTCCAAGCCAACACCTTAAAGACCGCGTGATTATTGTCACAGGCGCAGGCCAAGGCATTGGTCAAACTGCCGCCATTGCGTTCGCCAAACAAGGTGCCACAGTGATTTTAATTGGGCGGACTCAGGCTAAATTAGAAGCCACCTACGATGCAATTCAAGCCCAAGGCTTACCAGAGGCGCTGATTTTCCCTATGGACTTAAACAAAGCCACAGAGGATGACTTCAAAGCAATGGCTGAAGGTATTTACCAGCAGCTGGGACGATTGGATGGCATTTTGCATAATGCAACAGACTTTAACAATCTGAGTCCGCTAGAAATTCAGACAGCAGAACAGTTTGAAGAAATGTTTCGTGTGAATGTGGTTGCACCATTCGCGCTCACAAAAGCATGCTTGCCGCTGTTAGCGCGTGCAACTCACGCTTCTGTGATTTTCACCTCCAACAGCTCAGCGCAATCACCAAAGGCTTACTGGGGTAGCCACGGCATTAGCAAAGCAGCAACTGACTTTATGATGCAAATGTGGGCGCAAGAATTAGAAAATCGCCCGAACATCCGCCTCAATAGTATCGTGCCAGGCCCATTACAAAGCCCTCAACGCAAAAAAACGCATCCTGGTGAGGTGCACAGCGAGCTTCCAACAGTCGAAAGCGCTATGCCGCTTTATTTGTATTTAATGGGGGATGATAGTGCTGGGGTAAGCGGAAAAGTCTTGGCTCGTTAAAAAGGATTGTTTCACTGAAATGAAATAATCCTTGAGTAAAATAGCCTCACTCATCATAAACTATCATATTTGCAACAATAATCTATGCCATCTTTATCAAAACAAGCACTTCTATGCTTTCTTATCCTCATGAGTGCTGGCTTTGATGCTTACGCTGAAGAAACTGAACATGAGGACACCTCTTTCAGATTTCAAACCACTTACATTTGACAAAGAAAAGCTTCATTTAACTCTCCTTACCCAGACGGCCAAAACAGTCTTAGCTCAGGCTTAGCAAGAAGTTACACCATGACCACTACGGGTTATTGGGGCTTTCGCCCTTGGAATGGCGGTGAGCTTTATTTTAATCCTGAGATCACGCAGGGTGTGCCATTTTCTGAATTAGCAGGCACTGGCGCGTTTACCAACGGCGAATTAACGCGAACAGCGGGCACAAAACCTAAGCTTTATCGCCAAAGGCTCTTCTTACGTCAAACTTGGGGCTTAGGTGGCGGTGAACAAAAAGTTGAATCAGATCTTAACCAAATGGCCGGAACAGTCTATAAGAATCGTGTCGTACTCACATTAGGCAATTTCTCAACCCTTGATGTATTTGATGACAATGCTTATGCAAAAGACCCACGCGTTCAATTTATGAATGCAGGTTTTATGGCGCCACTTGCTTATGACTATGCAGCTGATGCACGTGGCTTTGGTTACGGATTTGCACTTGAATGGTATCAAGATGACTGGGCGTATCGGATTGGACGTATGACAGGCCCACAAACCCCCAATATGCTGCCAACAGACTACCGAATCTTTAAACACTACGGCGACCAATTGGAAATTGAACATAGCCACAGATTTTTAAATCAGCCAGGTAAAATCCGCGTGCTTACTTGGAGAAACAAGGCCAATATCGCCAGCTTTAATGATGCATTAGCTTATATTAAAGCCCCTGGATTTTCAGGAGATAATCAAGCCATTTTTGCAGTGAGAACCGGTGAAAAGTTTAAGTATGGCATAGGCATTAATATTGAACAGGCTATCTCCGATGACTTAGGCTTTTTCCTACGCGCAATGAAAGCTGATGGAAAAACAGAAACGCTTGCCTTCACTGAAACAGATGCATCACTTGGTACTGGCTTCTCATGTAAAGGAAGCGGCTGGGGACGGCCTAAAGATACAATAGGTGTGGGTTATATTTACAACACCATTTCAAAAGACCGCAGAGATTATCTGCAAGCTGGTGGCATATCATTTTTTCTCGGAGATGAACATGCAAACTTCAAATACAGGCCTGAGCAAGTCTTTGAAACTTATTACAGTATGAATGTCTGGAAAGATTTATACGCCACGCTGGATTATCAGCATATGATGAACCCAGGTTATAACTCTGACCGTGGTCCAGTTGATTTTGCCGCATTAAGGTTTCATGTAGAGTTTTAAAGCTCGCGCACCTTATTTAAGGCTTGCTCTAATCGATCCACACCAAACACCTGCATGCCTTTAATCGGCTGTTTGGGGGCATTGGCTTTCGGCACAATCGCATGGGTAAATCCAAGTTTAGCAGCTTCTTTCAAACGCTCTTGACCACGTTGCACAGGGCGCACTTCTCCAGCCAATCCAACCTCACCAAAAACAATCAGTTTATTGTTTAGTGCTTTGTTTTTTAATGAGGAAACAATAGATAAAAGCACAGCCAAATCCACTGCTGGCTCACTGATTTTGACGCCACCAACTGCATTCACAAATACATCCTGGTCAAAACAAGCAACGCCTGCATGTCGGTGTAAGACCGCCAATAACATTGCCAAGCGATTTTGTTCTAAGCCAACGCACAAACGTTTAGGATTGGGCGCATGTGCTTCATCGACCAAAGCTTGCACTTCAACTAACAAAGGCCTTGTGCCCTCTTGTGTGACGGTGATACATGAGCCCGCCACCTCTTCAGCATGATGCGACAAGAACAGTGCAGATGGATTGCTAACTTCACGCAAGCCTTTTTCGGTCATCGCAAACACGCCAAGCTCATTCACGGCACCAAAACGGTTTTTGAACGCACGAATCAAACGGAAACTAGAGTTAGGGTCCCCTTCAAAATATAGTACGGTATCCACAATATGCTCAAGCACACGCGGACCAGCCAAGGAACCTTCTTTGGTGACGTGCCCAACTAATATCACGCTAATGCCAAGCTGCTTAGCAGCACGCGTCAATTGCGCCGAACATTCACGCACTTGCGCTACCGAACCAGGCGCTGATTGCAAGGCTTCTGAATAAACCGTTTGAATGGAATCAATAACAGCAACATCAGGTTTATGGGCTTGCAGTGTTGCGACAATTTTTTCGAGATTAATTTCAGCAAGCAAATCTAAAGGCGAAGCATCTAAACCCAAACGCTTCGCACGCATTGCAATTTGCTGAGCCGACTCTTCACCGCTGATATAAAGCGTTTTGCTTTTATTGCCTAAATGACAGAGCGTTTGAAGTAATAAGGTTGATTTGCCAATACCAGGATCGCCGCCAATGAGCACTACACCACCCGGCACTAAGCCTCCGCCTAATACACGGTCAAACTCAGCAATGCCTGTGGCTTGGCGCGGGGTTTCGGCTGCTTCAACTTCTTTTAGCTTTTGAATAGTACTTGCCGCAGCTAAAGGTGCGAATCGACTTGCGCTTGAAGTTTCAGCGACGGATTCAACTAGCGTATTCCAAGCCATACAACTTGGACATTGCCCTTGCCACTTGGAAGACTGTCCCCCACATTCCGTGCAACCATAAACGGTTTTTGCTTTAGCCATTACGCGAAGACCTTAAGCGGCACACGCGGCGCAACGGCACAAAGCAGCTCATAACTAATCGTCTCGGCAGAATGGGCTACATCATCCACAGAAACTTGATTACCCCACATTTCAACATAAGCACCAATTTCAGCTTCTGGAATATTCGTAATGTCCACAAACAACATATCCATAGAAACCCGACCTAAAGTTTGAGTGAGCGTGCCTGCTACAGCGATTGGTGTGCCATTAGGTGCATGGCGTGGATAACCATCCGCATAGCCGCAAGCAACAACGCCTATCCGCGTTTTTTTAGATGCTGTGAAGAGATGGCCATAACCCAGGCTTTCGCCGGCCTCTAGCGTCTGCACCGAGATAATCTCGCTAGTGAGTTGCATCACCGGTTTTAAATCAAACTTAGCAGCCGAATCATCAGCAATAGGCGATGTGCCATAAAGCATAATCCCTGCACGAACCCAATCTGCATTAGCCTCAGGAAAGCGTAACAAAGCTGCTGAATTAGCCAGCGAGTGCGGATATTGATGTGCTTGCGCCGCCTGCTTAAACACTGCCAATGGCCTTGCAATTCCTAGCGACTCATCCGCGGTCGCAAAATGTTCCATCAAGGTAATGTCAGCAACATTTTTACAGGTTTGAAGTTTTGCTAATACAAGCTCAAAATCTTGTGGCTTAAACCCAAGGCGGTTCATGCCTGCATTCATTTTAAGATGGATCGAGATAGGTGCAGTGAGGTTTGCGCTTTCGAGCATTTCGACTTGCTTATAGGAATGCACGACGATGCTAATTGATTGTTCAGAAATGGCTGATAGCTCATCGGCAGAGAAAAAACCTTCAAGCATCAAAATGGTTTGCTTGTAGCCTGCCGTTCTTAAAGTTAAGGCTTCGTCCAAACCAAGAATAGCAAAGCCATCAGCAGCCTTTAAGCCTTTAGCTGCATTGAGCAAGCCGTGTCCATAGCCATTCGCTTTTACCACTGCCATCACTTTAGACTTTGGCGCTTTTGATTTAGCGACTGCTAAGTTGTGTTCTAGAGCACTAAGACTAATGGTGGCTTGTATCGGACGCATAGCAGAAATTAGTAATCTTCACCCATATGTGCGTTACCAGATGAGAAATTCTCAAAGCGGGTATGTTGACCCAAGAAGGTCAAGCGAACGCGGCCAATTGGGCCATTACGTTGTTTAGCGATAATAATTTCCGCAGTGCCTTTATCTTCAGAATCCGGGTTATATACCTCATCACGATAGATAAATAAGATTAAGTCGGCATCTTGCTCAATCGCACCAGACTCACGTAAGTCAGACATGACAGGACGCTTATCAGGGCGTTGCTCAACACTACGATTTAGCTGTGAAAGGGCTACCACGGGGACCTCAAGCTCTTTAGCGAGCGATTTAAGTGAGCGGGAAATCTCAGAAATCTCAGTCGCACGGTTTTCGCTGGCACGACCAGAAGTCCCTGCCATCAACTGTAAGTAATCTACAACAATCAAGCCTAAGCCACCTGTTTGTCTATGCAACCGACGCGCACGTGCGCGAACGTCGAATGAACTTAAGCCGGCACCTTCATCAATAAAGATAGGGGCATCATTAAGTTTGCCAAGCGCAGTCGTTAAACGCGCCCAATCTTCATCTTCCAAATTACCATTACGCATACGATGCTGATCCAAGCGCCCTACTGAACCAATCATACGAGTAGCCAACTGGGTTGCACCCATTTCCATCGAGAACACAGCGACTGCTTTTTTTGTATCCAAAGCGACGTTTTCAGCGATATTAAGTGAGAAGGCTGTTTTTCCCATAGAAGGACGGCCTGCCACAATGATTAAATCCCCAGGTTGGAAGCCTGATGTTTTTTCATCAAGATCATCAAAGCCAGTTGGAACACCAGTCACACTGCCTTGATTTTCACGTTGATATAAGAAATCAATACGGTCAGCCACTTTCGGAAGCAAGGTTTGAATATTCACAAAGCCTTGCGAGCCGCGATTACCGCTTTCAGCGATTTGGAAAATCTTAGCTTCGGCTTCATCTAACAATTGCTGCGCATCACGGCCTTGTGGATTGTAAGCGCTTTCCGCGATCCCCGAACCCACTTCTACCAACTTACGCATAATCGAACGTTCACGCACGATTTCAGCATAACGGCGAATGTTCGCCGCGGTTGGGGTGTTTTGCGCTAAGGCGCCAAGATAAGCAATACCGCCCACACTTGAAAGCTCTGCAGAGTTTTCTAATGACTCCGCCACCGTCACAATATCTGCTGGACGATTTTGTTCAATCAACTTAGCGATGTGTGTGTAAATTAAACGATGGTCGTGACGATAGAAATCAGCTTGACTAAGAATATCTGCAATTCTATCAAGCGCCTCATTCTCAAGTAGCAAGCCACCGAGCACGGATTGCTCTGCTTCTACCGAGTTAGGAGGGAGTTTTAATGATTCTAAAGAGTCTTCAGCCATGCCAACATTATAAACTGAAACATGGATGCTTAAGACGGCTAGAAAAACAAAAAAAGGGCAATAAAAAAGGCTACCGAAGTAGCCTTTTTAGATTAAGCAGTTAGCTTAACTTGTTGCCTATGCTTCACCCAATACTGAAACAGTGATATCAACCACTACGTCATGGTGCAATGCAATACTTACAGCGTGGTCACCAACAGCCTTCAATGGGCCAACTGGCAAACGCACTTCTGATTTAGCCACTTCAAAACCAGCAGCAGTCAATGCTTCAGCGATGTCGCCATTGCCAACTGAACCGAATAGACGGCCATCAACACCAGCTTTTTGTGTAACCTGTAGCAAGTAACCAGCAAGTTTTTCGCCACGTTTAGCAGCTGCAGCCAATAAATCGGCTTGTTGTTTTTCAAGAATCGCACGACGCTCAGCAAACTCAGCTTTGTTAGCTTCTGTTGCACGTTTTGCTTTGCCTTGTGGGATTAAGAAGTTACGACCGTAACCATCTTTTACTTTAACGATATCACCAAGGTTGCCCAAGTTCACTACTTTTTCCAATAAGATAATTTGCATGGTTTTCCCCTTAGTGCTTATCAGTGTATGGCAACAAAGCTAGGAAACGTGCGCGTTTCACAGCTGATGTCAACTGACGTTGGTATTTTGCTTTTGTACCAGTAATACGTGCAGGAATAATCTTGCCGTTTTCTGTAATGAAATCTTTTAATAGATCTACGTCTTTGTAATCTACTTCTTTAATGCCCTCTGCTGAAAAACGGCAGTAGCGGCGGCGTTTGAACATATCACGTGCCATGTTAGTAATCCTTTAAATATATATTTAGATTTTATCTAATGTATTAATGTGCATTACCAGTTGTGTGCTTTTTAGGCTGCGTTTAGCAAGAAAACCAGAGACTTTTAAAAACTCTCCAACTTTAATGCTTTGTGATTTTTCTGCTAAAGGTCCCATGACCATCGCATTTACATCACATTCAACCCTACGTTGCATCCCTGCTTCAACTTGTTCGGAGAGATGCCGCAAAACAAAACTCAACAACGGTATTCCTGCTGGCGTGTAGCGAAGCGTTTCAATTTGAACAACTTCACCATCAATGACTAATAAATTAGTCCCCAGCGTTGTGCGACTCACTTAAGCAGCGACTGCCTCAGCAGCTGGTGCAGCTTCATCTTTACCCAACACTGATTTAGATTTCTCTTCTTTCATCATTGGTGATGGAGCAACAACAGCGTCACTAGTCGCCATTGTTAGGTGGCGCAACACAGCATCATTAAATTTGAATGCATGTTCAAGTTCGTCTAAAACGAATTGATTACATTCAATGTTCATGAGCACGTAATGCGCTTTGTGAATTTTTTGGATTGGGTAAGCCATTTGACGACGACCCCAGTCTTCAAGACGGTGCATAGCGCCGCCATTTGAAGTCACGAGTGCGCGATAACGTTCGATCATCGCAGGCACTTGCTCGCTTTGGTCCGGATGGACGATAAATACTACTTCATAATGCCGCATGTAAACTCCTTTTGGATTAAAAGGCTCCTGCACAGCGAAACAGTGAGCCAAGGTGGAAAGGTCGCGATTATATAGAAAACCTGCCGTGAATGCTAGTTTCTTTTAAAAATCAATGCGCGCGACTTGTTAATCATCATATTTAATATACTTAAATCTCACGTCATCATTAGGTGTGCCTTCTAGAGCGCTGACCTTGCCTTGAGCCAAAGCCTCTTGAGCTGGCTTCCAATTGACTACCGATTCAATCTTGGTCGCCAATTCAAAATCCTTGTCCGTAATACCTTTAGCGCTATGCGTACACAACTTAACCACAACAAAAGCATAAGAAACCGTTAGATCAGGATGATGCCAAGCCGCCTCTGCTAAGTGCCCAATGGTATTAACCACCATCAAAGTGGCTTTCCAGCCGCTTGTTTTATATTTGCGGCGTATCCAGCCATTTTCATAAAACCAATGGGGTAAATCAGCGGCAAGTTTGAGCTGAATTTCCGCCTCAGTATAAACGCGCTCCACAGTATTTTCTTTGTCTACCAAATCGCTCATGATTGACTCCCTGCAACAACTTCCACACCTACCATCGGACTGGATTGATGAGTAATTGCTTGGTTAATATTGATAAACTCATTTTTGCTCACCAACCACGTTTTAAATGGCTTTCCAGTGAAATACATACCAAAATATGCATCCACAACACCCTCTAACATCAAGTCTTCAACCTCAACTTTTTCAGCATGACTTGGTGATATCGACTTAACAATTAATAAATGTTGAGCATTAAGCTTATCTGCAAACCAAGCTGCCAAGCTATCTGACGTCAAATCCCAAGACATAGGCAAGTCTTTATCTGCCAGAACCATCTCAGATGGCTTCCAAACTATCGCTTTATTTTGTAAGCATAGCTCTGCAATTTCGAGCACGCTGGATGCCATCACTAAATCTTCATTGAGGCCTGTCATCAATGTCGCATATTGATCCATCGCCACAACTGCCATTTGGTGGGCTGTCGCGTCATCGATACCTGTTTTAGCTTGCGCATCTCGCACAGCATCTGCAAACACACCACCACCAGGCACAATGACGACTTTGCCATCACCAAATTGGGCGAATGCATCTAGCCAACCTTTTAAGTCTGGCGTTCTCAGTAGACTACCCCCTAGCTTCACCACCCACATCAGGGTTTACTTGCCTTTAATGTGATATCGCCACCAAAGCGCTCTATCAAAGACAACATAGAAGAGGCTTTGTCTAATGTTTCGCGATACTCTTTCGCTAGCTCAGAATCAGCCACCACCCCACCGCCTGCATAGAAGCGAATTTTATGATGCGAATAAACGGCTGTGCGAATCGAGATATTGGCGTCCATGTTGCCATCAAAGCCAATATAGCCAATTGCACCGCAATAAAGGCCACGGCGATTAGGCTCCAACTCTTCAATAATCTCCATGGAGCGCAACTTAGGCGCACCAGTAATCGAACCGCCAGGAAAACAGGCGCGCAGTAAATCAATTGCTGTTTTATCTTCCGCCAACTTGCCCGTCACCGTACTCACCAAATGATGTACGTTCGCGAAGCTTTCTAAAGCAAACAGCTTATCAGCCCGCACACTGCCCGTTTCGCAAACTTTGCTAATGTCGTTACGCAGCAAATCGACAATCATCAAGTTTTCAGCACGGTCTTTTGGGCTGTTTTGCAAGTCATGTGCATTGTTCCCGTCTTCCTCGGCATTGCCTGAACGAGGTCTTGTGCCTTTTATAGGACGGGTTTCTACATGCTTGCCGTGCACCTGCAAAAAGCGTTCTGGCGAAGCAGAAAGAACTTGTAGCACAGATTGCGCATCGCCCATGTTCATATAACTCATAAATGGTGCGGGGCTGATCTCACGCAAAGCAAGGTAAGCAGACCAAGCATCGCCTTGAGCCTTTGCAGAGAAACGCTGGGCCAAGTTCACTTGGTAACAATCGCCCTCTTGAATGTATTGCTTAACCCGATTAAAAGCGGCGCTATATTGGGCGTAGTCCATATTGGACTGCAATGCGGAAGTGACTTCAAAATCAGGCGAGGGAGCTAGCTTGAAAGGCTCATCAAATAGGACGCACAAGCTAGGCCAATCCTGCTCAGTTTGGGAATTTTTACAGTGAGAAACCAAACAGGATCGTTGCAGTTGGTGATCAACCACCACCGCCCAATCGTAAACGCCCACCATCATTTCTGGCATATTTTCAGCATCTAGCGCTACTGATGGCAAATGCTCAACTCGGCGAGCTAAGTCGTAAGCAAAATAGCCAATAGCGCCGCCCACGAAAGGCAACGCTGTCTTTGAAATTTGGTAAGGCGCAAGCGTCTCTTTTAAGAGTGTAAATGGGTCGTTTGAGCTTGAGCGTTCACCATCGGCATCACTAATCACAGTCTGCTGGCCATTCGTCACCAATTGCACAAAGGGCTTTGCCACCATGATGTCGTAACGTCCAAACTGACTTATTGGCTGTCCGCTATCCAAAAACACCGCCCAAGGCCAATCTGCAATTTTTGCAAAAAGCTCGGCGCTATTTGTCTGGTACGGAATTTCGTGTTTTAGCATTCTTTGTAAATCAACATTCTTCGTTTTTTAGCTTTCCAAGTCTATCGACAAGCTTGCGACAGCAACTGCTGGCAAACAAACGCTTGCCCAATGTGTGGTTTCATCGGACGTATTAAGCAAACTTTCTACATCCAAGTAAGGTTTATTCATCTGCGCCGCCAAGGCTCGCACCAAGAAGCACCCTGCTCCAGCGCCAACCAAGGGCATATATTGATTAATATCTACCAAATGACTGAAAGCTTCTTGCAGGCGCATCAATTGTGCATTTCTAAATTCAAATGCCAATGATTTCCAAGTGCTAATCTCAAAATCCTCAACATCATGTCCGACCATTCTAGCCAAGCGGCGAGCACTTTCCAGCTCTGTTTTTCCAGCGCCGTCAGCGGTATCTGCCATATCATCTTCAAGTGACAATTCACCCGTCAGGCGATACACATCGGCTGTTGTTGCAAAATGCTCTGCGGCGACATTCACCAAAAAACCAGCAAACTGAACCTTCTGACACAAGGCCATCAATGGCGTTCGCACCACTCCAGCATAAACCAGCTCATCAAAGCGCATACGCTCCGCATCAGTAAAACCTTGCGAGGCCACCAATCCATCATTAATTAAAATTAAATCTGAGGTGGTGCTGCCAATATCAAGCAAAACAGCTTGTTTGATAAACTTGGCAATCAGACTAGCGCTCGCATGCCAATTAGCTGAGGCAATAGAGTCCGCGTAAAAAGACACCCCCGTGCTGTCCACAAACCCTTGCTTGGCGGAATAAAAAAGAACCTCACCATTTAAGTGCTCAGCCATGTAATGCGCTATTTGCAAAACGCCGGCACGGCGATTATGAAAAATATCGACCAACTCACCCGTCATAGTGACAGCGTGTCTTTCGGGTAGGCTTTCTAATTGACTAAGTACTTCCGCCAAAGCCTGCTCCAGCTGCGCCATTCCTCGCCACAATGGGCAAGCCACTTGGCAAACCTTAAGCACTTCACCAGTCGGGGAGACCAGCGCAGCTTTTAAATGCGCTCCACCCACATCCCAGCCAAGTGTGGCTTCTGATTTAATCTGTAAGGACTGCGGCATTAATTGAAATTTCAACCTTGTGATGAGCGATTTCAGGCATTCTGAACGCCTCATTATAGAACAAGTCGAGTAGCATCTGTGCTGGATTACATCCGCAGGCTTGGTGCAAGGCCACATAAGAAGTTGTTAGCCTAGGGTTTACTTCCAAGACAAAAAACTCGCCCTGATGCACAATTAAATCCACACCTATATAGCCTGCCAAGTTAGGCATAGCTTGAACAATTTTTTGTGCAAGTTCATTAAATGCCTCTCTGTTCTCATCCATGCCATTCATCACGCCACCGCGGTATGAAAACTGCTGAGCATTAATCTCAATATGCTGGCGATTACAGCTTAAGAGATAGGCTTTGCCATTTTTGCAAAGCATAGAGAAGCTGGCCGCATCGCCTGTTTGGTATGGTTGAACAATATGCGTATGTTCACGACCTTGTAGCCAGCCTTTTAACAACTGAGAATCTTCAAAGTAAGCCATATCATCACAACCAGCACCATCTCTAGACTTAGCGATATAAACGCCTTTCATGCCGTTCGGCAAGGCGTTAGCCAGATAAGTGTCTAGGGTTGGAATGTGATGCGAGATAAAAGATTGGTAAGTGAGCCATTTATCCCCAGCCAACTTAATGGCAGAAGCGCTACTTCCAAGAACCAACTTATTTAATTTTTCAGCAAGCAAAGTGAGCTTTTCGAGCACACCACCTGTTTCGGGTGCAATAAGTAAAACGGCATCAGAAGCAGCAATGCACTGCTCCCAAAGCACCCAGATATCTTGCTGCTCATCAACCATTAGAACTTGATGCGCTTCAAAAGGCGCAGCTAGCCTTTGGTCACAGGTCACGACTATTTCAACAGCGGGGGTTTGGGCGAAATCATACAAAGCAGCATCACGCATCACCGTCCCCTCCGCCAATAAGGACGGGGGTAAAGGCTCACGGTATAATCCACCACCCGTGATAAATTCGCAGATAAAAATTTTCAAATGAACATCATTCCCGTGCTTGATTTAATGAATGACCAAGTGGTCCATGCCAAGCATGGAAATCGGCACGACTACTTACCTATCAAATCCGTACTAACTCACGCAAGCGAGCCACTGGCAATCGTTCAAGCGATACTTGCATTATACCCATTCAAACAGCTCTATATTGCCGACATCAACGCGATACAAAAGACTGGCAATCACAAAAACACCATACTCGAAATAACGAACAGCTTTCCAAACCTCGAGGTTTGGCTAGATGCAGGCTTTGATAAAGAATCGTCGATAACGAGCTATCAATCTCGCAACATTAAGCCCGTGCTAGGCTCTGAGAGCTTGAATAGCATAGGCCAATATCAAGCATTATCAACCGCATCCAAGCACAGAGCCATACTCTCTTTAGATTACAAAGATGACCGATTTCAAGGCGCTCAAGACATCTTAAGCAGGGCAAGGTTATGGCCTAATGATGTAATTGTAATGCCGCTTAATAAAGTTGGCAGTAATGCAGGACCAGACTTAGCAAAACTCGCATCCATCAAAATGCGAACTAAGCATTCGAACATTTATGCGGCTGGCGGTGTTCGCAATAGTGCGGATTTAGAAGCACTCAAAGCAAGCAATATCAGCGGTGTACTAATAGCAAGCGCACTGCATAACGGCGCCCTCACCCATCAACAAATCAAGCAACTACTGGACTAAAAAGCCAGGCGTAAAAAAGCCCGCAACAAAGCGGGCCTTCAGTTTTGCAGTATTTAAGCCTTTAAAAGCCTTAAATAATTGACATTTACTCTAAGTTGGCGTGAATTGCGCGCATGCCTTCTTCAGTCAAACCTTTAGCATGAATCAACTCAGAAATTGCACCTTCCAAGAAAATCAATGTTGAAAGTTCGAACTGTGAACCCATAGGCATCCCTTTAGTGAGCGGGAAGCTGTCATCTTGACCAACTTGAATTACTAAATCAGCTACATCAGCCATTGGTGAAGATTTCTTCATGGAAATCACGACCAATTTAGCGCCTACTGATTTTGCTTTTTTAACGAATGGAAGTAATGTTTCTGTACCGCCAGAGCCTGAAACCAAAATCAACAAGTCACCCGACTTGATTGCTGGTGTTACAACTTCACCAATCATATTAACGTTATAACCAGCGTGCACTAGGCGCATCGCGAAGAAACGTGAAACCAATAGTGAACGTCCAGCACCACCGATGAATGTACGGCCTGCTTTTTCAACCAAATCCAAAAGTTGTGCTGATTTGTTATCAGTCACAGCCAAAATGCCTGTTAATTTATCTAAGATAAGTTTTTGATGATCCATGATGTTTCCTTAATTAATTGTATTGCCTGCAAATTCAGATATTACCAAAAAAAATCCCGACGCATTGCTGTGTCGGGATTTTTATACTCTATAAACTCTTAGCCAATTAAATCAGCTCAGAATTTATCGCTAATTAAGCGTGAGCGATAGCAGTGATTTCTGCAGCAGCAGCAGCAGGATCAGCAGCACCGTAGATAGCAGCGCCAGCAACGATGATTGTTGCGCCAGCGTCACGTACTTGTGCAGTTGTAGCAGCTTTAACGCCACCAGCAACAGAGATCTCAACACCTAGGTTCAAAGCAGCGATAGCAGCTAAGTCAGCAAATGGTGTTTGGCCAGCAGCTTGTTGGTCAAGACCAGTGTGAATACCGATGATGTGTGCGCCTAATTTAGCAACTTCTTTAGTTTTAGCAACTTTGTCAGCAACGTTAATCAAGTCGATTTGAGCTTTTTTGCCGTATTTGTTAGCTACGTCGATTACACCTTTAACTGTACCGATGTCTGAAACACCCAATACAGTAACGATGTCAGCGCCAGCTTTGAAGAATGGCTCTGCTTCGTAGAAACCAGCATCAGCTGTTTTCAAGTCAACTAAGATTTTGTTGTTTGGGAATTTAGCACGTAGAGTTTCAAGCAATTTGATACCGTTGTGCTTGATGCATGGTGTACCAATTTCAAGAATGTCAACGTGTGGTGCAGTAGCTGTAGCTAATGCAACTGTTGCGTCGAAATCTAATGAATCTAAAGCCATTTGTGTTTGTGCCATGTTACTTTTCTCCAATTAATTACAGGTTTTACTACTTAATATTTAGTGCTTTTCAGCACCAACTTAAAAATCGAACGATATCTTATAGCGCAACCAATCAATGTGTCAACGCTATAAATTACAACGCTAGCCGTTAAATCAACGCCTAGCGTTTATCCATTACAGCGCTTATAGTTTTTCAGCAAGCGCTGCTTCTAGTTTGTTTTGGTCAACAACGAAACCACGGATACCTTCAGCAAGCTTTTCAGTTGCCATTGGATCTTCGTTCAACGCAAAACGGAACTCTTCTTCAGTCAAGCGCGCTGGAGCAGCTTTTGTTGCGCCACCATCTTTCAATACTTGAGTCAATGTACCTTCTGTTGCAGCCAAGTCTTGCAATAGGTTTGGTGAAACAGTTAAACGGTCACAACCAGCCAAAGCAATTAACTCACCCGTGTTACGGAATGAAGCGCCCATTACAACAGTTTTGTAACCATGCTCTTTGTAGTATTGATAAATAGCACGAACTGAAACCACACCTGGGTCAGTTTCTTGTGTGTATTCTGTACCTGGGTTCTTAGCTTTGTACCAGTCTAAGATACGACCAACGAATGGTGAGATCAAGAATACCCCAGCTTCTGCACAAGCACGTGCTTGGCCGAAACCGAACAACAACGTGAGGTTACATTGAATACCTTCTTTTTCAAGAATTTCACCAGCCTTAATACCTTCCCATGTTGAAGCTAATTTGATCAACACGCGCTCTTTGCTTACGCCTGAGTCTTGATACAACTTGATTAACTTACGGCCTTTAGCCACCATTTTTTCAACATTGAATGACAAACGTGCGTCAACTTCAGTTGAGATACGGCCAGGAACAACCTTAGTGATTTCTGTACCAATCAACACAGCTAATTTGTCAGCTGCATTGTCGATTTGTTCTGCTTTAGAGCCGCCTTGTGCTTTTGCATAAGCAATCGCTTCTTCAATCAATGATGCGTATTGTGGCAATTGGCTCGCTTTTAATACTAAAGATGGGTTTGTTGTAGCATCGATAGGTTTTACACTTTTAATCGCTTCAACGTCACCAGTGTCAGCCACGATAGTGGTCATAGACTTCAATTGTTCTAATAAATTAGCCATAGCGCTCTCCGAATAATTACTTAATAAAATAACGAACCAACAATAATTTCGAGCCGAGATTATATCCGAAAAAGCCATGAAATCACAGCTTATGGACGCAAGTAATTGTTTTAATGTTTAAGGGCTTCCGTCACTGCCTTGCGGTCAAAATGTGGCGCCAAGAGCTGAATAAAATCATAGGCAAACTTGCGCAGATAAGCGTCTCGTCTAATCCCTACATAAGTCACGCTATCAGGGAATAGATGCTTTGCATCCAAGGCGACTAAGTTTGTATCTCGCTCAGCATCATAAGCCATGCCAGCCAGCAAGCCCACGCCCAAACCAAGGCTGACATAAGTTTTAATCACGTCCGCATCAATCGCGGTGAGCACCACATTAGGCGTTAAACCTTCCCTCTCAAAGACACTGCTGACTAATGAACCGCCAGTAAAAGCAAAGTCATAAGTAATCAGCGGGTAGTGTGTCAATTTTTTAAGCGTTAATGGCACATCACTAATTAATGGATGACCTGGAGGCACCACCACACAACGATTCCATTGATAGGCTGGCAAACATAAAATCTTCTCAAAGTGGCTAATAGCCTCAGTCGCGATGCCAATATCCGCTTCACCACTCTCCACCTGCTCTGCAACTTGCGTTGGATTGCCTTGATGGATATTGAGCTTAACCTCAGGATACTTCTCCATAAACGCTTTAACAGCGGCAGGTAAACGATATCGAGCTTGCGTATGGGTTGTTGCAATGGTGAGCATGCCTATATCTTCATGACTAAACTCGTCGCCAACTCGCTTGATATTTTCCATATCGCGCATAACTCGCTCGGCAAGCTCAACGATATTTCGACCCGGCTCAGTCACGCCCGTTAAGCGTTTGCCATGACGCTCAAAAATCTGTAAATTAAGCTCTTGCTCAAGCAATTGAATTTGCTTACTTACGCCAGGCTGGGATGTATGTAGCGCATCAGCAGCCAAAGAAATGTTCAAGCCCTGCTTTACAACCTCACTTACATAACGCAATTGATGCAACTTCATCTCAACATTACTCCATATAACCAATAGATATATATTAAGAATAAACGGTTATAAAAACAACATATTTAATAATTTATAATATTATTAGTTTAATATCGCGCAAAATCAATTGCATTGAGGATACCCATGGATTTCGGCTTCATTGTTGCAGGCTTTATCGTTGGCTTTTTAGTCGGTCTAACTGGCGTAGGCGGCGGCTCACTCATGACCCCTATTCTGATGATTTTTTTCCACATCAAGCCAGCATTGGCTGTAGGCACTGATTTACTTTACGCATCAGTCACTAAATCTGTTGGCATTTTTGCCCACGGCAAGCTAGGTAATATTGATTGGCGCATTGTTAAGTTGCTCGCCGCAGGTAGCGTTCCAGCTTCATTTGCCACCATCATTTTCTTGCGCACGATTGATGTCGACTCAACAGAAGCGATTGCTACCATCAAGTTCAGCTTAGGTATTGCACTGATTATTACCTCAGTTGCTGTGCTTTTAAGAACAAAACTCATGAACTTACTCGCAAAAGAAACTTTAATCCCTGAGAAATACGTTGCGGCTAGCACCGTAGTGCTTGGTATTGTGCTTGGCGGCTTAGTTACTCTAACCTCTGTTGGCGCTGGCGCTTTGGGTGTGACTGCACTTATCGTGCTTTACCCACACAAGAAAATCACTACTATCGTGGGTAGCGATATTGCGCATGCCGTACCACTCACATTGGTTGCTGGCTTAGGCCACGCAAGTCTTGGTACCGTTGATTACAACCTGCTTGGCACCCTGCTTATTGGCTCAATCCCAGGCATTTATATTGGCAGTCACTTAAGCGCCAAAGTTGCCGAACATTGGATACGTGTCGCGCTTGCAGCCATTTTGATTTATGTTGGCTTAAAGCTCGTTCTACATTAAGCCTTGTTTGCATTGGGCTTAATGCCAATATAAAGCGTGAAACCAAGCCGGTTTTGCATTAAAATACCGCCTCTTTGAAAAATTGATTACCTATGTATAAATACGACGCCATTGACCAACAACTCGTGAACGAGCGTGTCGCCCAATATCGCGACCAAACCAATCGCTATCTTGCTGGCGAACTTTCTGAAGATGAGTTCCGCCCACTACGTTTACAAAACGGCTTATATATTCAGCGCCAAGCACCTATGCTTCGTGTTGCTGTGCCTTATGGCATGCTGTCATCTAAACAATTACGCAAACTTGGCGACATCGCTAAAAAGTACGATAAAGGCTATGGCCACTTCAGCACACGTCAAAACCTACAACTTAACTGGCCTAAGCTAGAAGATGTGCCTGAGATTCTGGCTGAGCTTGCCACCGTAGAAATGCACGCCATTCAAACTTCTGGCAATTGCATCCGAAATATCACTACAGACCAATTCGCTGGCGTTGCGCCTGATGAAGTGATTGACCCACGTGCGATGGCTGAAGTCATGCGCCAATGGAGCACCTTCCATCCTGAGTTTGCTTTATTACCACGTAAATTTAAAATTGCGGTGTCTGGCACCGAGCAAGACCGCGCCATCGTGCAAGCGCACGACATTGGCATGGAGTTCTACAAAGATGCTAAAGGCGAAACAGCAATTAAAGTATGGGTTGGCGGTGGTTTAGGCCGCACACCAATTTTAGGCACGGTCATTCGCGAACATCTTGAGTGGCAACACGCCCTTACCTATTGCGAAGCGATTATCCGCGTTTACAACATTCACGGTCGTCGTGACAACGCTTACAAAGCACGCATTAAAATTTTGGTAAAAGCCTTAGGCATTGAAGACTTCAAACAACAAGTTGAGGCTGAATGGCTGTACCTCAAAGATAATCCAAACACAATTACCGAAGCTGAATTAGCGCGCGTTGGTCAACACTTTGAAGCCATGCCATACGAAAACTTGCCAGCACATGACGAAAGCTTCGATAGCGCAATCGCAAGCAACCCAGCATTTGCGGCTTGGGTAAAACGCTGCGTACACGCACACAAACAAGCAGGCTATCGCGCTGTAACGCTTTCACTTAAGCCTCATGGCCATGCACCTGGTGACATCACTTCAGCGCAAATGTCAGTAGTGGCTGATTTGGCTGATGCTTATAGTTTTGGCGAAGTTCGTGCCTCACATGAGCAAAACTTGATTTTAGCGGATGTAAAACTCAGTGACCTTTTCCAGCTTTGGGAAAAAGCCCACGCCGCTGGTTTGGCAACCCCAAACATCGGCTTACTAACAGACATTATTTGCTGTCCAGGCGGCGACTTTTGCTCACTCGCTAATGCGAAGAGCATCCCTATCGCTGAAGCCATCCAAATGCAATTCGACAACCTCGATTACTTGCATGACATTGGCGACCTAGAACTCAACATCTCTGGATGTATGAATGCCTGTGGTCACCATCACGTTGGCCATATCGGCATTTTGGGCGTGGATAAAGACGGCTCAGAATGGTACCAAGTGACCATTGGTGGCAAACAAGGTAATGATGCAAGCATCGGCTCAGTGATTGGCCCATCGTTCTCAGCAGAAGAAATGCCAGGTGTAGTTCAACGCTTGATTGAGGTTTACATCAAAGAACGTACGCCTGAAGAGCGCTTTATTGATACCGTGCGCCGCATCGGTGTGCCGCCATTCAAAGCACACGTTTATGCGAGCAAGGAGGCAACAAATGTCTAATTTAATTAAAGACAATGCCATCGTTGCTGATGAATGGACACGTGTTACCCCACCTACTTTAGGTGAAGAAACGGTTCGCAAACAAGCCGGTAAGGTGGTGCTATTTAAGCTCACTGGCGAAGAAACCTTCTCTGCTGAACAAATTGCCGCAACGAAAATTCCAGCGGGTAAAGTGTTAGTGCCTTTCTCTGTTTGGTGCGCCAATAAAGACGCGCTTGCTAGCCGTGTTAGCCAAGGTGAAGTTGGTTTGTTAGTTGCCACACACGAAGCCATTGAAGATGTGATTACCGAAGTAAAAGACATCAACGCTTTTGCTTTAGTCGCTGTGTATGTGGAGCGCTTTGCTGATGGCCGCATTTTCACCATTGGCAACCTTCTGCGCACACGCTACGACTTTAAAAATGAATTGCGCGCTGTTGGCGATGTACTTCGCGATCAATTGTTCTTCTTGAAGCGCTCAGGCTTTAATAGCTACTTAATCCGCGCTGACCGCTCAGCCACTGAAGCTTTGGCAAGCCTTAAAGACTTTAGCGAACCATACCAAGGCGCAGTTGATATTGCGCAACCAGCTTGGCGCAGGACAATCCGCTAATGTTCGGTGACGTATCCATGATTCGTTCCGCGGCTAAAAACCCAGCGACGAGCCCAGAGCTAACCGATTCATTAAAGGCATCTGTCACCTCCAAGCGCGCTCAAGTATTAAGTGTACTTAAAGAAGCTGCAAGCAAATTCCCAGTAATTACCTTTGCGAATAGCTTTGGCGCTGAAGACATGGTGTTGACTGACATTATCATGCGCGAAAAACTCGCGATTGAGATTTTCTCTCTCGATACAGGCCGCTTACCTGCTGAAACTTATACTTTGATGGCTGAAGCTGAAAGCACTTACAACACCAAGCTTAAAGTGTATTTTCCTAAGCATGAAGTGGTAGAACAATACGTACAAACGAAAGGCATGAACGCCTTTTACGAAAGCATTGATTTACGCAAAGCCTGCTGCCACATGCGTAAAGTAGAGCCTCTCAAACGCGCACTCAATGGCAAACAAGCTTGGATTACAGGCATGCGCGCAGAACAAGCCACAACGCGCGCCAATTTGCCAGTGCAAGAGTTTGATGAAGGCAATAAGCTAGAAAAATTCAATCCGCTGAGCGATTGGACCGAACAAGAAGTGTGGGCTTATATCCGCCTGCATGAAGTGCCCTATAACAAACTGCATGATGTTTTCTACCCGAGCATTGGCTGTGCGCCTTGCACACGTGCCGTCGCAATGGGTGAAGATGTCCGCGCTGGTCGCTGGTGGTGGGAAGACCCAACCAGCAAAGAATGTGGACTGCATGTAAAGAAGCCTAAGTAATAAAAAAGCATTAAACCTTATTTGAAATTAACTAGTTGATATTATGACAACAGCAAACAAAACAACCCTTAGCCATCTTGATTGGCTAGAAGCGGAAGCGATTCACATTTTGCGTGAAGTCGCAGGCCAATGCTCAAACCCTGTACTGCTATTCTCAGGCGGTAAAGACTCATTATGTATATTGCGCCTTGCTGAAAAAGCTTTCCGTCCAGGGCGCTTTCCTTTCCCGCTGATGCATATTGATACTGGTCACAACTACAAAGAAGTGATTGATTTCCGCGACCAACGTGCCGCAGAACTAGGTGAGCGCCTAATCGTTCGCTCTGTAGAAGACTCAATGAAGCGCGGCACGGTGGTGCTTAAATCAGAAGACGAATCGCGCAACAAACACCAATCTGTCACATTGCTAGAAGCAATTGAAGAGTTCGGCTTCGATTGTTGTATTGGTGGCGCACGCCGTGATGAAGAAAAAGCCCGCGCTAAAGAACGCATCATGAGTTTCCGTGATGAGTTCGGCCAATGGGATCCAAAGAACCAACGCCCCGAGTTATGGAATCTGTATAACGCACGTTCACACAAAGGTGAGAACATCCGCGCATTCCCAATTTCAAACTGGACTGAAATGGACGTTTGGCAATATATCGAACGTGAAAACTTAGGCCTACCAAGCATCTACTTTGCACATCAACGTGATGTCGTAATGCGCGCTGGCTCTATCGTGCCAGTCAATGTACCGCTCGCTTCTGGTGAAGTGATTAACCAACCTAAAGCAGGTGAAGAAATCATCAATATGGAGGTTCGCTTCCGTACTGTAGGCGATATTACTTGTACTGCGCCTGTGATTAGCGATGCAGATACCATTTCTAAAATCGTGCTGGAAACTGCCACCACCACCATTACAGAACGTGGCGCAACAAGGCTTGATGACCAAACATCTGATGCATCAATGGAACAACGCAAGAAAGAAGGCTATTTCTAATGACAACACAACACAACGATAGCCTACTCCGCTTTATGACTTGCGGTAGCGTAGATGATGGTAAAAGTACCCTCATCGGCCGCTTGCTTTTTGATACCAAGAGCATCTTAGCTGACACCCTTACACAAATGGATCGCACTTCTAAAAAGCGCGGTCTTGAAGTAGTCGATTTATCCTTGCTGACCGATGGCTTGCAAGCTGAACGCGAACAAGGCATTACCATTGATGTTGCTTACCGCTACTTCAGCACTGGTACGCGCAAATACATTATCGCCGATGCACCAGGCCATGAACAATACACACGCAACATGGTGACAGCAGCTTCAACTGCCAACCTCGCAATTATTTTAATTGATGCACGCAAAGGCGTACTCACCCAAACGCGTCGCCATTCATTCTTGGCGCATTTGGTGGGTATTCCACATATCGTGGTAGCGATTAACAAAATGGACTTAGTCGATTTTGACCAAGTAACTTTCGAAAAAATAAAAGCAGATTACTTAAGCTTTGCTGAACAAATCGGCTTGCAACGCGCTGGTCGCGACATTCAAGTCGTGCCGCTTTCAGCACTCACTGGCGATATGTTAGTTGACCGTGGCGACGCAATGGACTGGTACCAAGGCCCAACCATGTTGGAGCTTTTAGAATCAGCGCCTGCTGCCCACTCAGAACAAAATGAGCCATTCCGCTTCCCAGTTCAATTCGTTTGCCGCCCGCACGCATCAGACGATAAAGACCTGCACGACTTCCGTGGCTTTATGGGTCGTGTTGAATCTGGTGAAATCGCTGTAGGTGATGCTGTCACCGTATTACCAAATGGCTACACCTCAAAAGTGAAAGCCATTCAATTGGGTGATGAACAACTGCAAAGCGCCATTACAGAGCAATCTGTGACGCTCTTGCTTGAAGATGAAATCGACACCTCACGCGGCGACATGATTGTGAAATCAGACCAAGCACCAGAGCCTGTTAAACAAATCTCAGGCATGGTGTGCTGGCTCTCTGAAACCCCGCTTTCAACAGCACGCACTTATATTATCCGCCACACCACACGCGAATCTAAAGCAAAAGTGGGCGCGATTGAATACAAAGTGGACGTCAACACGCTTGAGCAATTAGAAGCGCAAGGCCTTGCGATGAACGATATTGCCAAAATCAATTTCAAACTCGCCCAACCGCTGATGGTCGATAGCTACAGCAAAAACCGTGCAACTGGCGCTTTTATTGTGATTGATGAATCGACCAACAACACCGTTGGCGCTGGCATGATTATTTAATCTTGATTAAACGAATCAGACAAAAATACATTAAAATAACTACATCAAAGAATTTAGACGTATTTTAGAAGGAAAACCAACATGACTTATGTCGTTACCGAAAATTGTATTCAATGCAAATACACAGACTGCGTAGATGTCTGCCCAGTGGATTGCTTTGTAGAAGGCCCTAACTTCTTAGCAATTAACCCTGATGAATGTATCGACTGCACATTGTGCGTAGCTGAGTGCCCTGCTGAAGCCATTTTTGCAGAAGATGACGTACCAGCAGATCAACAAGAATACATCGCGCTAAACGCACGCCTTGCAGAAGTATGGCCTGTAATTTCAGCACGTAAAGAACCATTACCAGATGCTGACGCAATGAACGGCGCACCAGGAAAACGTGAATTGTTAGTTGAATAATTAAAATAAAAAAAGGAGACATTAGTCTCCTTTTTTGTTGTCTGCTGTATATGAAAGTATTTTTATCTGCCGCCTTACCTCTAGTGCTGCTTCGCGCACATGACAGCCTTCCTCATGGTCATTCACCAAACCTATGGCCTGCATAAAGGCATACATGGTGGTCGGTCCTACAAACTTCCACCCTCTTTTCTTGAGGTCTTTTGAAAGCGCAATCGCTTCTTTGAACTGCATAAGGGTTTTGAGTGTGTTCATATCCAAGATTTTAGGACGACTGGCCGCTTCTGGCTCAAAACGCCAAAAATATGCGGCTAATGATGATTCTGACTCGAGCAACTTTTTAGCACAGCGGGCATTATTAATGGTGGCTTCTATCTTGCCACGATGGCGAACGATGCCAGCATCAGACATTAATCGTTCAACATCTTTTTGGGTAAATCTGGCAACGCTAGCGATATCAAAGCCATTAAAAGCAAGCCTAAAGTTTTCGCGTTTTCTTAAAATGGTGAGCCAGCTAAGCCCGGACTGAAAACCTTCTAGGCAGATTTTTTCGAAGAGATGCGTATCATCAAAAACCGGAAAGCCCCATTCAGTGTCGTGGTAATCACGGTAGATTTGTGTGTCGTTACACCAAAAACAGCGGCGAGGCTCGGCGACTCTTTCCATCTAAAACACCCCACAAGCTAGGCATGACGCCATAAATGGCTTTGACGAATGACTAACCAGCCAACCAAGCAGTACCCAGCCATCGCGCAAGCCATTGCAAAAGTACTATTCCACACCAATGAGGCGACCAGGCCTGATGAAACGCTAGATAAGAACATTTGCATAAAGGCTTGGCCTGATGCGGCGGTGCCACGGATTTTTGGGTGTCTATCTAGTGCGGCGATTGATAGCACAGGCATTGCCAGGGCCATGCCGACGTTAAATATCGCAATCGGCAATATCAGCCATAAGGTGTGAGATAAGAAATAACAAGCGATGACGTTGCACACAACAGTGAACGACATCCAAGCATAAGCCCACTTTACCACTTGCTGGCGGGTGAAGATGCCAGCGGCGCGCTTGGCTAGGTATGAGCCTATCATCATGCCGCACACGGTTGGGATGAACATATAGCCGAACTGCTGAGCGCTAAGGCCTAGGTGCTTAACCAAAAACATCGGGCTGGCGATGACGTATAAAAAGAAGCCCGCAAAGTTTGCGCTAATGGAAAACACCAAACGAAAGTATTCAGCATCGGAAAATATAATGCGGTAATCTTTAATCACCTGCTTGGCGGAAAGGGGTAAGCGCTTTTCTGGCGGCATGGTTTCTGGCAAATAGTGAGCCACGGCAAAAAAGGCAAAGCCTGAATACAACGCCAAGAAAATGAAAATAGCTTGCCAGTGTATGCCCAGCAATAAGCCGCCGATAATCGGTGCAATGGCTGGCGCAATACCAAACAGCATTTGTACGGTTGCCATCACACGCTGGGCCTGTGGGCCTTCAAATAAGTCTCGCACCATAGCTCTTGCTACCACGTTACCCGCACCGCCAGATAAGCCTTGCAAGGCTCTAAAGAACCAGAGCGTTTCAACGTTTTTAGCAAAGGCACAGCCAATAGAAGCAAGTAAAAATACGCCTAAGCCTATTTTAATGGTGGGAATACGGCCGATGGAGTCTGAAATCGCACCGTGCCATAAAGTCATGATGGCGTAAGGTAATAAGTAAAACGTAAGACTTTGTTGGAGAGCCACAGGCTCAGCGAGCAAATCAGCGCCCATCGCTGGGAACGCTGGCAAATAGGTATCAATGGCAAATGGTGCAAGCGCGGCAAGGCTGGCAAGCAAGACTGATAAAAATAGCGGTGAAAGTTTTGTCATTGAGTTCAGTTGTTTTTCTTTTCAAAAGCACTTAATAAAAACGCGCCAATGAGATTTCAAAGGCGCGTTCATTTAACCACAATTTTCTAGGCTATAGTTTACAAGCTAAAGGCTAAGGCAATGCGTGGAAGTCTTTGACCCTATCATGCAATTCGCCAGCGATAATCGCTTTTGAGTTTTTATCATTACGGAAAATAATCGGCTGCGAAGCAATCACTGGGTTGCGTGAATCTTCAATTGCTCGCGTAATCACATGATGATTGGGCGACAAGCTACATACAGGGTCAGCACCTTCAGCATCACCCGTCAGCATAAATGCTTGGCAACGGCAGCCTGCCAAGTCTTTTTCTTTCTCAGCGCAGCTTCGGCAAGGCTCTTTCATCCAGCTATCACCACGATATTTATTAAAGGCAGGCGAATCATTCCACACCCAATCCAAACCTTTATCTTTCACATTAGGGAATTCAATATTTGGCAATACACGCGCTGAATGACATGGCAAGACGTCACCGTTAGCGGTGACAATCATAAACACCTCACCCCAGCCATTCATGCACTTCTTAGGACGGTCTGAGAAGTAATCAGGCACCACGAAGAAAACCTTCATTTTACTGCCCTGCTTCTCACGGAACTCATTGGTGATGCGCTCAGCTTCATCAATTTGCTCTTTAGTTGGCATAAGCTGACTACGATTCACCAAAGACCAGCCGTAGTACTGGGTATTTGCAAGCTCGATATAATCCGCACCAAGCGCTTCTGCCATCTCTAAAATTTGGCGCATGTGACCTATGTTATAACGATGAATCACCACGTTAAGCACCATTGGGTAGCCGTGATTTTTAATCATAGCTGCGACTTTTTTCTTTAACTCAAAAGTCTTGGTATTGGTGATGAAGTTATTAATTTCTTCTGTGATGTCATGCATCGACAATTGAATGTGATCTAAGCCGCCATCTTTGAAAGCTTGTATGCGCTTTTCAGTGAGACCAACACCTGAAGTAATCAAGTTGCTGTAATAACCAAGTTTTTTGGCTTCAATCACGATATCTTCAATATCATCCCGCAGCAAAGGTTCACCGCCAGAAATACCTAACTGCAAAGCACCTAAACGACGTGCATCGCGCAATGCCTGTATCCATTGCTCTGTCGTTAGCTCATTTTGCGTATGCTTGTCGTAATCGGTTGGGTTGTAGCAAAACGCGCAATGCAGAGGACAGCGATAGGTAACCTCAGCCAATAACCAAAGGGGCTGGGTCTGAGTAACATTGGCTGCAACACCGTTATTTTGAGCTTGAATCTCTTTTTGTACGACTGATTGACCTAATGATGCTTGTGTCATTTTGCTGCTCCTAGATTGGCTACTCTTAATTGATTTGGCGTAACCAAGCTTTTTCGATTGCTAATTCCAACATGCCGATAATGTCTTGGTCCAAATCGGGCGCATCAGGGAATTTAGCTTTTAATTCTGTCACGATGTCCGTAACTGTGCGTTTGCCATCTACAAGATTAAGCACTTCGCCGGCTCCGCCATTGAGTTTAACCATACCTTCTGGAAACAAAATAACGTAGCAATTTTGTGCTTCTTCCCACTGAAAGCGGTGGTGCAAAGCGATTGCGTATATATTCGTAAGTTGAATGCTCATTTTCGCCTCAATTAATACACTGGTTGGCGTAAGTAAGGCATACCATCCGTCGTGACCTCTGTGGAAGCTAACATAATGGCATCGGCAATCACCCAAAGAACATTAAGCTTAAATTGCAAAATTTCCAATGCGCGCTCTTGCATTTCACGGCTCTTGCCAAAGTAATCAAGCGTTACTGACAATCCTTGCTCTACGTCACGGCGAGCTTCAGTCAAGCGCTTTTTAAAGTAACTCAAACCCTCTTCTTTAATCCATGGATACATGGTTGGCCATGAGCTGATACGCTGTTGGTGAATATGCGGTGCAAATAATTCAGTCAGCGATGAGCATACAGACTCTTGCCAAGGACGTTGACGAGCAAAATTGATGTACGCATCTACAGCGAACTTAACGCCCGGGCTTACCATTTCAAGAGAGGTCACCTGTTCGCGCGTAAGACCAACTGCTTCACCTAATTGAATCCAAGCTTCAATACCGCCAACTGCATCACCTACGCCATCGTGATCGGTAATACGGACAATCCACTCTTTACGAACTTCTTTATCTGGACAATTCGATAAAATTGCAGCGTCTTTTTGTGGAATACCAATTTGATAGTAAAAACGATTAGCAACCCAGCATTGAAGTTGTTCTTTGCTCAACTTGCCTTCATACATCGCCACGTGAATAGGATGGTAGATATGATAGCCCTGACCTTTGGTACGAAGTTTTTCTTCGAACTCTTGACGTGTCCAAGGTAAGTTATTATTAGCTACTGCGTTCATCTTGCTCTCCTAAAGAATAATGTCCATGCCGTCGTAAGCGACATCAATACCGTGCTTGGTCAGCTCAGCGCGCTCTGCGGAATCTTCTCTTAAAATCGGGTTAGTGTTGTTGATGTGAATCAGCACTTTTCTTGAGGCATCAAATTCATCTAGTTTTTCTATCATTCCACCCTCACCAGATTGCGGGTTGTGTCCGATACTGCGGGCTGTTTTTGTCATCAAGCCCATGTCAATCATTTCAGTGTTCGTCCAGAAAGTACCGTCCACCATAATGCAATCTGCTTGATTCATTAATGCTGGTAAATGCGGCTCAATCTCGGCCAAGCCTGGTGAATACCAGCACTTTTTACCTGTGCTGATTTCTTCAATCAGCACACCAATAGTATCGCCCGGATGCGGGTCGTTACGATGCGGGGAATATGGCGGCGCCGCACTCTTGAGCGCAACCGCCGTAAATCTAAGGTTGGCTGCACCAACCACTTCAAATGAGGTATTGCCATCAGTAGGCACTTGATGATGATTAACGCCACAGTAATGGCCGAGAATATTGAGTAGTGGATTGCCTGACGTTAAATCTTGATAGACCATGTCGGTGCAATAAATTTCACGTTTTACTTGGCCTTCACGCAACATCAAAAGACCTGTGGTGTGGTCAATTTGCGCGTCTATTAATACGATACCGACGATACCGCTATCGCGAACGGCACGACCTGGCTGGAGCGGTCCAAATTCTTGAATTTGTTGCAGCACATCAGGGGATGCATTAAACAATACCCAATTCACGCCATCACCACTCACACAAATAGATGACTGTGTGCGTTTTGTTGCTTTGATAGTACCTTTACGCAGTCCATCGCAATTGAAGCAATTACAATTCCACTGTGGAAAACCACCACCGGCGCCAGCGCCTAAAACATGAATGTGCATAAATTTCTCTTTAATTATTATTGTAAATACGTCACTTGATATGAAACTGGGCTACTTCGCAGTAGCCCAGCAACCGTAGTTTTTAACTACAAGTACATTGTAACAATCTTAGCGATTGCAAACGTACATTGTAACTTCAAAACCGAAACGCATTTCAGTAGCAGCTGGTTTAGTCCACATGATGTATCTCCTAGTTATTAGATGAAAAACCGTTGGTGCATTTGAGCACTTTCAACGTGAAACGAATCATGCGCTTTGTGCACGTGCTTCAACAGTGCAAAAAGATGGAAACTTCACTAATGATTTTCATGACACCCCAAGATAACTTACTGAAAAATTTCAAATGATGAATAAATCAGAGCTTAGAAAACATAGACTTTGTTTTATTTTAAAGGCGTTGCTAACCAAGCACAAAGAAGACTTTTGAAAAGGCTGACTGCAAAATATTTCAAGGCTACCTATACGGCAAGCCTTCCAATATTGACACGTTTGAAACAGCGCTAAGTTAACCCTAGCGTTTTGAATTAAGCAACTATTGCTGTTGCTAGCACTTCTAAAAAGCGTGCATTTTCTGAGAACAAACCAATGCTGACACGTAAATAATCGGGCAGTTCATAATTGGCAATTGGTCTCACAATCACGCCTTGATTGAGTAATCGCTCATAAACACCTCGCGCATCATCCACCTTAAAGCTTACAAAATTACCGAATGATGGAATGAAAGTTAAACCCAATTTTTGTAATCCTTGGGTGATTTGCACCATCCCCGCCTGATTCAAGGCCCGTGTACGCTCTACAAACTCATCATCAGCAAGCGATGCGACAGCAGCAGCTTGCGCGATGCTATTGACGTTAAATGGCTGACGCACGCGGTTCATTAAATCCGCGATTTCCGTGGATGTTACACCAAAGCCAACTCGCAAACCTGCCAATCCATAAGCTTTTGAGAAGGTGCGTGAAATCACTAAATTATCAAACTCACCTAACCAGCCTACAGACTCAGCTTTGAGCTCATTCGTGAGATATTCATCATAAGCCTCATCTAGCATGACCAAGACATGCTTAGGCGCTGCTGACAAGAAATTCTTCAGCTCAAGCTTACCTATTAAAGTACCTGTTGGATTGTTTGGGTTTGCAACAAACACCATTCGCGTTTTTGGCGTAATCGCCTTCAACATTCCATCCAAATCATGTCCAAATTGTTTTGCTGGCACAACAACGCCTTTAGCGCCAACCGCCTGGGTCACAAGGCTATAAACCGCAAAAGCGTGTTGAGAGTAAACTGCCTCATCCCCTGGCGCTAAGAACGCACGCGCAGCTAGTTCTAAAATGTCATTAGAGCCATTACCAAATACTAATTGACTGGGTGTAACTTTGAATTTCTCACAAACAGCATCTCTCAACACCACGCTATTACCATCTGGATAGCGCGCAATGTCATCCAAAGCATCCATCATCGCCATGTGTGCGTTTGGGCTAACGCCTAATGGATTCTCATTGGAAGCAAGCTTAACGATTTGGCTTGGATCTAAATCCTTATCGCGTGCCAAGTCACTAATAGGCTTACCTGGCTGATAAGGTGCAATAGAACGAATGTAAGCGGGGGCTAAATTAGCAATGTCTGACACAGAAATAACCTCGAAATTTAAAGCCGCAAAGGCTGAATTAAACGACAGCGACTGGATAAGAGCCAAGCACTTTCACAAACGAAGCTCGTTGCTCAATTTCAGCCAAAGCTTGTTTGATGTTGGCATCTTGATGATGACCTTCAATATCCACAAAGAATATGTACTCCCACAAGCCCATTTTCGCTGGACGCGATTCCAATTTGGTCATACTGACTTGGTTCTTAGATAAAGGTTCCAAAATAGACACCATCGCGCCTGGGACATTCTTAGTCGCAATCACCAAAGAGGTTTTATCTTTGCCTGATGCTGCGACGTCATGATCAGCCAGCACCAAGAAACGTGTGGTGTTACGTGGATCATCTTCAATATTATTCGCTAATGAACTCAGCTCAAACAACTCAGCTGCACGCAAACTCGCAATGGCAGCAGCGCCCTTCTCTGTGCTTGCTAGTCGTGCGGCTTCCGCGTTACTCACCACGGCCTGACGTTCAGCATTGGGTAAATGACTGTTAAGCCACTCGTGGCACTGTGCTAATGATTGTGCGTGAGAATAAACTTTTGTCACACTGGCTTTATCAGAGGCTTTACTCAGAAAATTGTGATGCACAGGCAACTCAATCTCACCGCAGATATTCAGACGTGTTGCTGTGAGCAAATCCAAAGTCCGGCCAATGGCACCTTCAGTTGAGTTTTCAACAGGCACAACACCGTAATCAGCTTGACCAGATTCCACCATGCGGAATACTTCATCAATTGAAAGACATTGCATCGGTGATGAAAGACCACCAAATTGCTTATTTGCCGCCTCCTCACTAAATGTACCAAGAGGGCCTAGAAACGCGACTGTAAGTGCTTTCTCAAGTGCGCGGCAGTTAGACATCACACTACGAAAAATCGCTGTCACAGCCTCTGCTGGCAATGGACCAACATTCAAGTCCACCAAACGACGCAACACTTGCGCTTCACGCTCTGGACGATAAATCGGGCCACCGCCTTTAAGCTCGCCAATCTCACGCGCATGTGCTGCACGCTCATTCACCAGCTTGAGCAATTGCTCATCGATGGCATCAATTTGGTCTCTGTGTTGTTTTAAGATGTCTGACATATTGTTTTCCTGAATGGGCAGGATTAAGCGTTAGCTTTTGCAAAAGACTGCATAAATTCAATTAAGGCTTTTACACCTTCAATTGGCATCGCGTTATAAATTGAAGCGCGCATCCCACCAACCAATTTATGACCTTTTAACTGCAACAAGCCATTTTGCTGGGCTTGCTTTAAAAATGTTTCGTCTAAAACTGCGTCTTTCAATGTGAAAGGAATATTCATACGTGAGCGATTTTCAACCGCAATTGGCGAATGATAAAAATCTGAAGCATCTAAATAATCGTACAAAAGGGATGATTTTTCGATGTTGATTTTTTCAATCGCAGCCAAGCCTCCTTTGGCTTTTAGCCACTTGAACACCAAGCCTGCCATGTAAATACCATAAGTTGCTGGCGTGTTATACATGGAATCATTATCCGCGTGGATTTTGTAATCAAACATGGTTGGCGTGCCAGCAATCGTCTCGCCAATTAAATCATCACGAACAATAACAATGGTTAAGCCCGCTGGACCAATATTCTTCTGCGCGCCTGCATAAATCACACCATATTGGCTCACATCCATGGGACGCGAAAGAATATGAGAAGACATATCACACACCACAGGCACATCCCCTGTTTTTGGCACTGAAAACATCTCAACACCGCCAATAGTTTCATTCGAGGTAAAGTGGAAGTATGCCGCGCCTTTGTTAAGATTCAATGCTTCTTGGCTTGGTGCGTAAGTGTAGTTTTTATCTTTGCTAGAAGCCGCAATACTAACTTGGCAGTAACGCGCGGCTTCATCAATGGCTTTTTTAGACCAAATACCACTATCCAAATAATCAGCCGTTTTTTTGCCACGCAGTAAATTCATCGGCACCATAGAAAACTGACTATGCGCCCCGCCCTGCAAAAACAATACTTTGTAATTGCTAGGTATATTCATTAACTCTCGCAAATCAGCTTCAGCTTCTGCGGCAATTTTCATAAACTCTTTGCCGCGATGACTCATTTCCATCACCGACATGCCTGAGCCATGCCAATCCATCATTTCGTCTCTCGCTTGCGCAAGAACTTCTTTTGGCAATACGGCTGGACCTGCTGAAAAATTAAAAATTTGCGTCATGAATTACTTTCAACTCGCCCAATACTTAAGCTTCCGCCTCTTCTTCGTCGTCAGTCTCAACTACTTTTTCTAGGCCTGACAATTTCTCACCATCGCCAAGATTAATCAATGTAACCCCTTGTGTTGCACGACCAAGCTCACGAATCTCTTTCACTCGCGTGCGAATCAATACACCACCTGTGGTAATCAACATGATTTCATCTTCATCATTCACCAAGCGCGCTGCCACCACCATGCCATTACGTTCGCTGATTGCAATTGCCTTAACACCTTGTGTGCCACGACCTGAGTGACGGAAATCAGCCAAGACAGTACGTTTACCGAAGCCGTTTTCTGTTGCCACCAATACGGTTTGTTGGTCGTTTTCAGCCACCAATAGAGACAATACTTGTTGGTCTTTAGTAATCTTCATGCCGCGCACACCTCGGGTATTACGGCCCATGGCACGCACATCTTCTTCATCAAACCAAACCGCTTTACCGCCGTTTGAAACCAAGACAATATCTTGCGTACCGTTGGTGACTTCAGCACCAATCAAGTAATCACCTTCATCTAGGTTAATTGCGATAATCCCTGATTTACGTGGGTTAGAGAATTCAACCAAAGCAGTTTTCTTCACAGTACCCATTGCAGTTGCCATGAAAACGAAGTGATTTTCGTCAAACTCTTTCACTGGCAAGATGGCGTTGATTTTCTCGCCCTCGCTCAATGGGAATAAGTTAACAATCGGTTTACCACGGCTCGTTCTGCTGCCTTGAGGCACTTCATAAACTTTGAGCCAATAGACTTGACCAAGACTTGAGAAGCACAAGATGTAATCATGCGTATTCGCCACAAACATCTTGTCGATAAAGTCATCTTCTTTCGTTGCAGCAGCTTGTTTGCCACGGCCACCACGACGTTGTGAGCGATACTCTTCAAGTGGTTGTGATTTAATATAGCCAGTGTGAGATAAAGTCACCACCACGTCTTGCGGTGTGATTAAGTCTTCTAGAGATAAATCTTGCGCGTTGTGCACAATTTCACTACGACGTTTATCACCGAACTGTTGGCGAATTGCTGCAAGTTCTTCCACAATCATTTGCGTTACACGGCTTGGGGTTGCCAAGATATCGAGCAAGTCGGTGATAACGTCCATCACCTCTTTGTACTCATTCACAATCTTATCTTGCTCAAGACCGGTCAAGCGTTGCAAGCGCATTTGTAGAATTTCTTGTGCTTGTACATCAGAAAGTTTGTAACCATTAGCTGACAAACCAAAGTCAATTGATAAGCCATCTGGACGCGAAGCTTCCATTGAAGCGCGTTTAAGCATTTCTTCAACCACTGGCGATTTCCATGATTTCGCCATCAAATCTTTTTTCGCTTCTGGCGGGGTTGGTGCTGCCTTGATGATCGCAATCATCTCATCAACATTTGCCAACGCAACTGCCAAGCCTTCTAGGACATGACCACGTTCACGCGCTTTGCGAAGCTCGAATACCGTACGACGGTTAATGACTTCACGACGGTGACGCAAGAATGCTTCAAGCATTTGCTTGAGGTTGAGCAAGCGCGGTTGACCGTCCAACAAGGCCACCATATTCATACCAAAGGTGTCTTGTAGTTGTGTTTGTTTGTATAGGTTATTGAGGATTACCTCTGGCACTTCGCCACGCTTGAGCTCAATCACCACACGCATACCAGACTTATCAGACTCATCGCGCAAGTCTGAAATACCTTCAATCTTCTTCTCGTTAACTAATTCAGCGATTTTCTCAACGAAAGTCTTTTTATTTACTTGGTATGGAAGCTCATCAACAATCAAGGCCTGACGACCACCACGCTCCAAATCCTCGACATGAGTACGGCCACGCATCACCACGCGCCCACGGCCTGTGCGATAGCCTTCTTTAACGCCTATGGTGCCGTAGATAATGCCTGCGGTTGGAAAGTCTGGTGCTGGAACAATTTCAATCAAGTCATCAATTGAAAGCTCAGGATCTTTTAGCAATGCCAAACAAGCATCCACCACTTCATTTAAGTTGTGCGGTGGAATGTTAGTTGCCATACCCACCGCAATACCTGAACTGCCGTTAATCAGCAAGTTAGGAATACGCGCTGGCATAATGAGTGGCTCATGCTCTGAGCCATCATAGTTTGGTCCAAAATCAACGGTTTCTTTATCCAAGTCCGCTAAAAGCTCGTGCGCAATTCTTGCCATACGGATTTCCGTATAACGCATCGCCGCCGCATTATCGCCATCCACAGAACCGAAGTTACCTTGACCATCGACCAACATGTAACGTAATGAGAAATCCTGCGCCATACGAACAATCGTGTCGTAAACAGCAGTATCTCCATGTGGATGGTACTTACCGATCACATCGCCGACGATACGGGCAGATTTTTTGTATGGACGATTCCAGTCGTTGCTTAACTCGTGCATCGCATACAACACACGTCTATGCACTGGTTTTAGACCGTCACGCACATCAGGAAGTGCACGCCCAACAATCACGCTCATAGCGTAATCGAGGTAGGAACGACGCATCTCATCTTCGAGGCTAATAGGGAGGGTTTCTTTTGCGAATTGATCCATATTGTTCTATTGGCTTTAAGCGTGGATTAAAAGCCCAATTTTAGCATGATTAAGGGGGATAAATCACATGCAAAATGATAAAGAAAAACAGCGAGAAAATACCAACAGTTAGGCTTAGTTTTTAGCCTAAAATTAAATTGTTTGCGAGAATTGTTGCCACGGTCAAATCTGCACTTGTGCCCGGGTTAATGCACCGCTTCTTAAGGTCAATATCCCAAGCCAATAAAGTGGCTTGGTAAAGCTTGGGATTTTCTTGTGATGTGAAATGTTGAAAGTGATTTTTTGATTCTTGTTGAATAGCTTGCGCTATTTCCTTTCCGTACTTTCTAGCAATATGACTATCTTCAAACGCAGCCAAAAAAGCCAAATATGTTGCGGTCACTGCCCACGCCGATCGTTCCCATTTTACTAGATAATGTTGATAAGTCATCACACCTAGATTGAAAATATCTTGGTAGCCATTGGCATATTGTTGGGCGATTAAGTCTCTATCCGAAGCCGATTTCATGGCCTCAAGCAAGGTCACTTGTGGCATTTGGTGTACATCATGCGTTTCAGCCTCACCCACGCCTGCAGGCATCGCCATTGAAATAGCGTCATAAGCTTTCACAGCATCTTCTACCGTTAAATTATTCAGCACGTCTTGAAGTGTTTTTTGGCTAAAACCATCTTTTGAATAAGCGGCTTGAATCATAGGTGCTGTGAGCAACACAATGCCTAGATTCGTATTACACCCAACTGCATCCCAAGTAGATTTGATGGAGCTTAAAATGCGCTCACCAACGCTTAAATTTGGTGTGGCAATGTTTTGCGCTGAAGCATCCGCGCTTTTAATAAAATCCTGCACCACCATGCCATGACCATCCGCAAACATGTGCACATTGCCTGGCTTAATGGCACTTAATTCAGCCATACAAGCATCACGATAAACTAAGGCGATATCACTCATTCCAACAACCCCAAACAGTCGTCCACCAGGGCTTGTGCAATATCTATATCCACAACGCCTTGCAAACCTTTCCAGGCGGGAATGCTATTTACTTCAAGCACGTACAATTTGCCGTGATGGTCTCGAATAATATCCACGCCGCAATAATCAATGTCCACCGCTTTGGCGGAGGCTTCAGCCAGCATGGCAAGTTCGCCATCATGCGCCACCGCCTCACAGCGTCCACCGAGCGCCACATTATTCACCCAACCCTCACCACGGCGAACCATGGCAGCAATGGCTTTACCTTGCACGACAAACACACGGTGGTCATGCCACACACCTTCACCGCTATCTACATAGCGCTGCAAGTAATACAAACCATCAACATGTGCTTCCATCGGAACAGGTAAAGCATCAACTTTTTTAATCATTCGCACGCCGTTGCCTTGAGAGCCAAATAGCGGCTTAATGACCAGCGGATTATCTTCTGTGATTTCCCGCGCCATAATCTCATGCGCTTCGTGACGAGATTCACACACCCAAGTATCTGGAGTGGCAATGCCGTGATGATGCAAGAGAAAGCTAGTCATGGCTTTATCCACCGTACGCTCCACTGATCGTCCAGTGTTATAAACTTTGACACCCAGCATTTCCAAAACATGCAAAATATCTAAACGAGCGATGACTTGTTGTAACGTGCCACCTGGAACCCCGCGAACAAAAGCGAATTTAGGTAAGGCATCAAAGCCAGGAATTACAACACCGCTTGAGGTAGCAGTGAGGTCTAAAAAACAATCTTTAAGTGAGATAAAAACAGCTTGGTAGCCGCGCACCGCAAACGCCTCTTTTAAGCGATTGCCATGCCAGCCTGGATCGTCAGTAAAGACGGGAATTTTTGTCATTACAAAACTTAAGCTTGGTAACCAAACGATTGGTCAATTAAAGCTGCATCCAACTTACCAGCTGTGAATGTATTGCCAGACTCTAGGGCCGTTACAGTCACAGCCGCTGGGCTGAATAACATCGGGTCTATCTTATAGAAATCCATATTCACTGCTTTGAACACTTCGGCAAATGGACGGCCGTAATCTCGTGATGAACAGCTTGGCAACTCTTTGGCTAATTTTGCCGCTGCGTCATCTGAGCCTTTTACAAACAAATGCGCATGACCACCAAATAAAATCGCATCATTGGTACGCCCCATTCCGATTAAGAAATCAGGCGATGGTGGCGGCACAGGCGAACTCGCCATGCCATCCACAACATGGTCTAGCGGGAAGTGTAGGGTATGAATTTTATGCATCGCCACTTCGAGCACACGCGCTACGATTTGCACCGTACCAGCCAAGCTGCTCGTTGGAGTAAGGATAAAAGTTAAGTTTTTAACTGCAACACCAGTATCACGCGAAACCTTTTCAATCACTTCAACAGGTGGTGCTTTATCACTTTCAAGTACCAAGCACGCTGCATTCGCTTGATCTTTGTAGCCTAAATCCTTGAACAAATCCTCACGACCCGCAATGGCACGTCCTGGACCTGAGCCCAATGAAAAGAATTTCTCATGCGCCAAACTCCAGCCAGCATATTGGCTACCTAAGCAAGACAAAATTGGATTATTTGAATGCACAGAAAGCATCCAAGGCCAATGTGGAAAAACACTTGAAGCTTGCAAATTGACATGGCCTAAACCACCCATGCAAATTTCTGCAATCAATCGGCCGGCTTCCAAACCGCCTGCATGCTTAACACCCGCATCAACAATAGTCGCACCATTGTCAGACTTAGCAACGCCCAAACGCAACTCTTTAGCATTTGCAACAAGATCTGCGACAAAGGGATTGGCCAGCGCATTCACGCTTGGCCAACTTGATGTATCAAGCCGCGAAGCTTGGGTATATTCAGACATTAAAACTCCTACAAATTTTCAATAAAACTACTTAAATAATAAAGCGGACAGCTGATCGAGTCTTTCAACAACCAAGGCTTGGGCCTCAACGGCTAAATCCGCTTCTGCCAAAACCGTACAAATAGGCTGATGCTGAGGAATTTCAGTCAGCGCCATCGGAATATCAGCCACCCAGTCTGGCCAAACCAAATCTTCAGGAATAACGACATCTTGTGCCGCATATAAAACGTTACGCGCTTTTGAGCGAGAGGAGATGACCGGGAAACGACTCAAATCGCCACTAACCGCCTGAACATGCAGGGCAAACAAATTACTTCCTTTCGATTGATATAAATCTAGCGTTGAACTTAATCTTGGGTTGATTTCCAACACCCAATACTGGCCACTTTGCCAAATCACATCCAAGCTATTTAAGCCACGCAAACCAAAAGCCATAGTGATTTTCTTTGCAGCTTCTTGCAATGATTGTTTAATAGCTAAAGGTAAATTGGCGTTGCCAACAATACCGCCATAACGGTATGGCTTGCCCGCAATCGGTGCAACCCACTGCTGATTAAAACCTATCACTTTTATCTCTGTACCATTTGCTGCAAACAGCATAGAAATAGGCGTGCCATCGATCACACGTTGGAAATATTGACCTTTTGGTAAGTCTTGATTAGTAACAGCATTCAGCACATGTGCGCCGCCGGAGCCACCCTCCTCCTTACATATCCATCCCTCAGCGTTCGCAAGTAATAAAAAGCTCACTTCGGGATGTGGAATAGCCAAGCTATCCAACACCCCGAAGAAATATGGCGCATCTTTGAGTTTGCGCACAACTTCCGGCGCATTACCTATTAGCGGCAAGCGTTTAGCAATGCACTCTAGCAAATCAGGCTGTGCTTCAAAACCACTGCCATAAGCAAAGCCCTGCATATCACTAGTGTCAATTTGATCTAGGGTCGCTTCAAAGTGTTTGGCGTCAAAGCCATTATTAGCGTAATCAATCTTATAAACTTGCTCTGCGGAACGCTGAGTATCGACATCTGCAAAAACATCCAACGCCACTACTGCATATCCAGCCGTAACCGCAGCCTTTACAAAAGGCCGTGAAGAAATCGCCGCAATAAGCACTCGTTTAATCAGAGATTATCCTTAAACCTTTACAGACTTTTACGCGCCATTTCAAAGGCAGACAAAAAGTCTAAATACTGTTTCTTTTCTGATTCCAACATTAGCTTGAGCAAGTTGTGTTGTGTTTTGTACTTCACATTACCGATTGCCAAGGCACCAATCCCAAAAGCCTTTGTGCAGGCTATTGCTGCACCATCAGCAAATACATCCACACCTTCAGCACCTGCAGGTGGCACAGCATTTACATCAGCCACAATCTTTAAGTCTTTAGCTTGCTTCATTTGAGCGAGGCTTAAAACTTGCACCCCTGCCGCCGCAGCACAGAGGGCGATATCGGTATTTTTCAATACTTCAATTTTGGCTGCATCACTCGTGCCATCCACCGCAACAATATTCACGCCATAACGCGTATTGTATGAATCAGCTTTTGCTTGCACATCTGCAATACTGCGATGTGAAACCATTTGTACTGTTGCGCCATATTTAGCCGCAATAACGGCCGTACAGCCGCCCACAGGGCCTGTTGCGCCAAAGACACTCACGCGGCGACCACTTATAGCTCCACCAAAGTTTTTTGCGAGATGTTGCTCGACTTTTGCCATCATGCCTGCAGCAGTTGTAAAAGCGCCTGATGGGTCAGCAAAGACAGACACTTCAAAAGGCGGCACCATGGCTTTTTTAGCCGCATTAAGCATATCCATTGCCACATCAATATCACGACCCCCAATAAACACGCTTTCACGTTTTACGCCACTTGGGCCTCGAGAAAAAATGGCATCTTGCACTAAACCAGCCACTTCATTCATTTCAACGTGGGTGTAAGGCATGATTTTGTCGAAGCCCGCATCAAACGCCATATTCACATCAAATGGGCTCGCGTTTTTTGAAGCGGTGATTAAATGCAGGATGGATACTTTTTCCATGTTTTACGCTTTCAATTCTTAGAAGTACTCTTAACTGACAACTATCTGACTAGCCTGGTTATTCGCCTTGGTCAGCAGAAACTGTAAATCTTGCTCATACCCAAATGTAGCATTAAGTTGGTTCAGCTGTGTTTCAGCTTCTAGTTGATTTTCAAAAACTGCGAAGCCTGTCGGCCCCCATGAGCTTTGGCCGAAGCAATGCACACCATTGACCTGCAATTGACTAAGCACTTTTGCAACAAGCGGACTTGTGTACCGGCCACCACCCTGCGCTGGAGCAAAGTAATCACCTGTGACGGCTTGCAAGGTTTGAATAGCTTGGCCAAATGCTGGCAAATCCCGTTCTGCAATCGCAGGCAAAGCCTGCATTAGAACTTGGCGACATAACAATAACGCTGAATCTTCTGGGAAGAGTGGGAGATTTTGAAAGGCTGCTAACTCTTGAGTGCCGTACATGCCAGAGTGACCTTTATCAAAAATCAATAAAATCGGCCAATCTTCAGGAAACTCAGCACGCGCAATCACTGGAGGCACAGGCGATTTAGATGCCCGCCCACCATCGACAATCAAACCGCCTGTGGAAAATGTGCCCAAGCCAATGCCAGAACGTGTTCCGCGTTGCGTAATCAGGGCAATTTCATTCACGGTTAGATTACGCTGATACAGCGCATTCATTGCCATACCCACAGCCAAGGATAACTGTGTACCAGAACCCAAGCCAGAATGCTCAGGTATCACTTGATCCAAATGGATATGCACCCCACCATCAACATTTAAATGCCTAGCGACTTGCTGGGCGATTTTAATGGCGCGCTCTGCGCCTTCACCTTCGGCTGTAAATGTTTTGGATGGGCTAATACTTAATGACGTGACAGGCGCTTGCAAGCTCAAACCAATGCTGCCGAACTTACGACCCAAACCACCGTTTAGATCAAAAAAACCCAAGTGCAAACGTGAAGAAGTCGTGACATTAACACTGCAACGGGCGGCACTGATTGAATTTAGCATATCAACATCTAAATTGGTCATGAAGAGTGGTGCCCAAGTGCATTTTTTGAAGGTCTTATTGTATCGCAGACACTAGGTTTTTCCTATGTCTAAGCGGAATGACTATTTCAGTTAAAAGTCAAAAATTTCTGAGGTTTAATCACGCTTATTCAACATAGCCGCGTATTAAAGAATTAAAATAGACCTATATATAAATCACTCTATTTTTTTAAAAAGATAAGGTTTTTCAAATGGCCAATTTCAGCGCTTCGACTTTTGAAGCCGTTACCTGCCCAGCTTGCGGATTGCTTTGCGACGATGTTCGCATTGAGCGCGATACAACAAGCTTGCTTAAGGTAAGCGACAAAGGTTGTGCTAAGTGCGTAACTTTTTTTGAACGCGCCATTCAAACCTCAAGCCCAAGCGTAGGCGGAAAAACAGTTTCTTTAACTGAGGCCGTGAGTAAAGCTGCTGAAATTTTACGTGGCACCAACCAGCCACTATTTGCTGGCCTAGGCACCGAAGTGCATGGGATGCGAAGCGTATTAAGCCTCGCTGATAAGGTTGGCGCAACACTAGACCACATGAATGCTTACAGTAACTTCCGCAACACTTTAGTTGTACAAAACTCCGGCTGGCAAGTCACTACACTCACAGAAGTGCGTAACCGCGTTGACCTGTTATTAGTGATTGGCACTGATATTGTGAGCCACAATCCACGCTTCTTTGAACGCAATATATGGAACAAAGAAAGCATGTTCGACCAAGACACTAGCGCCCGTGAAGTCGTTTACTTGGGTGGTCAAAATACAGATACCTCCGCAGGTATTTCACCTAAAGGCATTAAGCCAACAGTGCTTCCTTGTGATTTGGAACGATTGCCAGAAGTTGTTGCCGCTTTGCGTGCGATCATTTCTGGCAAATCTTTAATTGCATCAGAGATTGCAGGCATTAAAACATCAGATTTAGAAAGCTTAAGCGAACGCCTCAAAGCTGCGAAATATAGCGTGGTCACTTGGGTGAGCAGTGATTTAAATATAGCCCACGCTGAACTTACTATTCAAAACATTACCGAGTTGGTCATTAAACTAAATGCGAAAACACGCTCCTCTGGCTTACCGCTTGGTGGTTCAGAAGGCGACTACAGCGTTAACCAAACCAGCACTTGGACTAGCGGCTATGCTGTTCGCAGTCGCTTTGCTCGCAAGCATCCCGAATACGACCCACATCACTTTAGCGCAGAACAATTACTAGCGAATGGCGAAGCAGATGCTTTGCTTTGGGTGAGTGAATTTAACCCTGACAAAACCCCACCTAAGGTTAACATTCCAAAAATTGTGATTGGCCATGCCAATATGCAGGCTAACGATGCCGATGTGTTTATCCCAGTCAGCACCGCGGGCATCGACCACGCAGGCACGATCTTCCGCATTGATAGCTCCGTGAGCTTGCCGCTAGCGAAATTACGTGAAAGCAGATTACCGAGCTTGGTCGAAGTGATAGCTGCGATTGAAGCAGGACTGTAAAAGAATATAAGAGAGCAGAACGATGTTGATTAAATTAAGCGGCGGTAAAGTTTACGACCCCGCCCATCAAGTTGATGGGAAAGTGATGGACATTTACATCCGCGATGGCCGCATAGTGAGCCGTCCACGCGATGATGAAACTATAGACCAGACCTTCAATTTAAGCGGCAAAGTGGTCATGGCTGGCGCGATTGACATGCACACCCACATTGGCGGCGGCAAAGTGAATATTGCCCGCATGATGTTGCCTGAAGATCACCGTGCAGACCCAAGCCAACATAGCGCATTGTGCCGCTCTGGTTGCGGCCATGCAGCGCCATCCACCTTTACAACAGGCTATCGTTATGCGGAGATGGGCTACACCGCAGCCTTTGAACCAGCGCTTTCTCCTGTGAATGCTCGCCAATCGCACCTTGAAATGGGCGATACACCTATCATCGACAAAGGCGGTTACGCCATGATAGGCAGTGATGATTATTTCTTGCGTATGTTAGCCGCAAAGAAAGACCAAAACGCGATTAACGATTACGTGGCTTGGATTATGCATGCCTCGCAAGCCATAGGCATTAAGGTGGTTAATCCTGGCGGCATTAGCGCATTCAAATTCAACCAACGCGCTTTAGATTTAGATGAGCAAAACTCGCATTATCAAGTCACACCGCGTGAAGTATTAAAGGCTTTATCTCGTGCCGTTCACGAGCTTGGCGTACCACACCCTTTGCATGTGCATGGCAATAACTTGGGCGTGCCAGGCAACATGGAAACCACACTCAAAACCATGGGTGCTTCCGAAGGCTATCCGCTTCATCTAACGCACATTCAATTCCACAGCTACGGTACAGAAGGCGACCGCAAGTTTTCATCGGGCGCCGCGCAAATCGCTGAAGCGATTAACAAAAACAAACATATCTCAGCCGACGTTGGTCAGATTTTATTTAATCAAACCGTCACCGCCTCTGGCGACAATATGCACCAATTCGCCAACTCCACGCTAGGTTCACCGCGCAAGTCTGTGATTATGGACATTGAGTGCGACTCAGGCTGTGGTGTGGTGCCATTCAAATACAAAGACCAAAACTTTGTGAATGCCTTGCAATGGGCGATTGGTCTTGAGATTTTCTTGCTCACCGATGACCCATGGCGTGTTTTCTTAACCACTGACCATCCAAATGGCGCCCCATTCACTAGCTATCCGCATCTCATTAAATTGCTTATGGATAAAACCTTCCGCAACGATATGTTCGCAAAACTTAATTTAGACGCGCAAGCCATGAGCACACTCACTAGTTTAGACCGCGAATATAGTTTGTACGATATTGCAATTATGACGCGCGCTGGCGCAGCCAAATTAGTCGGCTTACACGATAGAGGCCATTTAGGCATTGGCGCAGGTGCAGATATTACCGTTTACACCGACAACCCAGACCGCGAGAAAATGTTCGAAAAACCTGATTACGTCTTTAAAGACGGTGAACTTGTCGTTAAAGATGGCCAAGTAGTGAAAGTCACCTGGGGTCATACACACACGGTTAAGCCTGAATTTGACCGCGGCATTGAAAAAGACATTAAGAAATATTTTGATAGTTACCACACCATGAATATGGAAAACTTCAAAGTAAGCAGTGAGGAAATTGCAGAAGGCGGCCGCGGGGGAGTTGTCGTTCAAGCCTGTGAAGGTCGCAGGGAGAAATCACTATGATCATTAATGGCGTACAAATAGATGATACCTTTGCCGAGGCATTCAATATGCGCGGCACTCGCGTCATCATCACCGCACAAAATCACAAATGGGCTTACAACGCAGCAAACGCAATGACGGGCTTTGCAACCTCAGTGATTGGGTGCGGCGTAGAGGCTGGGATTGAGCGCGAACTTAGTCAAGAAGAAACGCCTGACGGACGTCCTGGCGTTGCCATTCTCATGTTTGCTATGGGAAGCTCCGTACTGATGAAGCAACTTGAAAATCGCATGGGGCAAACAATCCTTACCTGCCCTACTGCTGCCGCATTTTCAGGCATTGAAGGCAATGAGCGTATTAATCTTGGTAAAAACCTTCGCTTCTTTGGTGACGGCTTTCAAACTTCCAAACAGTTTGGTGGCAAGCGTTATTGGCGCGTCCCAGTGATGGACGGCGAGTTTATTACCGAAGAAACCACAGGCATGGTGCGAGCTGTTGGTGGTGGCAACTTCTTGGTTCTGGCGACATCGCAACCGCAAGCCTTAGCGGCTTGCGAAGCAGCGATTGAAGCCATGAAAAAAATTCCGAATGTGATCATGCCCTTTCCTGGTGGCGTTGTGCGCTCAGGCTCTAAAGTAGGCTCAAAGTACAAATCCATGTTCGCTTCAACCAACGATGCCTTCTGCCCAACACTAAAAGGCCTCACGAAAACCCAACTCTCCGATGATATTGAATCTGTGATGGAAATCGTGATTGATGGTTTAACCGATGCAGATATTCGTAAGGCAACTTACGTCGGTATAAAAGCCGCTTGTGCATTAGGTGCTGAAAATGGCATTAAACGCATTTCTGCAGGCAATTACGGCGGGAAACTAGGTCAATTCCAATTCCATTTGCGCGACATCATGAATGACAAAAGCTTGAGCGGAGAATCAGCATGAGCGCTTTAATCTTCGCACTAAAAAAAGACTTAGCGCAAAAGCTAGATGTATCGCCACTCAGCCCTGATTTGCTTGCTAACAAAAGCCTTGCTGACATTGGCGCCACTTTGCTTTGGTATGGCAAACAACAAATCCGTGCTGATGAGGTATTCACGATTTCTGGCAACGATACCAATCAACTTGTATTCGATAAAAGCACAGTCAAAATTGATTACATCGGTAGCGGTTTAAAAATGGGACATATCACAGTCAATGGCGATACTGGCGGGTTCTTGGGATTCCAAATGCGCCAAGGCAGCATCATTGTGAACGGCAGTGTTGCTGACTTTGCAGCATGTGGCATGGCGGGCGGCTTACTTCAAATCAATGGCAACGTGGGCGACTACCTTGGGGCTGCACTTGTGGGTGAAAGGGCTGGCATGAAAGGTGGCACCGTCATCGTTAAAGGCAATGCGGGTGAACGAACAGGTGATCAAATGCGCCGCGGCATGATTTTGATTGATGGTAACGTGGGAAATTATTGTGCGAGTCGTATGTTGGCTGGAACAATAGGTGTGCTTGGAAGTGTAGGAGAGTATGTGGGGTACGGCATGCGTCGTGGCACCTTACTCCTGACCAAAACACCAAAGCTACATGCCACCATCCAAGATTGCGGCACGCATACACTGCCATTTTTAAGCTTAATGTTTAAATCATTTAGCGGCTTACCAAGTAAGTTTGCAGAGATCAATTCAAACCGTGCACATCGATTTTCGGGCGACATTGGCAATGACGGCAAGGGTGAAATTCTGGTTTTGAAGTAAGCAACATGCCACACAAAAAAAGCGCTTAATGCGGCGCCTTTTTTGGAATCTTGATTTCTAGCCAAATCTTTTCAACACCGCCTCAACGCTAGACTCTGGGAGACTCACCAAAACAGTCACACCGTCGCCAAACTCCTTATCCAGCAACACACCATCTATTTTCGCAAGTTCACGGGTAAAGTAATCCAGCTCTTTGTAATCTAGTTTAAGTTGCAATTGCTTCATTTCTACATATGGCACAATGGCCGCATCTTCAATCGCCAAGCGCCCTGTGCCACCATAAGCTCTCGCTAACCCACCCGTGCCTAAGTTAATGCCGCCGTAATAACGAATCACACCAACACATACATTGATTAAATCTCGCCCTTCAAGAAACTGGAGGATAGGCTTGCCTGCAGTACCTGATGGCTCGCCCGCATCGCTAAAACGCTGAACAATGCCCTGCGCTGTTTTTAATCGAAAGGCATAAGCCAAATGGTGTGCACTTTGATGTTGACTAGCAAGTTTACGCAAACAAGCGCCAACCGCACGCTCGTCCGGACAATACTCAGCGACAGCAATAAATCGTGATTTATTCACAGTGTGTTCGGCAAAGCCAGCTTTAGTGATTTTTAACAAAGGAAAACCTAAGAAGTAGAACTAGATATCGCCTCTTCTGGCTTTATCAATAATTTGAATTAAAGTACTTTCTAACTCTTGCGCCGCTTTTTGAGCCCGCGGCGTTGGATTTTTAATGCTTTTTAAATCATAAGTGGGTCTATCAATCGCCAAGTAAAGCTGGCCTTTTTGCTCATATATCCCAATACGGCAAGGTGCAAATACGACAAACTCTGGATGATCTAGCATGATTTCAGCCCCCATCCCTAAGTTACAAAATGCACGCACCTCGAGCACACCTTCTGGCGCTTGACCACGTTGCTTCATGTGCTCACCAATCGGAAAATTGGCTGGATTCACAAAGTTCATCCCCTCGGAGATTACCTTTAAGCTTGTAATGACATCTTCATAAGTGACATTAGGCTCAGCCGGCACCGCATAGATAGCCTTGCCGGAATCAATAGGTGGCATAGGCTTTGCAGCAAAAGCCGTGAATGAGGAGCACAGGAGTATTAGCGCGAAAAATGTTTTCTTCATGCTCTATTATGACATCAGATAAGCTCAGGATGCGAGCATGAAAGTGCTAATAAAAAAGCCGACCACTAGGTCGGCTTTCTCTTCATACATTGTCAGTCAATTACTCTTTTGAAGCGCGTTTACGCTCATGCTCAAGCAAGTAACGTTTACGGATACGAATAGACTTAGGTGTTAATTCCACCAACTCGTCATCATCAATAAACTCAACGGCTGATTCTAGTGTTATTTGAACAGCCGGAACCAAACGTACCGCTTCATCAGTACCTGATGAACGAACGTTAGTTAATTGCTTACCTTTTACAGGGTTCACAATCAAATCGTTTTCACGGCTGTGAATACCAATCACCATGCCTTCATATAGCTTGTCACCCGGCACTGAGAACATACGACCGCGATCTTGTAACTTCCACAAGGCATAAGCCACAGCCTCGCCTTGTTCAGCTGAAATCAATACACCGTTACGACGGCCTGGCATGTCAGCTTTCACTGGTGCGTATTCATCAAAAATATGCGCCATCAAACCGGTACCGCGGGTCATCGTTAAGAACTCGCTTTGGAAACCAATCAAGCCACGGGCTGGAATCTTGTACTCTAAACGTGTACGGCCATTTCCGTCTGACTCCATGTTTTGTAGCTCGCCACGACGACGACCCAACTCCTCCATCACCGTGCCTTGGGTATCATCTTCCAAGTCCACCGTTAAGATTTCGTATGGCTCACATTTCTCACCATTGATTTCACGGTAAACAACACGTGGTTTACCCACCGCCATCTCAAAGCCTTCGCGGCGCATATTTTCCAACAGAATGGTCAAATGCAATTCACCACGGCCTGATACGCGGAACACGTCGGCATCTTGTGTGTCTTCAACACGAAGCGCCACGTTCACCAATAACTCTTTTGTTAAGCGGTCACGAATTTGACGGCTGGTCACAAACTTACCTTCAGTGCCAGCCAATGGTGATGAGTTCACCATGAAGTCCATGGTCAATGTTGGCTCATCCACCCCTAAAATAGGCATGCCCACTGGATTTTCTTTATCAGCAACGGTTACGCCGATGCCGATTTCATCAAGGCCAGAAATAATCACGATATCGCCAGCTTCAGCTTCTTTAACCTCAACACGCTCCAAACCACGGAAGCCAAATACTTGGTTAATACGACCTTGGCCAACTTGTGTATCACCGTTCATGACTGTCACAGCTTGACCTGGCTTAATACGACCGTTCCAGATACGACCAATACCTAAGCGGCCTGTATAGGTAGAATAGTCGAGTGCTGACACTTGCATTTGTAGTGGCGCGTTGCTGTCACCTTTTGGTGGCTCAACATGGCTCAAAATCGTTTCAAACAAAGGCCGCATCGTGTCTGATGACTTACTCATGTCCAATGTTGCATAACCGTTTAACGCTGATGCGTAAACTACCGGGAAGTCTAATTGCTCATCTGTTGCACCTAAGTTGGCGAACAAATCGAATGTTTGGTTAATGACCCAGTCAGTACGTGCACCTGGACGGTCAACCTTATTAATCACAACAATAGGCTTAAGACCTAACGCCAAAGCTTTCTTAGTCACGAAACGTGTTTGAGGCATCGGGCCTTCAACCGCATCAACAAGCAAAACAACACCGTCAACCATCCCCAATACGCGCTCAACCTCACCACCGAAGTCGGCATGGCCTGGCGTATCCACAACATTAATGTGTGTACCTTCAAAGTTTAGGGCAGTATTCTTAGCAAGAATCGTAATACCACGTTCTTTTTCAATATCGCCAGAGTCCATCACACGTTCGCTCACCGCCTGATGGGCTGCAAATGTGCCTGCTTGTTGTAATAACTTATCCACCATTGTGGTTTTGCCATGGTCAACGTGAGCGATAATGGCGATGTTGCGTAAATTTCTAGACATAAGATTCCGTGGCAAATAGAAATGCCGGTTCATTAAAAGGGCGCGATTTTAACACAACTCCTTGCCAAAACCGCATAAAAGCATACGCATTTACAGTTTAGTTACATAAAAGGTTTTGACATCCCAGTCACAATCTATATACTGCGCGCTTCGGTGTGTCATTGAACCATTGTTAAATGACAGTTTCATGATGACCCACCTGAATATTCATCGCCCTAGCCCCTCGAAGCCCGTTGTTATATTTTGCGGCTTTCTTGTATTGATTACCGGTTAGTGGCAATGCCCGTGCGCCGGTAAAAATGCATACTTAATTATTAAGTTAATTTCATAAATGTATTGCGCTGTTTGAGTAACCCTGGATGCGTTTGCATCGGTTATTTCTCAGTGTCTGCTTGCGCCCTTAATGAGTTTTTTATAAGGGAATACCATGTCTAAAGACGTAACATTTGAAAGTTTAAACCTACACCCATCGATTCTTCGTGCGATTGAAGAATCTGGCTACACCACAGCAACTCCAATTCAGGCGCAAGCAATTCCTGAAGTAATGGCTGGCCATGATTTGATGGCTTCAGCACAAACAGGCACAGGCAAGACTGCAGCCTTTGCTTTGCCAGCACTTAACTTACTAGCAACCCCACACGAATCTAAGAGCCGTGGTCCACGTATCTTAGTATTAGTCCCAACACGCGAATTAGCAGCGCAAGTAAACGAAGCTGCTCGCAAATACGGTAAATTCATCCGCGCACGTACAGTGAGTATCGTTGGTGGCATGCCTTACCCATTACAAAACAAATTGCTTTCACAACCTTTAGATATCTTGGTGGCAACACCAGGCCGTTTAATCGACCACATGGAACGCGGCCGCATTGATATGTCACGCTTGCAAATGTTGATTTTGGATGAAGCTGACCGCATGTTGGATATGGGCTTTATGCCTGATGTAGAACGTATCTGCGCAGCATTGCCAGCAGAGCGCCAAACACTTCTATTCTCAGAAACACTGGATGGCAACATTGGCCGTATCGCGCATCAAATCTTGCGCAACCCAAAAACAATCCAAGTGGCATCACAAACACAAAAACATGAAAACATTGAGCAACGCTTGCACTTTGTTGATGACATGACACACAAAAACAAATTGCTTGAGCATCTATTGATTGCACCAGAAGTAAATCAAGTGATTGTATTTACTTCAACAAAACGTCACGCTGACTTATTAGCTGAGGACTTGTACGCAGCGGGTCATAAAACAGCGGCTTTGCATGGCGACATGACACAAGGCGCACGTAACCGCACATTAACCAAACTTCGTCACGGCGATGTAAAAGTATTGGTCGCGACTGACGTTGCTGCCCGTGGTATTGACGTGGCTGGAATTACACACGTGATTAACTACGACTTACCAAAATTCGCTGAAGATTACGTTCACCGTATCGGCCGTACTGGCCGTGCTGGTAACACAGGTATCGCGATTTCATTTGCATCAAACATGGATCGTCACCAAGTGCGTAAGATTGAACAATTCACTGGTCAACGTTTAGAGCCTAGCGTGATTGCTGGTTTCGAACCAAAACGCGCAGCTCCTCGTACTGACGGCCCTAGCCGTTCAGGTCGTCCTGGTGAGCGCTCTGGTCGTCCTTCAAATGGTCGCCCAGGTGATCGTAATGGTCGTCCATCAAACAACAGTTTCGGTGACCGTTCAGCGCGCCCAGGTGGTGACCGCGAACGTTCATTCGGTGACCGCGCAGCTTTTGGCGATCGTCCAGCAGGTGATCGTAACAGCCGTCCTTCTGGTGACCGCCCTCAACGCGAACGTTCATTTGGTGACCGTGCTGCAAGTGGCTACCCAGGCAACAACACTGGCTTTAAACCACGTAGCCAAGATGGCAATGCAAATAGTCGTCCAAGCGCTAGCCGTCCAGAAGGCAACCGCAGCTTTGCTGGTCGCAATGAAGGTGGCCGTGATGGCAACGCAAACAGCCGTCCAGGTGCTAGCCGCCCTGAAGGCAATCGTGGCGGTGACAAGTTCGGCGGCCCTAAGCGTGCTGATGGCGACCGCGCAGCACGTCGTCCACGTAACTTTGCTTAATCTTAAAACCAAGACAGTGAGTATTGAGACTTGAGTACGGAAAACATTAGTTTTGCATCTCTCAATCTAGCGCCTGAAATTCTTAAGGCGTTAGATGAGTTTGGCTACACCATACCAACGCCGATTCAAGCGCAAGCGATACCAATTGTGCTGCAAGGTCGTGATTTAATGGCTGGCGCGCAAACAGGCACAGGTAAAACTGCTGCCTTTGCGCTACCCATGCTACAAAAATTAATGCCGCTTGCTAGCACGAGCGCATCGCCTGCTCGCCATCCGATTCGCGCACTGATTCTAGTGCCGACACGTGAATTGGCGATTCAAGTTGAAGCGAGCGTTAAGGTGTATGCCAAACATAGTGCTCTTCGCTCACTCGTCGTTTACGGCGGTGTTGATATCAAAACACAAACCCCGCACCTGATGAAAGGTGTGGAGATTTTGGTGGCAACACCAGGTCGTTTACTCGACCACGTTGAACAACGCACATTGCAACTCGGCCAAGTCCAGATGTTGATTTTGGATGAAGCCGACCGCATGTTGGACATGGGCTTTATGCCTGACCTAAAACGCATTTTGGCGCTATTGCCAAAACAGCGTCAGAACCTCATGTTTTCAGCGACATTCTCAACTGAAATCAAAAAGCTTTCTGAAGAATTCTTAAAAGACCCAGTGCTGGTTGAAGTGGCGCGTAGTAATGCCACCAACGAAAACGTGACGCAAAAAGTTTATCACGTGGCACAAGATGATAAGCACGCCCTACTCGCTCAAATCTTGAACGAGACAGAGACCAAGCAAGTCATCGTCTTTACCAAAACAAAGCTCACAGCAAGTCGCTTGGCACGCCAATTAGTCCGTGAAGGCATCTCAGCAGATGCAATTCATGGTGACAAGTCACAAGCAGAGCGTATTCAAGCTTTGGATGCTTTCAAGCAAGGTAAGATTAACGCCCTGATTGCAACCGACGTTGCCGCGCGCGGTTTGGATATCGACCAATTGCCGATGGTCATTAACTACGAGATTCCAAGCGCACCAGAAGATTACGTGCACCGTATCGGCCGTACAGGCCGTGCTGGCGCATTAGGGATTGCGATCTCATTGGTGTCTCCCGATGAAGAGAAATACCTCAAAGAAATTGAAAAGCTGATTAAGCGCGAGATCACCAAAGAAACCACCAACTTACCAGCGCGTGGCGCACGTTCAAGTGCTGAGCATAAACCACGTGAAAAGTCTTACGACAGAGCAGCGAGCACACCTCGCCCGGCTCCTGCCAAGAAAAGTAACGACCCTTGGTTTGATAAGCCCTACGAGCCAACTGGCACAGGCGCTGTAAAACCACAAAACAATCAGCTCTTCAAAACAACGAAACCAAAACGTGAAGTCGCCGCATTACTGGGTGGCCTCCCACGCAAAGGATAATAAAAAAGCCCGTTAGTAACGGGCTTTTTTTACATCTATTATTTAAGCTTGGGGCGATTCGCCCTCAGGCTTGTTTCGCATAAAGTCAGCCACAGACCAGAGCGCCTGAGCTAGTCGCACAACCAACGGCTCTGCCATCCCCACCTCATGCATGGCACGCACCATGCAAAACATCCACTGGTCACGCTCGGACTCACCGATGGCAAAAGGCATGTGACGACGACGAAGCATCGGGTGGCCATAGCGCTCAATATAAAGCGAGGGGCCGCCTGACCATCCTGTAAGAAACATAAAGAGCTTCTCACGCGCTTCCGTCAGGTCTGCGGCATGCATGGCTCGAATGCCTGTTGCTCTTGGGTCAGTATCCATAATGTCATAAAACTTCTCGACTAAGTCACGGATTTTTTCAGTGCCGCCTAACTCTTCAAATAAGGTTTTTTGGCTAGAACCTTCACCCCCTATTTCTAAAGCCATTAGTTGGCCTTAGTTTTAACAAGGCTTGAAGCGAGTGTCGCTCTTGCACGCGCCTCATTAACATCCTTACCTGTCGCTAGAGCCACGCCCATACGGCGGCGCTCAAATGACTCTGGCTTACCGAATAAACGAATATCCGATTCAGGGACCTCTAAAGCTTTTTCGATGCCCTCAAAACTTAAGTTTTTAGAATCCACGCCGCCATAAATCACAGCGCTAGCACCAGGCGCGCGCATCTCAGTATTGACTGGCAAACCTAAAATTGCTCGGGCGTGTAATTCAAATTCATTAAAGCGCTGCGTTGCCATCGTCACCATGCCGGTGTCATGCGGACGCGGGCTCACTTCTGAGAACCATACCTGGTCGCCATTCACAAAGAGCTCAACACCAAACAGGCCCAAACCGCCAAGGTTATCTGTCACCGCCTTAGCAATACGCTGCGCTTCAACAAGCGCGTTCTTGGTCATCGCTTGCGGTTGCCAACTTTCAACATAATCGCCACGTTTTTGTAAGTGGCCGATAGGCTCACAGAATGAGGTGACGACCTCGCCTGCCGCATTTTTTGAGCGAATAGTGAGAAAAGTGATTTCATAATCAAAATCAATCTGACCCTCAACAATCACCACCCCTTGGTTTACACGACCACCAGAGGCGGCATAATCCCAAGCATCAGCCACTTCGCTCGCATTCGTAATACGTGATTGGCCCTTACCAGAAGAGGACATGGTTGGCTTAATAAAGCATGGATAGCCAATACCACCATCAATCGCATCCTGCAACTCTTGCTGACTGTGTGCAAACGCATAAGGTGACGTTGGCAGCCCCAAAGTTTCAGCCGCTAAACGGCGAATGCCTTCACGGTTCATGGTGAGCTGCACAGCGAGCACAGTTGGAATAACTTGCGACAAGCCTGCCTGTTCAATTTCAGCAAGGGTTTGCGTATTTAAAGCCTCAATCTCAGGCACGATTAAATGTGGACGTTCTTGTTTAACCAGCGCCATCAAAGCAGCACCATCCGTCATATCAATCACATGGGCACGATGCGCTACCTGATGACCCGGCGCATTGGCATAGCGATCCACCGCAATCACCTCAACCCCCAAGCGCTGTAAGGCAATGATAACCTCCTTACCTAGCTCGCCGCTACCAAGCAGCATGACGCGTGTTGCACTAGGGCTTAAAGGGGTGCCGATTTCCATGAAATACTCCGATTAGGATGGATTGAATATGCACAAATTTTAACATGAAGCGTCAGGCAAGCTAAATGTGAATGTCAGCGCAACGTTAAATAGACATAAAAAAAGCGGCTCCTACTGAGCCGCTTTCAATTGAATCAAAAGTTAATTAGTCTCTATCAACTGGTGATGACTTCTTCCCACTAAAATTGTATGTTACACCAAACCACACTGCTCTTTCAGTAGCTGGTGTTCTAAATTGTTGGTTAACAGAACTTGTTGGGGCGCTATTAACACTTGCAGTTGGATTGTCATAAATGTTCACACCAAGCATTCCATAAGTATAGTAGTTTTTATCAAACAAGTTATTTACTAAACCAAACGCTGTCCAATGCTCATTAATATCGTAATGACTATCCAAGTTAACTACACCATAACCCGGAACTTTGCCATTTGAATCTTGGTTGTTTTCATCACCATGAGCATACTGTCCGCTAGCCAGCATTACGTTGCTGCCAACTCTCCATGCCGGGGTAACTTCATACGCAGCCCTAAATTTTAAGGTTTGATCAGCGATACCAGGTATCTTATTACCCTTACTCACAGTGACTTGATCACTGCGTGCGGCAAGAGCCACAGAGTTTGATCCTGCCGTCTCTACAAAACTAGATTGGAAGGTTGCATCTATATATCCATAACTAGCTGCTAAGAGAAGTTTGTCAAACTTGCCTTGCACACCAAATTCAAAGCCTTTCCTCTCTGTTTGTCCAACATTCTTGAAGTAGCCTTTTGTTGGGGTATCAGATACAAACTGAATATCATTGTAAGTATTCGTATCATAAATAGCAGCATTCCAGGTTACTTTATTATCAAGCAATTTGCCGCGAACTCCAGCCTCAAAAGTTTTTGCTACCACAGCTTTCAAATCAGGATCGCCATTAAATCCGGTTGGTAAGTTACATGGCGTATCAGGGTTAGCACAGTTAAGCTCAATTGGCGTGGGGGCACGCATAGATTCGTTGTACCCCCCAAAGAAACCCAGCTCATTACTTGGATTAAAGTTAAATCCAACTGAAGGATTAAATCGGCTGTAATGGTGATTACCCCCTAAAGAAGCAGTCTCAACACCACGTTTGTAGGTAAGTGTTCCCGCTGTACCATACGTGCCATCGATAGTGCCACCAGCTAAAACCTTAGTTCTAGTTAGGTTACCGTAGGCATCAGTTCCATACTGATAACCAGCCGGCGAAGCTGACGAACCTACCGTCGCGGTACTTACTGGATTATAAGCTGAGTTAGCATATGCAACACCATCATCACCTGTCCATGTAGCACCGCCATCTGAGTTGATGAACGTATTACTAGCTCCAGACATATCAACGAAAGCAACGTTATAACTACCCGAAGCCGTCACATTTAATTTGTCGTTAACTGCAAAATTATTCGTTCCAAAAATGCTAAAGTTACTAGTATTCGCAGACAGATTGACATTGTTAATTAGCCCGTTGTTAGTGAATACCGTAGGAATATATTTTAAATCAGGTGTACTCACAGTCTGATAATTCACCAGCCTTGCCAATTGAGTATTTTGATTATAAGTAATATGTGAGTAATCGCCAGCGGCCCCAACAACTAAGTTGTTAGCATGGCTAAATAAATCATCTAAAGCTGTAAATTGCACACTACCACCTACGGTATCTTGATTTGTATTTGAATACACATTAGATGTATTAATAATGCCAGCATAGTCATAAGTTTGGATTCCGCTTGTTACACCGCCAGCATTTCTTGCTGTGCCATCTGGAGCATTACCACTACAGGCTTTTGTATATGTATACCTGACCAAGCCCGATTGATAAGTTCCACTAACACCACAACCATCATCCAGCTGCGCGTTACTGTTTACAGCGTTTGAATCTTGTTTGCGATAATAAACATTAGTTGCAACCATCTTAGTATCAGATAACCAAGTGCTGCCTTTAAGATTAAACATCGCCATTCTGTTACCGATAGTATCTGGCCATGTATAAGCTTGTTTTGGATTACCTAACATAGACATTGGTAATGCTTGCGTACCATTTAATGTGTTGTCAGCAAGTGCAACTGATAAATCTAAGTTGCTTCTATTATCATCACTATGCCAGCGAACTTTACCGAACAACTGTTGCACATCACTGCTTGAGTGATTTCTCCAGCCATCTTGACGATCTTTATTGCCTGCAACAAAGTAATCAAGATTATGATCTTTATCCACAACGCCGGCTTCAAAATTCAAAGCTGCACGACCAAATGAGCCTCCTAACAATGTTGCACTAAAACCTTCATTATCAGCACCATTCTTAGTATTTACAGCCAATGCGCCACCAAGTGTGTTCAAACCAAATAATGGGTTTGAACCTGGCATTAGGTTAATCCCTGAAACAGCATTCATAGGAATCAAATCCCAGTTAATGTTTGAGCCAAAAGCTTCATTAAAACGTACGCCATCAACATAAACTGAAAGCCCAACAGGAGCACCCAACAAGGATGTTGCTTGAAAGCCGCGATATGAAACATCATTCTGGTATGGATTACCAACACCATTACTGAGGCTAACAGATCCAACATTGTTGTCTAACAGATCAGCTAGATTAGAAGCCCCCTGTTCTTTTATCTCTTTGGACTTAATAATTTGAACGTTTGACGGCACTTGGCTTAATGGAATCCCCGTTGAATCAAGAGGAGTCGAACTAATTACTTCAACTTTTTCAGCTTTGATTGCATCTGCCGCATAAGCAACTGAAGTTGCTGCCACAACAGTCATAACCGCCAAAGAAATTGGTTTTAATTTCAAACTAAACATAATCACTCCGAATGAAAATTTTATTCAGCCCATAATTAAAGGGCTTTTACGATGTTTTGCACTCTATCAAACCAAACCAAAAAAATCTTTAGGAAAAACTCCCGACTTATTACTTCTAGATTTCCATTTGTAGCTGCCTAGCGCTATAGTGACTACCTCAAATTAATTGTTTTCAAAGAACCTGAATTTTGACGCTCAAGCTTCGCCTCAACCTCATTATTACTGCTCTACTTCTAAGCATTATGTTTGCAGGCACGCTCATGTCTCTACACAATGCGCGCCAGAACGCCCAGGCAGAAGTGAAATCAGCTGAAAAGTTGGTCCTTTATCTCTTCGATACAGCCATCCTCAATAACGATAAAATTGGCCAGAAGAAAATAGAAAAGCGTACGTTTAACCTGCAACGTTTGAAACATATGCGCCACCTCAAGATTGAGCTCATTGATGAATACGGGCGAGTATTAGATACCAATCAAGTCAATAATACCCAAGATCTAAACGATGCACCCGCCTGGTTCGAATCACTATTAAATAAATTCACCACAAAATGGGAACCTTCATTCCGCGTACTGGAGTTTCAAGGAAAAGTGCTCGGCAAGTTGATTATTACGCCTGACCCAGATTACGAGTACGCAGAGAAGTGGAAGCAACTTAAAGAGCTGATGTCACTCGTTCTAATTTTCTTCGTCCTAGTTAACCTGAGCGTGATTTGGGCGGTTGCTCAGGCTTTAAAACCTACAGAAAGAATCCTGCATGCACTTAATGCATTAGAAGAAGGCAAGTTAGAAACACGGCTTCCAAGTTTTAAGGCGCCTGAGTTAGCTAAAATCGGGGACAAGTTCAATCACATGATTGCTAAGCTTGAGCAGAGCATTAAACAAAACCACAAGCTCACACAAGACCTAATCACCCTCCAGGAACAAGAAAGAAAGAATCTTGCTCGTGATTTGCATGATGAGTTCGGCCAATGTCTAACTGCTATCAATACAGACGCTAGTATTGTCCTCAAAGCCTCTGATAAGAAATACCCCGAACTAAAGGAGAGCGCTCAAGCGATTAGCCAGCTGTCTAGACATCTCATGGAGATGGTCGGTGGTCTCCTACAAAAACTACGCCCAGGTGTGCTCGATGATTTGGGGATTGAAGCCGCCCTCCAAGATCTAATCGAGACATGGCAGTCTCGCCACAAAGACGTGGCTTGCAAGATCGATATTGTCGGGATCAAGGAAAATCTCAATGAAGCACAGTCGATTACCCTTTATCGATTAGTACAAGAGTCTTTAACGAACATCACTAAACATGCGAACGCAACAGAAATGAGCGTTCAATTGCTCTACAAGCAAAAAAATGAGATCAATGGGATTCAAGCAATCGTAAAAGATAACGGCAAGGGATTTAAACAAGAGACAAACAGCGGCTTTGGGTTGCCTGGCATGCGTGAACGGATTGAAGGGTTAGGCGGAGAGCTCATCATTAAACCAAACCTTGGTAAGGGGACCGAGATTAATGCTTGGATTCCATTCAAAGCATGAGCGCACACAATGTAATTAGCATCATGCTTGTTGATGACCACGCTGTTGTCAGGGCGGGCATTAGGCGCTTACTTGATCAAGAAACCCACATGAACGTTGTGGCAGAAGCGGAAAGCGCGGAGCGTGCATATCAAATCTTCGGGGAACATCTACCTGACATCACCATCATGGACTTAAACATGCCAGGCATGGGCGGCATGGAGGGTATTAAACGCATGATCGCACGCTACCCGACCGCCAAAATATTGGTGCTATCTATGCATGAGAATGCAGCCTTTGCTAGTCAAGCGCTAAAGGCGGGGGCAAAGGGATACTTAGCCAAGAGTGGCCTTGCAGAAGAGTTGTCGAATGCCATCGACTGGGTGCTTAGCGGCCAAACCTATCTTGGAAAAGAGGTTGCACAGAAAATCGCATCCCAGCTGTCTGAATCAAAGAATGATCCGATGCAAGAGCTCTCTGCAAGGGAATTTGAGATATTCAGAATGTTAGTTGACGGTGTAGAGCTAGGTAAAATTGCCACCACGCTCAATATTAGTCTTAAAACTGTTGCCAACTACCAAACAGGGATTAAGCAAAAATTGGGGGTCAGCAGTCCAGTTGAGATGGTAAGACTTGCAATTAGGTGCGGGCTGATTGAAAGCTAGTATTGCCTAACTAACACTTCCAAGAGATGACCAAGCCTAACTCTTTCTCAGTTGCCTGCATTAAACAGCTGACACCAATTCCAGGCACTACGGCCAAAGTATCCTCAAGGTAAATGAGTGGCAACCTGTCTCTGAGCCAAGGCGCAAAATTAGCTTCTTGCAGTAAGTGTTTTAGTGTTCGCGTTGGACGATTCAATGCAGGCTTAAACCGTTCCCCACCATGCCGACTCTCAACCCTTAATTTTTCTACGCCAAGCCTATCAACTGCTAAACCCTGCCCCAAGAGACGCTCAAAGCTCAACATGCTGCCATCCGGTAGCTTGATCTCCTGTTCACCCTGCCAAGACATTGCAAATGGGAGGACTTCTGTCACTTGCTCAAGGTAAGCAAGCCCCTGATAGCGCCTAATGGTCTTACCCTCGATTGTCACCTTAATCGATGCATCTGCCCTTGCATGAAGCAACTGATCTAATAGTTCATCCAGGCGATCCTTACTCGGCAAGCCCAGCCCTAAACTGACCAGCCACCAACGCGTTAAATTTTTAACTCTGGGATAACTTAAAGACTTCAACGCATCGAGGTTTAAATGCTGATTCACAATGCAATTTTCAGCGTCTAATTGCGCAAGCTCGTCTAAGAGCAAAGACGCTTCTGCGATATGATCCGCCGACCTTGAAAGCGTAACCTTGGCTGCCGGAAATCGCTCATTAATCTTTGGCATCAAGATATGTCGGCAATAGTTACGGTCGTAATGCGTGTCGTCATTACTTTCATCTTCGATCCATTGCAACTTAGCAGTCTTAGCGAAAGTCTTAATGTCTTCCACTGGAATATTTAGAAGGGGCCGCAGTAGTCTCCGGCCATAATCAACAGAAGCCATGGCAGACAATCCTTTCACACCTGCCCCACGAAGCAATTGCAACAACAAGGTTTCCGCCTGGTCTTCCTGGTGATGGGCGAGCAAGATGAAATCAGCATCCGTTTTCATTAGCGCCTCATAGCGCGCCTCGCGTGCAGCCGCTTCCACACCCAATCCTGTAATTTTATCAACCTGCACTTTCACAACCTCGATTGGCACTTGGTAGCCAGCACAAGCTTTCACACAAAAGTCTGCCCAAGCATCCGCATTGGGACTTAATCCGTGGTGCACATGCATCGCGTGAAGTCTAAAACCAAGGGTCTTCTGAAGTGGCACCAATAGATTTAACAAAACCGCTGAATCTCGGCCCCCACTAAGGGCTAGAAGCAAATTGGGTTTGTTTTGGAGAATAGGTGTTTTTGGCACGCCATCTTTACCGAGCACCTCTTCCAAGAACTCAGAAACTTGCGCTTGAATACGCACAAAGCCCGTATCAGGCTTGTTAGCTTGAATACGGGCTTTGCGGAGTGCATGGGTTGAGGCTTTGGTAATGTTAAAACCTTTTTTGGTTTTGCCCCTTAGCGACGCTTAGGCGCAGCTTTTTTAACGGGCACTTCCTGGAACTGACCGTAGCTCATCAGGCGTGCGTAACGTTGTTCCAACAGGGCATCGATCGGCTTAGCTTCCACGGCTTTGAGCTCTTCAGCCAAGGCCTTGTGTAGATTCTTCATCATAGCTTCTTGGTCGCGATGTGCGCCACCCAACGGCTCAGGCACGATACGGTCAACTAAGCCAGCCGCTTTAAGGCGTGTTGCCGTGATACCTAAGGTTTCAGCAGCAACTGAAGCTTTATCTGCGCTCTTCCAAAGGATAGAGGCACAGCCCTCAGGAGAGATGACTGAGTAAGTTGAATATTGCAAGATCAACAATTGATCCACCACGCCAAGCGCCAATGCACCGCCTGAACCACCCTCACCAATAATCACACCAATGATAGGTGTTTTAAGCTCAGCCATCACATATAGGTTACGCGCAATCGCCTCTGATTGACCACGCTCTTCAGCGCCAATGCCAGGGTATGCGCCCGGAGTATCAATCAGTGTAATGATAGGTAAACCGAATTTTTCAGCCATGCGATATAAACGTAGCGCCTTACGATAGCCTTCTGGACGTGGCATACCGAAGTTACGGTATTGACGTTCTTTCACGTCACGACCTTTTTGTTGGCCAATCACCATCACAGGCTTGCCATCAAAACGTGCCAAGCCACCTACAATCGCAGGGTCATCAGCAAAGGCGCGGTCACCATGTAATTCTTCAAAGTCTGTAAATAGGCTGTGGATGTAATCCAATGTGTAAGGGCGTTGTGGATGACGCGAAACTTGAGAGATCTGCCAAGCGGTAAGCTTGCTGTAGATCTCTTTCGTCATCTCTTCATTTTTCTTTTGTAGACGATTGATTTCGTCATTGATATCTAGCGCAGAGCCATCTTGTACCTGGCGTAGCTCATCAATATTCGCCTCAAGTTCAGCGATTGGTTGTTCAAAATCTAAAAAGCTTGTTTTCATATCTTGTTTGGGTCTTATCAAAATTAGGTCTAATTATAGAGGATTTTTACGTTTTCATCGCTTAACCAAGCTTTTAATCCGATTAATAAATCGTCATGCAGCTCCACACGCCAATGTTCGCCTAGCATCATCTCCACTTTGGCTTGGCTGTTATGGTATTCCACCTTCACCGCGCAACCACGGCTACTTTGTTCTGAGCTTGCGCGGCAATAAGGCGCTAAGATCTCACGTAACTTCACCGCATCAGACTGACCGTTGCAGGAAATTTTGAGCATATTGGCATAAGCGCTTCGAGCGGAGGCAATATCATAAATCTTACGCACATTCACACGCACGCCGCCTGAGAAGTCATCGTGACTAACGCGGCCCTCAATCACGAGCAACTGATCTTCTTTAATGAGCTGGGCATGCTGCGCGAGCATCTCGCTCCCCACCACCACTTCAACGCGTGATTTTGCATCGTCCAAGGTCACAATCGCCATCTTACCGCGCTGCGTCATACGAATCCGCACACCCATGACGATTCCAGCAATGATCTGTGGCTGATCTTGCGGTTTGAGATTACCCAAATCGGTATGCACAAATGTCGCCAGTTCTTTTTGGTAGGCTTGGTATGGATGGCCACTTAGATAAAAGCCAAGCGCCACCTTCTCTTGCTGTAACTTCTCAGGTTCAGCCCAAGCAGGCACATTCGGCAACACGTGCGCGGCGCTATCCGAGACCGCGCCAAACAAACTATCCTGACCACTTGCCGCGCCACTTTGTTCGGCCGCACTAATCGCAAGATTAACGCCAGCAAGCAAGGCATTACGATTAGACTCTAGCTTATCAAAGGCGCCCGCACGGATAAGCGATTCAATCACTCGGCGATTCACTTTACGTAAATCTAAACGCGCACAAAAATCGAATAAATCCTTAAATGGGCCATCTTGATTGCGCGCAGCAAGAATGACCTCAATCGCCGCCTCGCCTGAGCCCTTAAGTGCGCCCAAGCCATAAAGGACTTGCTTGTCGTTGATCGGCTTAAATTTGAATTCGCTTTGGTTAATATCTGGTGGCAACACTTCAACGCCATTCCCTACGCAATCATCATAGAAAATATGGACGCTGTCTGTGTTGTTCATATCAGCCGACATTGTTGCGGCTAAGAAGGCTGCTGGATAATGCGTTTTAAGATAGGCTGTATGGTAGGCAACTAAGGCATAAGCTGCGGCGTGTGATTTATTAAAACCGTAGCTCGCAAACTTTTCCATCAAGTCGAACAAATCAGCGGCTTGTCTTTCAGATGTGCCCTGTTGTTTCGCGCCCTCTACAAATACTGCGCGCTGAGCATCCATCTCTTCTTTTTTCTTCTTACCCATGGCTCGGCGAAGCAAGTCTGCTGAACCTAGGCTGTAGCCCCCGACGACCTGCGCAATCTGCATCACCTGCTCTTGGTAAACCATAATACCGTAGGTTTCTTTGAGGATAGGCTCAACCGCCGGATGTGGGTACTCAACGCGCTGCAAGCCATGCTTACGACGGCAGAAGTCTGGGATCAGATCCATCGGCCCAGGGCGATACAAAGCGACCAGCGCGATAATGTCCTCAAAGCAATCGGGCTTCGCTTGTTTAAGCATGTCCTTCATGCCGCGCGACTCTAGCTGGAATACTGCCGTGGTATTCGCAGATTTTAGAAGCTGGTAGGTCGGCTTATCGTCAATCGGCAAGGTCTCAAAGGCTAAAGGTTCAAGGCCCTCCAAGGCTCGCTGCGCATTCGCATTATCGAGCGCCATATCCAAAATAGTCAGCGTACGAAGACCTAAGAAGTCGAACTTCACAAGCCCAACGGCTTCCACGTCGTCTTTGTCGTACTGACTCACCAAGCTATCGCCATTGGCTTGGCAATAAATCGGTGAAAAATCAGAAATCTTACTTGGGGAAATCAGCACGCCGCCGGCATGCATGCCCACGTTACGGGTTAAGCCCTCAAGGCGAAGCGCGAGCTCTAGCAACTCTTTCACCTCTTCCTCTTGCTCGCGGCGTTCAGCTAATTGCGGCTCTTTTTCAAGGGCATCTTTAAGCGTAATGCCAAGCTCAAGGGGAATTAGTTTGGCAATGCCGTCCACAAAATTGAACGGCAAATCCAGCACGCGGCCGACATCTCGAATCACGGCCTTAGCCGCCATGGTACCGAAGGTGGCGATTTGAGAAACCGCCTCCAATCCGTATTTTTGCTTCACGTAATCAATGACGCGGTCGCGACCCTCTTGGCAGAAGTCAATATCAAAGTCGGGCATGGAGACGCGTTCTGGGTTTAAGAAACGCTCAAACAGCAGTGCATATTGCAATGGGTCAAGGTCGGTAATGCCTAAGCTGTAAGCGACCACAGAGCCAGCGCCGGAGCCACGACCGGGACCAACAGGCACGCCGTTATGCTTAGCCCAGTTGATAAAATCAGCCACAATCAAGAAGTAGCCTGGGAAACCCATCTGAATGATGATGCCAGTTTCAAACTCAAGCCTCGCTTCGTACTCAGAGGCTTTAGCCGCGCGTTTTTCAGGATCGGGATAAAGCACTTCCAAGCGCTTTACCAAGCCCTCTTTCGCTTGCATCACCAAGTACTCATCCAAGCCCTCGCCGTTAGGTGTTGGGAATTGCGGCAAGAAGTTTTTACCAAGCGAGAGTGTTAAGTTACAACGCTTCGCAATCTCTACGCTGTTTGCTAAGGCTTCTGGGATGTCTGCAAAAAGTGCAGACATCTCCGCCTGGGTTTTGAAATACTGAGCCTCTGTAAATGATTTAGGGCGACGCGTATCTGCGAGCACATAGCCTTCTGCGATACACACCCGCGCCTCATGCGCCTTGAAATCTTCTGTCTCAATAAATTGCACTGGGTGGGTTGCAACAACAGGCAAATTGAGCTGTGAAGCCAGCGCCACAGCACGCGAGATATAAGCCTCTTGCTGCGCATGGCCAGCGCGCTGAAGCTCAATGTAAAAACGGTGAGGGAATAAATCAGCCCAAGATTGTGCAAGTTGTTTGGCGCTAGCGGTACTGCCCTGCAACAACGCCTGGCCAACATCGCCCATCATGGCGCTTGAGAGCATAATCAAGCCTTCCGAGCCAGCTTCAACAAGCCATTCACGCTTAATTTCAGGTCTACCACGATATTGATTCTCAAGATAAGCACGACTAATCAACGCGCATAACTTGGAGTAGCCAGCCAAGGTTTGGCAAAGCAACATCAATCGATAAGGTTGGTCACGATTGAGCGAATTCTCAAGCCAGAGGTCGCAGCCCAGGAGGGGCTTAACGCCAATTTCTCGCGCTGCCTTATAGAACTTAATCGCGCCAAATAAATTGCTTAAATCAGTGAGTGCCAATGCCGGCATTTGGTCTTTGACGGCATGCTCAACGTAGTCATCAATACGCACCGTGCCGTCCACAATGGAGTACTCACTGTGACAGCGCAAATGGACAAAAGATGGTTGAGATAAATTGACTGACATAGCGGTGAATTTTACCTGATAGCGAAGTCTATGTCGCACGGTAATCGGACGCAAAATTGAAGATTTTTGCTAGTCCATTGACTTCAAAAGGAATGATTTTTTTACAGCAAGGGAAATTTAAAATACTGGTGCGAAAGGAGAGACTCGAACTCTCACGCCTTGCGGCGCTGGAACCTAAATCCAGTGCGTCTACCAATTCCGCCACTCTCGCAGGTAGTCATGAAATTAATCGCTTCATGATGTTGTCAGGGCATGAACCCCAACGAGGCGTGCATTATATCTCAGCAAATTGCCGAAAACCATTAAAATTTGAAATGTCTATGTAAAAGTCTGAGATTGAGCGAAAATCAAGCTACACCTCATCGATTGGGAATCTGCAAATGCCGCACACCATCAATCAAGAAGAAATTAATATGCTACGCACTGAGCTTGAAATGCTCATGAAAGAACGTCAAACCTTACTTAAAGTAACAGGTGTGGCTGCAGGCCTGGTGGCTGAACTTGATAGCCATAACCTACCAAGCGGCACGGAAGAAGCAGCAGAACTGTTGGCGGCTAGCATTAATGCGTTATCTGAAGAAACATTGAAGGACGCACTGAGTGCTGTGCATGCTGAAATAGCTGGCTAAGCACCTCTAAAATGACCCGTAAAATTGCCTAAGTACCGCATGGCATGTAATATCGCTACGCACGAAAAATATTGGCTGACGAGAATTAAGTTTGAAACTAAAAGCACCTATTCATATTGCAAGCATGATGAGCCTGACTTTAATGTTCAGCGGCTGCGGCTTTCAGTCTTACTTACCTAAGCCAATTGAACCTACAAAAATTGCTAACAAACTAGAGCAGCGCTCTGTTTCAGATAAAGATTTTCAGGCTTATTTAAGCGCTCAAAATTATCCAAACAACCAGCTTCCCATTTCACTATGGGGGGAAAATGAGCTGAGTTTAAGCGCCCTCTTCTTCCACCCGGATCTAAATGTTGCCCGCGCCCAGTGGCGTGCTGCACAAGCCGCGCAAATCACTGCAGCACAACGTCCAGAAATTGGTGTTAACGGCGACTTAGAGAATCACAGTCAGTCGACAGAGAAATCACCTTGGACTTATCGCTTGGGCATTGATATTCCAATTGTCACCGCGGGCAAACGAGAGGCCCAAATTGCTCAAGCGGCAGGCTTGTCTGAAGCTGCCCGCATTGAAATCGCTCAAACCGCTTGGCAAGTGCATAGTCGCGTTGCTAAAAGCTTGCTGGAATATCAATACGCAGTCGCTCAATCAGCCATCTTAAAAAATGAAGTTGCGCTCAGAACCGCAATCGCCGACATGCTGGTTAAGCGCATGGATGCTGGCCTAGCCTCTAGTATTGAAGTAAGCAACGCGCGTATATCACTACAAAAAGCTGAGCAAGCCTACATGGCTGAATCTGGCCGCATTGCGGCTTTAGGTTCGACGCTGGCAAATGATGCTGGACTGAGCTTGAGCGCATTCAACCAACTTAAAGTGCAGCCTTTTGAAAAGACTGCAGCAATCAACCTAAGTGATTTGCAATACGAAGCACTACTTAACCGTTTGGATATCCGCGCCTCTTTAGCGCGCTATGAAGCAGCAGAGGCTAAATTACGTTTAGAAATCGCCAAGCAATACCCTGACATTACTTTATCACCTGCTAAAGCCTTGGACCAAGGCGACAAAATCTGGTCTTTGGGCTTTTCTAGCTTGCTCACGTTGATTAATAAAAATCGCGGCATGATTGCTGAAGCGACAGCCTTACGCGAAGTGGAAGTGGCACAATTTGAAGCACTGCAAACCAAGGTGATTGGCAACCTCAATGAAGCAAAAGCATCTTACCAATCGGCACTAGAAGCAAGCACCAAAGCAGAAGCGGTTCTTGCCAGCCAACAAAAACGTACACAGCAAACTGAACGCCAATTTAATGCAGGGTTCGCCGATCGCTTAGAGTTCACGACAACACAACTAGAAAATATCATTGCTGAACAAAGCACACTGAATACCGCCTACCAAGTACAGGTCACAAAATTAAATCTTGAAGATGTATTGCAACGCCCTTTAGATAAACGTTTCACCATGCCAAGCGATAGAGATTTGGCAAGCAATAATGCGGATAGGAACAACTAAACATGAATCGTAAAGTCGCCTTAATTATTGGGCTTCAAGCTTTCTTAATCATCGTCCTATTTTGGGTGTTGGTGTTCTATGGCAAAGATGAATACGACTCATACAACCAAGCCCAAGAAGAAGAAGTTGCAACCCTTAACCGCGTCAATCAAGTCAAGGGCGCCACGGTTGTGACCTTGAGCAAAGATGGGCAAAAGCAAAGTGACATCCAGATTGTGAGCTTAGCTGGCAGCCAGCATCAAAAAACACTTAATACCTTAGGTAACGTCATCAGTATTGATACGCTAATTGAGCTTCGCACGCGCTATCTCAATGCCAAAGCTAATGCCAATATTGCTCGCGCTTCACTTGCCAATAGCAAGCAAGACTATCAACGCATGCAAGCACTCAACAAGGATGACAGAAACGTTTCTGACCATGTGATGCTCGCCGCGCAAGCCACATTCAAGGCTGACCAAGCCAAAGTGCAAGCCGCTGAAACTGAAGCGAGCAATCTCAATGACACCATGCGCCAAACATGGGGTGAAACACTCGCGAATGAAGCCAGTAAAGAATCTGCAAGCGCAGGTCTGCAGGCACTCCTTCAACACAAAGAAGTGTTATTACTGATTACCTTGCCTTCAGATACCAATGTTAAAGCTGGCGAAACAATTAGCGTGGTACCAACTGGCGCACAAACTAAAGCGATTAACGCCAAGCTTGTTGCTGCATCACCCCAAACAGATTCCACGATTCAAGGCCGCACTTATTACTTCCGCGCACCTGCCGAAAATTTGCGTGCTGGGATGCGAGTGAGCGTAGAGATGAAAGACGCTGCCAGTAGCAAAGCAAGTGACGGCGTTACCGTGCCCGCAAGCGCGGTTGTTTGGTACGCTGGCAAACCTTGGGTGTACAAAAAACAATCTGATGAAAGCTTTATCCGATTACCGATTAGCACCGACAACGAAACCAATGGTGGCTGGTTTAACCGCAGCGAACAACTCGCTGCCGGCGACAACTTAGTGGTCAATGGTGCACAACTCTTACTGTCAGAAGAGTTTAAATATCAAATTAAAAACGAGAATCAGGACTAAATAGCATGATGTCCGCCCTCGTTCGTTTCTCCATCCGCTTTAGCGGTGTCATTATCGGCATCGCAAGCCTGATCGTAATTTATGGCATTTACAGTCTCACACGCAGTAATCTAGACGTATTCCCCGAGTTCTCGCCTACCCAGCTCATCATTCAAACCGAAGCGCCTGGGCTTTCAACAGATCTAGTTGAGTCGTTAGTCAGCCAACCGATTGAGCACAGCATTTCGGGTACGGTAGGCATTGAGCTGATGCGCTCGCAGTCGATTCCCGGGCTTTCTGTGGTGACGGTTATTTTCAAAGAGGGCACAGACGTATATCGCAACCGCCAAGTGGTGGCCGAGCGCCTTGCAACCTTAGCCAACAAAATGCCGAACGGCATTACGCCTAACATCACACCGCTGACTTCCGCAGCCAGTACGGTGATGGGCATCGGGATTACTTCCGACACCAAATCACTCATGGAGCTTCGCTCTATGGTGGACTGGACCTTACGTCCACACCTAATGGCGGTTCAAGGCGTTGCCGATGTCAACGTATTTGGCGGTGACGTGAAGCAATACCAGGTGCAAGTAAACCCAGACAAGTTGGTGCTCTACAACTTATCCATGCAACAGGTGATGGATGCAGCAAGCAAGGCGACTGGTGTTCGCGGCGCCGGCTTTATTGAGAACAATAACCAACGCATTGTCATCAACACGGAAGGTCAGGCCCGCACCCCTGCAGAGCTAGCCCAAACCACGCTATTACATCGCAATGGTCAAACCGTCAGGCTAGGTGATGTTGGTCAAGTGGTTGAAGGTGCAGCGCCATCGATTAGCGCATCAGCCATTAATGGCAAGTCTGGCATTTACCTTTCTGTGCAAGGTCAACTAGGGGCCAACACCCATGGTGTCACACAGGCCTTAGAAAAAGCCATCGAGCAAATCAAACCCTCACTCGAAGCTGAACACATCAAACTACACGAAGGCCTATTCCGCCCAGCTAACTTTATTGAAACTGCCATCCAAGGCGTACGAACCGACATCTTAATCGGCTCAGTTTTAGTGATTACCGTACTCTTTTTATTCCTGTTTAATGCGCGTACAGCCTTTATCTCAGCAACCGCCATTCCTCTATCCCTGCTCACCGCAATTGTGGTGATGAGCTACTTCAATATTGGCTTAAATATCATGGTATTGGGCGGCCTTGCCATTGCGCTAGGTGAGGTTGTGGATGATGCGATTATCGATACAGAAAACATCTTTAGACGTCTGCGTGAGAACCGTTTACTAGAGGTACGCCAGCCCATCCATAAAGTAGTCTTTAACGCTTCGATGGAAGTGCGAAGTTCCGTCGTCTATGCAACGATTATTGTGGCTTTGGTATTTATGCCGCTGCTTACCTTGACTGGGGTGGCAGGCAAGTTATTTGCGCCGCTGGGCATCGCTTATATTTCAGCAATTTTGGCATCGTTATTGGTTGCCCTAACCCTAACCCCTGCCCTTTGTTACTTATTGCTAGGCAGGGCGAAACTGAGCGCAGAAGACTCACCGATGATTAGCTATATCAAAGTGCGCTACGTCAATATGCTGCATATCGTTGAACAACATTACAAAATGACGATCGCCATCACGGTTGCGCTGATCGGCCTTGGTTTGGGCGTGTTACCACTTTTCAAAAGCCAGTTCATCCCAGCACTGCACGAAGGTCACTTTATTATGCACATGACTTTAGTGCCAGGTAGCTCAGAGCAAGAGTCCTTACGCGTGGGTAAAAAAGTAGCGGCATCATTAAGCGAAATTAAAGGCGTACGGAGCATTGCCCAATGGGTAGGCCGCGCACCCAATGCTGCCGACACTTTTGGCACGCATTACAGTGAATTTGAAATTGAAATCGGCACACTGTCAGGCGAAGAACAAAACCGTATATTGAATGAAATCCGTGAGCATTTATCGGGGATTGATGATGAGAATGTCGATAAGGATGCGGATGGCCCCACCCCTCCAGGCTTTGTGGGCGTCAACTTTGCGATCAATACATTCCTCACAGAACGGATCGAAGAAACCATCTCAGGCTACGCAGCCTCGCAAGTCATCAACATTTACGGCCATGATTTAGACGCACTAGACCGTGACGCGCAAGCCGTTGCGGGCATCGTGGCTGGCATGCCAGGTGCTGAAGATGTACTTGTTCAATCACCGCCTGGCACACCGCAAATCTCTATTCGTTTGCGCCAAGAAAAACTCTTGCAATGGGGCTTACAACCTACCGATGTGTTAGACACCATTCGCGCATCTTACGAAAGCGTGCCTGTCGCACAAGTTTATGAAGGGAGCCGTGTCGTTGGCGTCAGTGTTCTGCTTGATGCCGCTTCACGCAATAATATCGGCCAAATCAGCAAACTACCTATCATCAACAACGAGGGAAAACTCATTAAGCTGGGTGATATTGCGGACATCACGCAAGAAAACGGACGCTCAAAAATTCTCCACTCAGGCGCTAAACGTATTCAGACCGTCACTGCCAACGTCAAAGGGCGTGACGTCGAAAGCTTTACCAATGAGCTCAAAACCAAACTTCAAAAAGAAGTCCACTTATCTCAAGGTAACTATTTAGCCTTTACAGGTGAAGCAGAAGCCCAAGCCCAATCGCGTGAAGACCTTATCGTGCATTCGCTACTCGCCACAGTAGGCATCTTCCTCATGCTCTATATCGCATTTGGCAGATTGCGTAATCTATTGCTTACCTTTGCCAACCTACCATTCGCCTTAATCGGCGGGGTATTTGCGGTGATGCTCACAGGTGGCTGGATTTCACTTGGCTCATTAGTTGGCTTCGTGACGCTATTCGGGATTACCTTAAGAAACTCAATCATGCTGGTTTCACACTACCAACATTTAATTGATGAAGAAGGCATGATTTGGGGATTAGAAACCGCCATCCAAGGTGCATCAGAACGACTACCTTCGATTCTAATGACAGCACTGGTGACCGCACTTGGTTTGTTACCACTCGCCGCAGGTAGCGGCCAGCCAGGTCGCGAGATTGAGGGCCCAATGGCTACGATCATTGTGGGCGGTTTAATTACTTCTACGATCTTGAACTTATTAATTCTGCCAACGATTATGTTGCACTTCGGCAAATTCGAAAAACACGAACAACATTAAGCCATCAACTGCATCCACAGAGCACGAACTGGCTCAACTAGCTTAGCAACCTCAGCCATAGGCACTTGCGCTTTGCTATGACCCTGCAAACGCAGTGCATGCTGTTTCTTGCGGAATTCTCGATAAGCGTTCGCTACATTATCCGCTTGGAATTTTTCAATCACCCCCAAACCAGCGAGCTTGCCTAGCAAAGCGATATTGCCGATATTTTCTGTTAGCTCGGGGTGGTGATGGGCATGCGCTAACACCAAATACTGCACCATAAATTCAACATCAATAATGCCGCCCAGGCTTTGCTTAAGGTCAAACAAATCCGCTGGAATCACATGGCCCAGGCGCATCTTTTGGCGCATCTCCACCACTTCTTGTTTAAGAGCATTCACATCACGCTTTTGCGTGAGTACATCAACGCGTATCTGCTCAAAGGCTTTGCCAATTTGCTCATCACCAGCGCTAAATCCCGCCCTTGTGATCGCCTGATGCTCCCACACCCATGCTTTGTGCTGTTGATAGTCCCTAAACGCTTCTACAGTACTCACCAGTAAGCCACTAGCACCATTTGGACGCAGCTGCATATCCGTTTCATAAAGCATACCCGCTGAAGTGAGGCTATTCAGCCAATTATTAATACGCTGACCAAAGCGCGCATAGATCTGCCCGGCATCTGGGGCATCGTCATCGTAGAGAAAAATAATGTCCAAATCAGACGCATAGCCTATCTCTTTGCCGCCGAGCTTGCCGTAACCGATCACTGTAAATTTAGGCACATCGCGATGCTTGCCCTTCAGTGAAGGCCAAACGGTTTCAAGCGTCACTTGCAGAATCAAATTCGCGAGCTCACTCAAATAATCTGAAAGGGTTTCAAGGGGCAACTCACCCGCCACATCTTTCGCCGCAAAGCGGAATACCGCTGCATTTTTAAAGTGCCGCATCACGTCCATTTGACGCTCGACATCACCCCCCACTTCCGCCAATCTTTGCTTTAAATCTTCACGCATAAGGGAAAAATCAGGCACCGCATACAAATGCTGTGTGTCTAGCAACTCGTCCAGCAAAATAGGATGCTGCGATAAATATTGTGCGAGCCAAGGGCTTGCCGAGGTCAAACGAATGACTAGATTTAAAGCCGCCGGATATTCAGCAAGCAACGCCAAATAACTGGCACGGCGGCAAATGCTTTCAAGCAAATCAGAGACTCGCAATAAAGCCGTATCGGGGTCCTGTTCTTTTGCCGCCAACTTAATTACCAGCGGCATGAGCTGGTCAAAACGCTGACGGCTTAACTCTGGCAACTGTTTATATTTTGCACCGTGCGCTAAGCCACGCAAACGCATCAGCGTTTGGTTGGCATCCAAGAAGCCTAGTAATTTAATTCGGTTAATCGCCTCAGAATCAACAATCGTGGCTTGCCAAACCTCAGCCACACTCACATCCTCAACATGCTCACCTTTTGGATCGCTAAACACCTCATTGAAGTGCTTATCTACTATTTGGCGATGCGCTTCTATCTTGGCATGTAGCGCACCCCAGTTTTCGCAATTCATGGCTAATGCGAGCCGAGCCTTGCCCTCATCATTGGTAGGTAAGGTCTGCGTTTGTTGGTCTTCTGCGTATTGCAATCGATGTTCTAAGTCACGCAAAAACACATAGGCCGCACTTAACTCTTCGACGGTTTGATCTAGCAGCAAATGTTTTTCACGCAACAAGGCGAGCACGCTCAAGGTTGGGCGAATTTGCAGGCTCATATCCTGACCACCCCGGATAAGCTGAAAGACCTGCGCGATAAATTCAATTTCGCGAATCCCGCCTCGCCCCAACTTAATGTTGTCGTGCATATCGCGCTTATTCACATCACGCTGAATCTGGACCTTCAAATCACGCATAGAAGCGAATGCGCCGTAATCTAAATACTTACGGAAGACAAAAGGTCGTAGCAAATCAGCAATCACTTTTGCCGGGCCAGCAATCACGCGACCCTTAATCCAAGCATAACGCTCCCACTCGCGCCCTTGGTTTTGGTAATACTCTTCCAGCATGGTCAAGCTACAAGCGAGCGGCCCCTCTGAGCCATAGGGCCGCAAGCGCATATCCACACGAAATACAAACCCATCCTCGGTAATTTCATCAATCGCTGCGATCAATTTTTTAGCAACGCGGGTGAAGAACTCATGATTACTTAATGTTGACTTACCCTGAGCAACGCCATTCGTTTCACCATCCTCTTCGAACGCAAAAATCAAATCGATATCAGAGGACACATTGAGCTCATAGCCACCCAGCTTACCCATGCCGATCACAACCAAAGACTGTGGCTGACCACTTTCGCCTATCGGTTCTCCATAAGTGACCTTAAGCCAAGTTTCAATGTGACCCAAAGCAACATTGACCGTGACTTCAGCTAAATCGCTCATCGCCTGCATGACTTCAGCCAGGCCAGATAAGCCGTTTAAATCACGCACAATCGTCCTGAGCATCACGCGCTGACGGAGTTTGCGCAGCGCACGTTTTAAACTCACCTCATCGACAATCGGCTGTAATGCCAGAAAGTCTTGCATTTCAGCGCGGCCAAATCCAGCGACATGCTTTTGCATTAAATCTGGCAACAAGGCGGCATCGCCGGCTAGCAACCGACTAACGAAAGGACTGCAAGCAATAGCATGCCGAACAATGACGGCTTCTGGTGTTGATTCGAAATGCGAAACAGTGATCATGAAGTTTGAAAAATCCTAACTCCCAAAACGATCAGGAGCGATTAAAAATGCGGTTGAGTGGCTAGAAATAGACTTTGAAAATGTTATTATCCCTCTTATAAATTCTAAACCTATTCATATAAAAATAATTAAAGTTCTATCGGGGGAAATGCAATGTCATCAATCGAGTCCGTGCTATCTGAAAACCGCGTGTTTGCGCCTATTCCTGCGTTCAAACAAAATGCGACCGTTTCTGGATTAGCCGCTTACCAAGCCCTATGCAAACAAGCTGAGCAAGACTACACAGGCTTTTGGGCTAACCTAGCCCGTACCGAACTTGATTGGCACAAACCCTTCACCCAAATTTTAGATGAAAGCAAAGCGCCTTTTTATCGCTGGTTTCATGATGGTGAACTAAACGCCTCCTACAACTGTATCGACCGTCACCTTGCAAGCAAAGGAGACAAAACTGCCATTATTTTTGAAGCAGATGATGGCTCAGTGACTCAACTCACTTACAAGCAACTTCACCAACGCGTTTGCCGATTTGCGAATGCGCTTAAAGACCAAGGCATCGCCTTAGGCGACCGCGTCATCATTTACCTACCAATGGGCATCGAGGCAGTGATTGCCATGCAAGCCTGCGCACGCATTGGCGCCATTCACTCAGTCGTATTTGGCGGCTTTTCATCCAAAAGCTTACACGAACGCATTACCGACGTTGGCGCTAAATTAGTCATCACTGCAGATGCTGGTATGCGCGGGGGCAAAGCAGTTGTACTTAAAACCGCGGTAGATGAAGCGTTGGCTTTAGGTGGCTGCGAAGCTGTGACAACAGTCATCGTTTGTCAGCGTACCAAATCAGAAGTGGCTTGGATTAACGGCCGTGACCTTTGGTGGCATGAGCTAGAAAGCAACGCTTCTGACGTTTGCGAACCAACATGGGTCAACGCAGAACATCCCCTATTCATCCTCTACACATCAGGCTCTACAGGCACTCCTAAAGGCGTACAACATTCGACAGGCGGCTACTTGCTTGGCGCCCTAATGAGCATCAAGTGGGTTTTTGATTACAAAGATAGCGACGTATTTTGGTGTACCGCAGACGTGGGCTGGATTACTGGCCACAGCTATGTAGCGTATGGCCCATTATCACTAGGTGCAACGCAGGTAATCTTTGAGGGTATCCCAACCTACCCCGACGCTGGTCGCTTCTGGCAGATGATTGAAAAGCACAAAGTCAGCGTGTTCTACACGGCGCCAACAGCAATCCGCTCGCTCATTAAATTGGGTGGTGACTTACCTAAACAATACAACCTTTCAAGCTTACGCTTGCTAGGCACCGTGGGCGAACCAATCAATCCAGAAGCTTGGATGTGGTATCACACTGTTGTGGGTAATGAGCGTTGCCCGATTGTGGATACTTGGTGGCAAACAGAAACTGGCGCACATATGCTGGCGCCACTTCCTGGGGCTATTGATGCAAAACCAGGCTCATGCACCATGCCTCTGCCTGGCATCATGATGGACATCGTTCACGAAGATGGCACCCACATTGAAGGCACTGGGGGCGGCTTGCTGGTCGCTAAAAAACCTTGGCCTTCAATGATTCGAACCATCTGGGGCAATCCTGAACGCTTCAAAAAATCTTACTTCCCTGAAGAGTTAAATGGCTTGTACCTAGCAGGCGACTCAGCGCACCGCGACGCAGATGGTTACTACTGGATTATGGGGCGTATCGATGATGTGCTTAACGTGTCAGGTCATCGCCTTGGTACTATGGAAATTGAGTCCGCTTTAGTAGCCAACCCACTCGTTGCAGAAGCAGCGATTGTGGGTAAACCGCATGAGATCAAGGGTGAGTCTATCGTCGCTTACGTGGTGCTTAAAGGCTCGCGCCCAGAAGGCGAAGCCGCGAAAAAGATTGTGGCTGAACTGCGTGACTGGGTTGGTAAAGAGATTGGGCCAATTGCTAAACCAGACGAGATCCGTTTTGGTGACAATTTACCAAAAACACGTTCTGGTAAGATCATGCGACGCCTATTGCGCAGTCTGGCAAAAGGTGAGGAAATTACCTCTGATATCTCGACGCTTGATAACCCAGCGATTCTTGAGCAACTGAAACAACCTATCCTTTAAGACCAGCTTTACCTTCGGATTAAGCGCTATTTCGGATAGAATAGCGCTTTTTTCGCATCTAGATTTTGGCCATGTCATCCTTACCAGAAGAAATTACCCGCCGCCGTACCTTTGCCATTATTTCGCATCCTGATGCGGGTAAAACGACGCTCACCGAAAAACTGTTATGGTTCGGTGGTGCGATTCAAGTTGCAGGTGAAGTGCGTGGCCGTAAAGCCGCACGTCATGCGACGTCTGACTGGATGGAACTTGAGAAACAACGTGGCATCTCGGTGACTTCATCGGTCATGCAGTTTCCATACCGTGAGCACATGATTAATTTGCTGGACACTCCAGGCCATGATGACTTCTCGGAAGATACTTACCGCACACTAACCGCTGTTGACTCAGCAGTGATGGTGATTGACTCAGTGAATGGCGTTGAGACGCAAACGATCAAGCTACTCAATGTATGCCGTATGCGCGACACGCCAATTATCACCTTCATCAATAAACTAGACCGCGAAAGCCGTCCGCCAATTGAATTATTAGACGAAATTGAATCCACACTCGGCATGGAGTGTGCGCCAATGACTTGGCCGATTGGGATGGGTAAAGGTTTCCGCGGCGTGTATCACCTATACAACGATGTGGTGTCATTCTTTGATCCGCGCGCAGAAAAAGGCACGTCGGAAGTGATTCAGGGCCTAGATAACCCACGCCTAGACGAACTGCTTGGTCGCCAAGCTGAAGAGTTACGCGTTGATATTGAGTTAGTCCGCGGCGCATCAAACACCTTTAATAAAGAACGCTATTTAAGCGGCAAACAAACTCCTGTGTTTTTTGGCTCAGGGATTAACAACTTTGGCGTGCAATCTTTATTAGATGCCGTGGTTGAGCTATCCCCTGCCCCACTAGCCCGAAAAACTGCGACACGCGAAGTCGCACCAAATGAAGCGAAATTCTCAGGCTTTGTGTTCAAGATTCAAGCCAACATGGACCCAAAACACCGCGACCGTATTGCATTCTTGCGTGTATGTTCAGGCCGCTTTGAACGTGGCATGAAAATCAAACAAGTGGCCACAGGCAAGCAAATCTCCGTCAACAACGCGATTACTTTTATGGCGCAAGACCGTACAACGATGGACGAGGCCTACTCTGGGGATATTATTGGTATTCCTAACCACGGCACCATCAAACTCGGCGACACTTTTACTGAAAGTGAAAACTTAAAATTCATTGGCATCCCTTCTTTCGCGCCTGAGTTTTTCCGCCGTGCACGCATTAAAAATCCGATGAAGATGAAGCAGTTACAAATCGGGCTCAAACAACTATCGGAAGAAGGCGCAGCCCAATTATTCCGCCCCCTACTCTCCAATGACTTGATTTTGGGTGCAGTGGGTATCTTGCAATTTGACGTAGTAGCACACCGCCTTGAGCACGAATACGGCGTTGACATGATATTTGAGCCTTATGACTGCCACACCGCGCGCTGGCTAAAAGGCAGCGACGCTGATCTAAAAGCCATCGCTGATAAATACGGCTTTAACGTAGGTCTCGATAGCGCAGATGATTATGTGTATCTCGCGCCAAATCGCGTGAACTTACAAATGGCACAAGAGCGTTACCCAGAGATTGAATTTAAAGAAACGCGCGAGATTGCCTAAGCCCGTTATCAAAATTGATTGCCCATGCGGAAGCGGCGCGCTTTATCAAGACTGCTGCGAGCCTTATCACCTAAGCACTGGCGCACCCAATGCTGAAAAACTCATGCGGTCTCGCTACAGCGCTTATGTATTGGGTTTAGAAGAATACTTACTCAACACGTGGCACCCTAATACCAGACCGAAATACCTCAACCTAGCAAACGACCGTACTAAATGGCTAGGGCTTGAGGTGAAGCGCTTCGAACCTAACGACGACCAAGCAATTGTCGAGTTTATTGCTCACTACAAAGACAACGGCAAAACCGAGAAACTTCACGAAATCAGCCAATTTAGAAGGATTGCAGGACGCTGGTATTACGTGCACGGCGAGTTTAACGATTAGCTTAGGCAAACGCCTCACATAGCATACTCAAGAAGGCGCCCAATACAGGGATCAGCTCTTCTTTTTCAAATGGGGCCGCATCGTCCGTACCTGCAACCAAGAAAGCAATCACGGCCTTATCAAAGTCTTCACGGAAGTGCGTCCAATGCTCAGCATCCGCATCGCCAATCAAGTGGAATTTACGCATGCCAGACTCCACAATATCTGCGAGTTCTTCGTTCGTCAGTTCAGCAAAGAGAGACTTAGCGATGACGATTTGATCTTGCTCTAAATCCGCCACCACATCCTCGGCGCCTAATGGCAAGACCAGATAAGCGTAAACCATTAAAGCAAATGCTTGGTAAACGCTGAGCATATCAAAGTTATCGTAACGCTCATCAGCTGGCGAACGCGAGGCCTCTTTAATCGCCTTCGCAGTAATGTAGCAAGCAAGATAGCTCGCTGCCTTGACCGGATCATAGTCATCCAAGTTGCTACTGAGCGGCGCATCTTGCTCGGTGTGACCTTCTGCCAAGCAAAGGGCGTGGAGTAAGCTTAAGTTCTTAGAGTATTGGTTAGCCATGTTTGAGTTCTCTATCTACACTAAATATTTTTATTGAATCGCGGGCAATGCTTCGAGCATTTCTTGTAATTCTAGCCAGCGCATCTCTGCCGTTTCTAATTGCTGCATCAATTCAGCTTGGCGTTTAAGCAAATCTTGCAAAACGCTTTTATCGCTTTGGGCATATAAATCAGGATCTGCGAGCTTGTGATCTATCGCCGATTTATCTTGTTCCCACCTCGTCATATTGGTTTCAATCTGTTCGGTTTCTTTGAGTAGTGGGCGACGCTCGGCAATACGTGCCTGCCTATCCGCCTTGCTTTGCGCCCTATCCACCTTGTTAGCAGAGACTGGTACTTCTTTGCTTGATTCTAGACCTTGCTTATCCGCTAGCTTTTGCGCATTGAGCCAATCTTTGTAGTCATCCAAGTCGCCATCAAACACTTCTGCTTTGCCGTGTGCAACCAACATAAACTTGTCGCAAGTGGCTCTAAGCATGGCTCTATCATGCGACACAATCACCACACCGCCCTGATATTCCTGCAAGGCGACCGTGAGCGCATGGCGCATTTCCAAGTCCAAATGGTTGGTCGGCTCATCAAGCAAGAGTAAGTTAGGACGCGTCCAAATCAGCAAAGCCAAAGCCAGGCGAGATTTCTCGCCACCGGAGAATGGCCCACATGGTGAGCTTGCCATGTCTCCCTTAAAATCAAAGCCACCCAAGTAATTACGATGCTCCTGCTCACGCGTCTCAGGATCTAACTTCTGCATATGCTCAAGCGGAGACTCATCAAGACGAAGCTGTTCTAACTGATGCTGCGCAAAGTAACCAATCTTTAAGTCTTTGCCTTCAACGCGCTTACCAGACTTCATGGCAAGCTCGCTTGCAAGAAGCTTAATTAAAGTAGACTTACCCGCACCGTTGCGACCCAAGAGACCAAGCCGCTCACCCGGCCGAAGCGCCAGCTCTATGTTGCTTAAGATGGTGGTGTCGCCATAACCGACGCTCACATCATCGAGCACCAACAATGGGTCTGGCACGTTTTGCATTTCTCTAAAGCTAAAATCAAATGGCGTATCAATATGCGCCGCTGAAATCATTTCCATCCGCTCAAGGGCTTTGATACGACTTTGTGCTTGACGGGCTTTAGTGGCCTTGGCACGGAAGCGTTCAATATAACTTTGTAAATGGGCAACATTGCGCTGCTGACGCTCATACATGGATTGCTGCTGTGCAAGACGTTCTGCACGTTGGCGTTCAAAGTCTGAATAACCACCTTTGTATAGCGTGAGGCGCTGTTGTTCGATGTGGGCGATATGGTTCACAATCGCGTCTAAGAAGTCTCTGTCATGAGAAATGAGCACCAAGGTGCCACGATACTCCTTGAGCCATGTCTCCAGCCAAATTACGGCGTCCAAGTCCAAATGGTTAGTCGGCTCATCAAGTAATAGCAAGTCTGAGCGGCACATCAGCGCACGTGCCAAATTGAGTCTGACGCGCCAGCCACCTGAAAAATCAGAAACGGGACGACTTAAATCAGCATTCTTGAAGCCAAGGCCATCTAACAGCTCCGCAGCGCGTGCGCGCGCTGAATAACCGCCAATTTCGCTAAACCGTGCGTGTAACTCACCGATCTTTTCGCCTTCGTGTTTAGCTTCTGCCTCAACCAAAGCAGTCTCAATCGAACGCAGCTCAACATCACCGTCCAAGGTAAACTCGATGGCAGCCTGAGATAAAGCAGGTGTCTCTTGTGCCACATGCGCAATCACCCAGTTAGGCGGCATTTCTAGGTCACCATGCTCAGGGTGTAATTCACCGCGCAACATAGCAAACAAACTTGATTTTCCTGCGCCATTAGCGCCAGTCAAACCAACCTTATGCCCCGGATGAAGCTGAAACGATGCCCCCTCAACCAGCACTTTGACGCCACGCGTTAAAGTGAGATTTTTAAATTGAATCAAACTTGCCTTTCTCTTTAACGTGAATATTTGCGCATCACGTCAGCCAACTTTTAACAAAGACGTTATTCTAAAGCATGTAGCCTCACATCATCACTTGTTTGTTCGATAAGTAACAGATAGAAAACCCTGCATAGAGTAGAATGTAGGCTATGCGTCATAGGTGAAAGAACTCAATGGACTCGCCTCAGGCTCAAAAACAATTACAATAGAAATTCATGATAAAAAAATCGCTTATCTGGTCATATCGAGTCGCTTATATAGCACTAGGAACATTCGTTTTCCTGGGCTTGTTATCGATCATCGGATTACGGTACTTTGTCCTTCCCCACATTGATGATTACAAGCCAAAAATCGTTCAGGGCTTATCTCAAATTCTTGGCCAAAAAGTCACTATCGGTAATATCTATGCCAACTGGGACAATTTAAACCCTCACCTCTCTGTTTTTAACGTCGATATTTACGACAAAGAAAATCGGATTGCACTCAGCTTACGACATATTGAGGGCAGCCTGTCTTGGACAAGCATCCCACTACTTGAGCCACGCCTCGCGTCTTTTTCGATCTACCAACCCGAGCTCACGATCCGCCGAGAAAAAGACGGAACGATTTACGTGGCCGGGGTGTCGATGAGCGGACCATCCAAACCTGAATTCCCTAACTGGCTATTGCGTCAAGCTCAAGTAAACGTCATTGATGCCAATATCATTTGGCAAGACGACCTACGCGGTGCACCAGCTTTGAATTTAGATAAACTAAATCTAGCCCTCGAAAACCCGGCCTGGGATAGCCTCCGTGGCCACCATAACTTTAGCTTACGCGCCATTCCTTCAGCGGCTACCTCAAAACCCATCGATATTCGCGGCAGGGTGTTTGGCAAAGACGTCAGTCAAATTGAGTCATGGCATGGCAGTGTTTATGCAAAAGCTGACGGCACAGACATCGCAGCTTGGCGCAACTGGCTAGACTACCCATTCGACTTGCGCGAAGGCCATGGCGCGGCGCAATTCTGGGTGGATTTTGCAGACAGTCAAGTAGAGCGCTTCACGACTGACGTTGCATTAGACAAGGTAGTGACAAGACTGCCATACAGCGACGTAGAGAATAGCTTCAATCGCATTGCCGGCCGATTGAAATGGATACGTCAAAAAGACGGCCAAGAAATCCAAGGCGAAGGCATCAAGGTGGTCACCTCTGACGATTTAAATATGCGCAGCGGAAAATTTTCGATCCGAGAACGCAACGTCAAGAAAGAGGAGTGGCTAGAAGGCAACGTCTTGCTTGATGAAATTCAACTTGAAACGCTTGGGAAGCTCAGCCCTTATTTCACCTTGCCAAGTCCTGTTGAAAACGCCTTAAAACAAACGAATCCCGTCGGCAAATTAACCAACCTTAAGCTCACATGGAAGAGTAAGGGCAACACCCTGCCCCAATATGCAATTCACGCAGACTTCTCAGGCTTGGGTATGAGTCCATACAAGACACTCTCTATCCCGGGCTTTCATAACCTAACAGGCAAGCTTGATGCCGACCAGGATCTGGGTAAGCTCACCCTCAATACTCAAGCTGCAACACTCAGTTTCGATGATGTTTTGCGCTGGCCCATCCCAGCAGACAGCCTCACGGGACAGATTAACTGGAAACACAAACATAAAACCTTAGCCGTGGAAGTCAAAGACCTTGCCATCAAGAATCCTCATTTAATGGCAGAGTTTAATGGTCAGATCTCTTCTGACGGCACAAGCCATGTTGTAGACCTCAGCGGCAGCGCGTCACATATTGATCTTAAGAATGCTCGATTCTATTACCCTATCCATGCCATTGGTAAGGACACCATTACATGGCTAGATAAATCAATCCTCTCTGGGAATGCTCAGAATGTGAACTTCAAAATGAAGGGTAACTTGAACGACTACCCATTTGCTGATAACAAAACGGGGATGTTCAAAGTCACAGGTGACGTCAACGATTTAGCGGTAGATTACACCGAAGGCTGGCCAAAAATTGAAGGGGTTAAACTTGATTTACTATTCGAAGGAAAACGCATGGAGCTCCGGGCGAGCGGCGGCCATTTCTTTGGGGCTGAAATTAAAAATACCAAACTGACCATCCCAGACATGATTGTCGATAACACATTGCTTGATATCACCGGTGAGGTACAAGGGCCTGTTGCCGAAGTCATTAAGTTTATCAACAGCAGCCCTATAGAAAAAATGGCGAACGGCTTCACCAAGAACCTTAAAACATCAGGCAACAGCAAGCTAAGCCTAGCCTTACATATCCCCCTCATGAACAGCAGCGCTGCCAAAGTAAAGGGATCTTATGCCATTGAAAATGGGAGCATGCTCGCGGACAGCATCCCTGAGATCACAAAGATCAATGGGGTTGCTGAGTTCACAGAGTCTTCTGTTAACGCTAATAACATCAACAGCTGGATCTACGGTGCGCCGGCACAGTTTAGCGTCGCCACCGATAAAAATAAGGTCATCCAAATTGCTGCAAACGGCCATTTAACCGATACCGGCTTAAGAAAAGCTTTTGCTAACCTCGTCCCTACCTCCGTCAGCGGCGACGCTGACTGGTCTGCCAAGGCCCAAGTGAGCAACAATCAGTCAGAAGTCACGATCCGCAGCAACCTAGTTGGCTTAAGCTCTAACCTCCCCGCACCTTTTGCTAAAAAACCTCAAGAAGCCATGCCGCTATTAATTGAGAAGAAACCGAGTAGCGAAACCCAAGACACCGTCAAATTCACGCTGGGGAACAACATCAATGCAATGCTTGTGCGCACCTCACAAAACGGGCTCACAACAATTGATCGCGGCGACATTGGGATCAACATTGAGCCGCAGCTACCTAATCAAAAAGGCCTGTCACTGCATGCTAAGTTTGAAGAGTTAGATTTGGATGACTGGTTAGATCAGTTCGATAAGTCTACTGGCAATGGACAGACGAACAGCATCGCGATAGATAACATCGATTTATCCGTAGGTCGCTTTGATATTTTTGACCACCGAATCAACGCACTCAAGCTCAATGCTAGAGCCGCAGACAATGCCTGGATCATGAACCTTAGAAGTAGTGAGATCACTGGTGACATGAAGTGGGTCAGAGACGGTAACGGCAAAATGATCGCTAACCTTTCTTCGCTCACCATCCCAGGACTTAAACCCGATGCAACAAAAGCGAATAATGGCGCAGTAAAACAACTCACCTTCAAGTATCCAGCGCTGGACATTACCGCTGACAACTTTGAGATCGGCAAGAAAAAGCTGGGGCGTATGGAGCTGCAAGCGCAAGAACAATCTGGTAACTGGGGCATCGATAAACTCAAGCTCACTACACCCGACGGCGTGATCAATGCCAATGGTGAGTGGCGCAACTGGAAGCGCAACCCCAACACCAAGTTACGATTTGATTGGCAGATGAATGACGTAGGTAAAGCGCTCAATCGACTCAATTACGGCGACATCATTAAAGGCGGCTCTGCCGAAGTCACAGGCCAACTTAGATGGGCTGGCAGCCCGCATGAGTTCGACGTTACGAACTTATCAGGGAGCCTCCATGTGGATGCCAAGAAGGGTCAAATCTTACAAGTCGAGCCTGGCGTGGGTCGTTTATTTAGCGTGCTCAGCCTTCAGAACTTACCAAGAAGATTAACGCTAGACTTTAAAGATTTATTCAGCAGCGGCTTTACGTTCGACAAGATTAACGCTGACGTCAATATTGAGCGCGGCATCATGTATAGCGACAACTTCAAAATGGATGGTCCAACCGCGAAAGTGGAAATTAAAGGTGAAGTGGACATCAATAAAGAGACACAGCATCTCTACGTGAAGGCCAAGCCTTATATCAGTGACACGCTATCCTTGGCCGCCTTCGCAGGCGGCCCAGCGGTTGGCGCTGCAGCCTATATCGCGCAAAAGATCCTCAAGGATCCACTCAATAAAATTGCAGAGACCCAGTATGAGATCGTGGGCACATGGAGTGACCCACAAGAAAAAGAGAGCAAGGCGCCCCCCGCAAGCAACTCACCCCAGCCCTTAGGCAGATAAGCCTGGGCGTGAATCTCGGGTATGATATTAAAAAATAAATTGAGCAACTCAACGGAAATACAATATGGCCATTAAATCCAGGACCAACCACTCAAAAGCAACGCCGACTGCCGCGGGGATCGTGAAGATTGCAGGCATACAGATGGCCTCTGGGCCAAGCGTTGCCGCCAACTTAAGTGAGGCTGAGCGCTTAATTAAAATCGCCGCCGAGCAAGGTGCCAAGTTGATTGTGTTGCCAGAGTACTTTGCCATCATGGGCGTTAAGGATACCGACAAGGTCAAGGCTGCCGAGCAAGAAGGTAGTGGTCAGATTCAGCAATTCTTATCAGCGATCGCAAAAAAACGTGACGTTTGGATTGTGGCTGGCTCAATTCCGATTCAGTCAGAAAGCAAGGGCAAGGTTTATAACGCCTGCATGGTTTACGACAACAAAGGTAAGTTGGTGGCACGTTATAACAAGATTCACCTATTCGGCCTTAACCTCGGTAATGAAAAGTACCATGAGGAATCCACCATCGTACCAGGCAATCAAGTGGTGACCGTTGACAGTCCCTTCGGCAAAATTGGCTTATCGATTTGCTATGATTTGCGCTTCCCTGAGCTTTATCGTGCCATGGGTAACGTAGACTTAATTCTAGTCCCCTCTGCGTTCACCGAGACGACAGGCAAAGCGCACTGGGAAACGCTGATACGCGCGCGTGCTATTGAGAACCTATGCTATGTATTAGCCCCCGCTCAAGGCGGCTACCATGCATCAGGCCGTGAGACACATGGTGATAGCATGATTGTTGACCCCTGGGGCGTGGTGCTTGACCGCTTACCACGTGGCTCAGGCGTCGTCATCGCATCGATGAACTTAGACTACCAAGCAAGCTTACGTAAGAGCTTGCCTGCACTCACCCACCGCACTGTCTTCAAATGAAACCAGACAACCAAACGATAGAACAGGCGAGTCATTTCAGCACAGCCACTGAAACACTGCTCGACCCCGCTAGCCTAGACGTCCCTGCCCTGCAGTCCGTGCTTGGCAACATCATGACGCATGACATTGACTATGCTGACCTTTACTTTCAGTACAGTCGCGCTGAGAGTTGGGGCCTGGAAGAGGGTCAGGTTAAGTCAGGAAACTTTAGCATCGACCAAGGCGTTGGTGTGCGTGCGGTTAGCGGTGAAAAAACCGCTTTCGCTTACTCAGACGACATCAACCTACCCGCACTTCAACAAGCGGCGAATGCAACAAAAGCCATTGCGAATATCGGCGCAGACAGCTTTGAAGCGAACAAAACTGGTGTCATTCATCAGCTAGATGCCCCGCAACTTTATATCCCGCAAGATCCGATCGCATCATTAAGTGCGGAGGCTAAAGTCAAGCTACTCGAACGGCTTGAAACTTATGCGCGTAAGATAGATCCGCGCATCTCGCAAGTCACAGCCTCCATCGCTGGCGAGTATGAAGTCATCATGGTGGCGCGTCACGATGGTGTGATGGCCGCTGATGTACGTCCTTTAGTGCGTCTGTCGATTAATGTGATCGCTGAAAGTAATGGCCGGCGCGAGCAAGGCTCTGCAGGTGGTGGTGGTCGCTTTGATTACGCTTATTTTACGGACGCCGTCTTACAAGACTATGCAGAAAAAGCCGTCCATCAGGCACTGGTCAATTTAGATGCGCGCCCTGCGCCGGCAGGCAATATGACGGTGGTGCTGGGTGCTGGATGGCCTGGCATCTTGCTACACGAAGCCATTGGTCATGGGCTAGAAGGCGACTTTAACCGCAAGGGTAGCTCAGCCTTCTCCGGAAAAATTGGTCAGCGCGTCGCCTCCAAAGGCGTCACCGTGGTCGACGACGGGACGATTAGCAATCGTCGCGGGTCACTCAGCCTCGATGACGAAGGCAACCCAACACAGCGCACCGTATTAATTGAAGACGGCATCTTAATGGGGTACATTCAAGACAGCCTTAACAGCCGCCTGATGGGGATGCCCCTCACCGGCAACGGCCGCCGCGAATCTTATGCCCACATCCCCATGCCACGGATGACCAACACCTACATGCTCAACGGCAACATGCCGCCAGAAGAGATTATTAAGTCGGTTAAAAAAGGTTTGTACGCGGCTAATTTTGGTGGTGGGCAAGTGGACATCACCAGCGGCAAGTTCGTGTTTAGCGCGGCAGAAGCTTATATGATTGAGGATGGAAAGATCACCTACCCAGTCAAAGGCGCAACGTTGATTGGTAACGGTCCTGACGTACTGACCCGGGTGTCCATGATCGGTAACGACATGGAACTAGACAGCGGCGTTGGCACCTGCGGCAAGGAAGGACAAAGCGTCCCTGTTGGCGTAGGACAACCAACCTTAAGAATTGACGGGCTCACCGTCGGAGGAACCGCTTAAAAAGATTGGGTAGTTTGGCAAAACACGTAAACTGTGTTTTACTTCTGTTTAAGCATTTATCGCAACACAAAATTAACCAAGATATTTCTTTGAAATTGAAGAGGATTGAAAATGGCGACAAACGAAATAACGACTGCAGTAGCAAAACCAGCCGTAGCTGCGAAAAAACCTGCAGCGCCAAAAGCTGCGGTAGCTAAAAAACCAGTGGTTGCAAAGAAACCTGCAGCTAAAAAACCAGCGGTAGCGAAGAAACCTGCAGCTAAAAAACCAGCGGTAGCGAAGAAACCTGCAGCTAAAAAACCAGCGGTAGCGAAGAAACCTGCAGCACCAAAAGCAGTCGCTGCTAAACCAGTCTCAGCAACGCCAGTTGCAGCTGCTGCGCCAGCAAAAGCGCAAAGCCAAGGTCTCTTTGGCGCAATCGGCGCGTTCTTCAAAAAGCTACTAGGTTAATCCCTTAAGCTTGCATTAAGGTTCTAGCAAAACAATCTTTTGCTAGAACTGGTATTAAATTCGCATACTTCAACCACACTTACCCTTTGTGGGCGTTCTTAAAAGTTTTATCGTTAACTTGAAAGGAAAGAAGATGGCCATCAGCAAAACTGAGAAACCAAGCACCACCAAGACCGCTGCTGCGAAAAAGCCAGCACCAAAAAAAGTAGTCGCTAAAAAAGTGCCTGCTGTCAAAAAAGCAACACCTAAAAAACCTGCAGTTAAAAAAACCAAGCCGAGTCCAGAGGCGCTTTATAAGATGACGGAAGTCGCCGCTTATTACATCGCGCTGAATAATGGTTTTGCTGGCAATCCGAGTGATTACTGGATTGCGGCCGAAGCGCAAATTAGCGCGCTTCACAAATAACACGCGCACACTAAAACACGATCTTATTCATAGCCGTGGCTGCCACGCTACGGCTATAATACGTCTTCTTTCGTTATCACGCGTGGCAAGACTTCATGCAGTTTTCCTTAGCCGTTCCGGCACAAGGTAGCACCAAAAAGATAGACAAGACCTGCGCTGGCTTAGATAGTGCGGCCCTCGCACAATTAGCGCTTGAGCTTAAAGCCAATAAAAGCAAAACACCCCTTGCCATCATCACAGCCAACGCCTTCGATGCGCAGCGCCTGCTCGAAGAAATTCCCTGGTTTGAACCAGCCTTAGTCGTCAACTTGTTGCCTGACTGGGAAACACTGCCCTACGACCACTTCTCGCCGCACCCGGATCTTATTTCAGAACGCCTATCGACGCTCTACCAGGTGAGCCAGAACAATTGTGACGTGGTCATCGTGCCTGTCGGCACAGCGCTGATTCAGTTACCACCGATGGCCTACTTGGCGGCTAACAGCTTCATGCTCAAGAAAGGGCAGAAGCTCGATATCGAAGCCTTGAGAAAACAGTGTGCCGAGGCAGGCTATCACCATGTGAGCCAAGTCGTGAGCCCTGGTGAGTTCAGCGTCCGCGGTGGCCTCGTCGACCTTTTCCCCATGGGGAGCGGCCTGCCCTTTCGTCTAGATTTGTTCGATGATGAAATCGAGACCATCCGCACCTTTGATGTCGACACACAGCGCAGCCTCTACCCGGTGCCTGAAATTAGGCTGTTGCCTGCCCGCGAGTTCCCGCTAGATGATCAAGGCATCGCGCTCTTTAGACAAAACTTCCGCGAGAGATTTGAGGGCGACCCCTCGAAGAGCCGCATCTATAAGGATGTAAGTAAAGGGATCGCCAGCGGTGGCATCGAATGGTACTTGCCACTCTTTTTTGAGAAAACGGCAACACTACTCGATTATTTACCCGAACAAACCGTGCTTTGCCTGCATGGAAATTTGGATCACGCGGCACAGAGCTTTTGGCTTGAGGCACAGTCGCGTTATCGCCTGCTCGCCCATGACGTTGAGCGCCCGATCCTCACCCCAGAAACCCTGCTGATTAAAGCCGATGCCTTCTTTGCCCAATCACGCAACTACCCTCGCCTCACGATCAATCACGATGAGGCGACCTCAGGATTGCCTGAGCTTGATATCGAACGCCGAGCAGAGAAGCCGCTCCATAAGTTAGAGGCGATGATTAAGGGCTTTAAGGGCCGTATCCTCATTGCTGCTGAGAGTCTTGGCAGACGCGAAACCATACTGCAGCTCTTAACCGACCAAGGCATCAAACCTGAACTGTGTGAGAGCTGGGAAGACTTTAATACCAGCGGCGCCAAGCTCATGCTGGGGGTCACGACGCTGCATAGCGGCTTCCAATATAAAGACGTCGCCATCATTACCGAGGCTGAACTCTACGCCGCCACAGTGCGTCAGCAACGCCGCCGTGAAAAAGAAAAAGCGCGCAGTACAGAGGGGATGCTCAAGGACCTCTCTGAGCTCCGTGAAAACGATCCCGTGGTGCACGAACAGCATGGGGTCGGTCGTTATCGTGGTCTGATTAATCTAGACTTTGGTGAGGGCGAAACCGAGTTCTTGCTGCTAGAGTATGCGGGCGACGACAAGCTTTATGTCCCCGTATCTCAGCTCTTCCTGATCTCACGCTACTCAGGCGGCCCGCCAGAGTCAGCGCCGCTCCATCGCTTAGGATCCGGCAACTGGGAAAAGGCTAAGAAGAAAGCGCTTAAACAGATCCGCGATACCGCGGCAGAGCTACTTAATCTCTATGCACAGCGTGCTGCGCGCAAGGGTCATGCCTTCACATTAAGCCTGCACGACTACGAGACGTTTGCCGAAGGTTTTCCGTTTGAGGAAACACCAGACCAACTCTCCGCGATCGAGGCCGTGATTAGCGACATGCAATCTGGCCGCCCAATGGACCGTCTAGTCTGTGGTGACGTGGGCTTTGGCAAGACGGAGGTAGCCTTACGCGCCGCATTTGTCGCGGTCATGGGTGGTCGCCAGGTTGCGGTGCTTGTGCCAACCACGCTACTTGCCGAACAACATTACCAAAACTTTAGTGACCGCTTCGCCGAGTGGCCGATCAAGGTCGCCGAGATCTCACGTTTCCGCACAGCCAAAGAACAAGCGGAAGCACTTAAGGGTTTGGCCGATGGCAGCATCGACATCATCATCGGCACCCACCGCCTCATCTCTAAGGATGTGAAATTTGATAATTTAGGCCTTGTGATTTTGGATGAGGAGCACCGCTTTGGTGTGCGTCAGAAAGAGCAGCTCAAGGCGCTCCGTGCAGAAGTTGATGTGCTTACCCTCACCGCGACCCCGATCCCACGTACCTTGAGCATGGCGATGGAGGGCTTGCGCGAATTTAGCGTGATCACGACCCCACCACAAAAACGTCTGGCCATTAAGACTTTCGCAACCGATTACTCTGAGGGCATCATCCGTGAGGCGGCGATGCGTGAATTCAAACGGGGTGGTCAGGTCTACTTCTTACATAACGAGGTGGACACTATCCACTCCATGCGTGAGAAGCTTGAGCGTATTTTGCCCGAGGCACGTATTAGCGTTGCCCATGGTCAGTTACGAGAGCGCGAGCTAGAGCACGTGATGCGTGACTTCTACCACCAGCGCTCGAACTTACTGCTCTGTACCACCATCATCGAAACGGGGATTGACGTGCCAACGGCGAACACCATTATCATGAACCGCGCGGACATGTTTGGCTTGGCACAGTTACATCAACTACGTGGCCGTGTCGGTCGCTCACACCACCAGGCTTACGCTTACCTACTCACAGAGCCTAACCGCAAGATCACGCCGCAGGCACAAAAGCGCCTCGATGCGATCCAGTTGCTAGAAGACCTTGGCGCAGGCTTCCACCTTGCCATGCACGATCTAGAGATTCGCGGCGCGGGTGAACTCCTTGGCGACTCACAAAGTGGCGAGATGCAAGAGATCGGTTTCCACCTCTACTCAGAGATGCTGTCTCACGCCGTGAAGCGTTTAAAAGAAGGTAAGGAGCCTGACCTGTCAGCGCCACTGGGCGTGACCACAGAGATTAACTTACACACACCAGCCCTTCTCACCAACGAGTACTGCCCTGACGTGCATGAGCGCCTGGTGCTCTATAAGCGCCTCGCTAATTGCACCAACGATGACGAGCTCGACACCATGCAAGAGGAGCTCATTGACCGCTTTGGCTTGCTACCTGAGCAAGGTGAAGCGCTGATGGCATGCCACCGCCTTCGCGTTGCCGCTAAACCGCTTGGCATCATTAAGATTGATGCGAGCGATAGTGCGATCCAATTGCAGTTCAGCCAGCACGCGGATTTAGATCCAACCAAGCTCATTGCCTTACTCCAACGGGATCGCCGTTGCCGCATGAATGGGCCAGACAAATTACGCATCACGGTCGCTTATGATGATATTGTTCACCGTGCCGACTTCATCAAAAACATCATGAAAGAGTTTCTATAAATGCTAGAAAAATTCGTCGCAATTTTAGCTACCTGGATTATGGGGGTGATTTCTACCATGGGGTATGGCGGCATCGTCTTACTCATGGGCATTGAGTCTGCCTGCATCCCACTGCCTTCTGAAATCATCATGCCCTTCGCAGGCTTCTTAGCCTTTAAAGGCGAGATGACCCTCTGGGGCGTCGCCCTAGCTGGCGCAGTAGGCTGCGTCGTCGGCTCGATTCCGGCTTACTATTTAGGCATGTATGGCGGCAGACCGCTCGTCGAGAAGTACGGTAAATGGGTACTCATCTCCCCGAAGGATCTTAACTGGGCTGATGAGGCCTTTAATAAACACGGCGAGCTCATTATTTTTATCGGGCGTCTGTTACCTGCTGTCCGTACCTTTATCGCCTTCCCAGCAGGCGTTGCGCGCATGAATATGACGAAGTTCATCAGCTACACCTTTGTGGGCTCACTCATCTGGTGTTACTTACTGGCCCTAGCAGGGTTTAAAGCGGGTGAAAACTGGGAGAGCCTCAAGGTCTACTTCCACCAGTTCCATTACGTGATTGCGGGCGCAGGGCTCATTTTTGTGATCTGGTACGTAAGACGCCACTTCAAAGAGTAACGCGCCCTTAGAGGGTCACAAGCTGACCGACACTGACAAAGTACACGGCAAGCTTGATTGGCAGATCCTCAGCGATAAATAGGCTCGCGTAGCCTTCGAGCTGCTGACGATATTGCTCGGCAGCGACCTTCCAAATAGCCTCATCCGCATTACTTTCGAAAGCCATCGTCTTGTAATCGACAATCCAGCGCACGCCATCCTCAATGAAGGTGCGATCGATGATTTTTTTGCGTACCTGCAAGCCGCTATCAGCAAGACTCTCCACCTGCAATTCATTCCTAGCGCTCTCACGATAGCGCAACACCCACTGCCCGCGGGCACTCTCTAGCGTTGTTTCAAGTAAGCTTAAGACCCCATCAGCGCCTTGATTGGCGGCGGCCATGGCATATCCCTGACCAGTGAACCAGCGCTGCATGGCGAGCTTTAATGGCAGCAGGCGGGTGATGGGCCAAGCGGCCAAACCTTGACTTGCGATGAGCTCTAAATAGCGATGCGTGAGGGTGCCGATATCAGCTTCAAGCACTAGACCCTGCTCTTCATCTAAGCTCGCATTGCTGGGCTGGGCAACATGGTTCACTTCCGCCTGCATCAATAAAGGCACTCCTGGATGACTTAAGCGCACAAGTTGTGGCACAAATTCTTCTAGCTTAGTGACAGCCTGCACACTGTCGACCTTGTGCATGCCAGCCGATGTGTTAGCGAGCTTCTCAGCAGCAAAATCGCTTGAGACGACTGGCCACAACATCTCCAGAAAGGTGTTCTTCTTAGGAAGTAGCTCGCCTTTTTTGTTGAAGCTCACCGCGCCTAAGAGGTGCAGGCATCGCTCAGCGCGTGTCGCCGCAACATAGAGCACGCGCGCATCTTCATAGGCTGCACGCTCCTTCTCTAAAGATTTGAGGTAGTCATAGATACTCGACTGCTCTGATTTATTCTTACCCTTGGGCACATAGGGCGCCACCACCAGGTCCACGTCTGCCACATCCATGCCAGGCGACTCCCTTGGCACCTCTTCCCACATCAGGAGCGGCTGATCTGATCGGCCAGTCGTCTTATCAAGCCCCGGCAAGATAACGGTATCAAACTCCAAGCCCTTCGATTTATGGATGGTCATGAACTGCAAGGTATCGGGTGCCTTCGCATCAGGCGCCGCGTAGAGTTTCTCAACCTCCAAGGCCAGCTGCTCGGTTGAAAACTGGCCAGCGACTTCCATCCTATCGATGCGATCGAAGAAGGCCTGCACGTCACGCACGTCACCCGCTTCCCATAGACAAGCTGGGCCACCCAACATCAACCACACCCCTCGCACCCAGCGACTGGTGCTCATGCGGCCACGATGTGCTAAGGCCTCTTCCATGACCTTACGGACATGCATCAAACGTTGACGACCCTCCTCACTCAATTTGTTGACATGCACTTCGTCTTGCATCAAATCGAGCACGGTTCGGTACTGGTCGTGACCCATCAGATGATGCAGATCCTCCAGGCTTAAGCCGCACCAAGGCGCGCGTAAGATCGCGAGCCAATGCACCCGGTCAGCACGCTGATGGAGTGCGTTCGTGAGCGAGAGTAAGTCTTGCACCACCTGCCGATTAGCGAGCTCCTCGATCTCCACCGCCTGGAATTGAATGTCCGCATGATGGCGACGAATCTCAGCGACCAAACGATGTAGATGACTTCTGGCGCGGACTAAGACCGCGATCTTTCTTTTGGGATCTTCCGCCCAGGTCGCCTTGATGATCTCAATGATCTTATTGGCTTCTTGCTCACGCACATCTGCTTCAGGGAGCTCTTCTTCCGGCCCCTCTTCATCAACATCACTTTGTACTGCGCCGCCCTGCATGGCGTGCACGGTAACACCAGCACCTGCAGGTGCTCTTGGTTTTGCCACAAACTGACGGTAGGCAATCGCGCCGCGTGAAACACTGTCATCTTCAGGGAATACCATCGAGAAGGCCTTGTTCACCCAATCGATCACGGGCTCGTGCGAACGGTTATTCCGCCAGAGCTTCAAGGGCTGAAGTAGTAGGCCACCGATGCCCTGCTGCACCACGCGTAAGAAGAGACCCACGTTCGCCTTACGGAATCGATAGATCGACTGCATCGGATCGCCCACCAGGAACAAGGTGCGCCCATCGCCTGTCATCCAACCCTGGGTGAGCTGTTCAATGAGCTTAATCTGAGTAGGACTCGTGTCCTGAAACTCATCGACCAGCAAGTGCTTAATCTTATAGTCGAGCTTGAGGGCTAAGTCGGTCGGCATCTCCTCGGCGTCACTCAAGGCAAAGAGCGCGTTCTGTGAGATCTGTACAAAGTCGACCTCTTTATTCTGCTGAAACGCCATCCATAGCTCAGCAGAGGCCATCTTGAGCAAGTCCGCGAAGACTGAAACAATGTCCCAGCTCTGGTCATCGTATTGGGGCGTGGGAAGTCCGCGTAATCTAGCCAAGGCAGCTTCAATTCCGGGGGTCTGACGGAGCGTCTCAATCACTAACGCAAATTGTTCTTTGTGTGCCTTTCCTTCCGGCGTTGCAGGGAAGCCGTTATTTACGTTCACACTGAGTCTAAACTCGTTCTTACCCGTGAGCACCAAGTCCGCCACCGCGCGCCACATAGCAAGCGCTTCTGGCTTCAGTGGGATAGGCGTCTCCCAATCGCGCAGCAAGGAAATCGACACATCACAAGGTAAGTTAGATGCCGCATAACGCGCGATCGGCATCAAGTCTGCTTGGGTCTGCTCACTCATGATGCGCTTAGCTGCCTGCATGTCCTGCATCACCAGCTGATACAGGGCGGCCTCGGCGAGCGATGCGTCATTATGGTTCACCACATAAGGTTGCCACTGATCACGCTTCGCGAGCATATCCGCGAGCAAGGCCTTCAATCGGTAGTGGTCATTATCAAAGTGGCGCAGGGCCGCCTGAACGACAGGGCCATGGGTCTCATCGTCCAGATTGGCGAGGGTGCGCGTTGCCGCTTCCTGGTAATAGACGCTGGCGTCATCACGCACCGCAGGCTGCGCGCCAAAACGGCTCAGCAATGGCATCTGGCGTGCGAGGTTGCCGCTTAACGAGTCAATCGTATAGATACGTAAGCGTGATGGCGTGGCAAGCAAGTGCCAATTAAGTGATGCTGACCGCGCCAGGGCCTGCTGCCCTAGTTCAAAGGTCGTGACCTTATGGGGCTCCGACGGCAAAATCCCAGTATCCGCCATGATGAGGCTGTCCATGATGCGCTTCTTCATCTCGGAAGCCGCCTTATTGGTGAAGGTGATCGCAATGATCTCCTCGGGTGCCTCCACGGTGTTAAGGAGCTTGAGATAGCGCTGCGTTAAGAGCTCGGTCTTCCCCGCCCCCGCTGGCGCCTCCACAATGAATGAGCTTAACGCGAGAGCGATCTCGCGGTTGGCGGTATCTTGGGCTAATAGCGCTTGCTCAGTCATGCCGCGCCCTTCCCTATAGCGACTTCAATCGCCTGATGATGCTCAAACTGGAGCTGTCGCTCAGCGAGTCTAAGCAAGGGCAAGACCTCGCAATAGGTGAGCTGCTTCTCGTGCTCGAACTTGACTGCCGCATCCCCAGACTTAATCGCCTGCGCGGTGCGGGTGATACTCGCCTTCCAGTGGGCGATCACCGCAGACCAGTCGGGGAAGTTTGTCTCATCAAAGAGCCTACGCCCATTGACGTCGTCCAAGACCAAAGGCCCCTTAATCACATCGTCACTTGCGGCGATCCCAGCGAAGCCTGCCTTATCTGGCACCACCTTGGCAAAACACACCGCAGCAACATCGGCGTCCCCCATCATGAAGGCAGCATAGATTGGCAGCTGCGGCTCAGTAATATTCGCCTTGGCCCAGTTCTTAAAATCGAGCGCGGTACCCGTCTTGTAATCCATCACAAGAAGGCGCCCATCAGAGAGCTGATCGACCCGGTCAACGGCCAGAGTGATCAAGATATTCTCGATCGGGATAGTCTTCTTGCGCTCGACCGCCTGCACCGTAAAACCCATCGGGCGTTTCTTTTCGACATCAACTAACCAGCGCGCAACGAGCTTGACCAGACGCTCTTTCTCGAGCTGCATGAACATCGCGGAGAAGGCCTCATCATGCGCCTCATTAAATAGGGCCAACACCTCGCCAGCGGCGCTTTGAAGCGCCGTTTGCATGTCAGCGTCACTTAACTGCTGCAGGTATTCGGAATCTCGTCCTGCCCAGAAGGCCTCCAAGACCTGATGGACGAGGTTACCTCTATCCATCGCATCTAGGCCATCGACCGGCTCCCTTAGCGCCTTGGCATGGAGGCGGTACTGATAAAAAGCCCATGCCGGGCAGATCGCCTGCGCTTTCAATAGCCCCGTGCCGCCCGAGACGTGGCCACCCTCTTCCACGGGCGGCGCCTGGTGATCATCTAACCACTGCCAGGGCTTATTCTCGACCTGGTCGGGCACGCCTTTCGCTAATCTCTCCGCGAGCGTCTGGGCATGCCTCTCATCATGAGCCGCGAGAGGAACCGTTAGCATCAACGGACTTGGCCGCAGCTGCCGGTCGCCGTCCTGGTTGGCACTTGAAAAAATGACCTGGCGGGCGCTTCGGATCAAACGATGATGGATAGACTTCGCAAAGGCGTCCTGGACCTCGCTACTGGCGTTCGGGGTTTGTGCACTACGCTGTAATTGCGCGGAGATGAGCGCGTTAGGCCTAGCCACTGGCGGCCAGACATGATCATTCATCCCCATCACCCACATCGCATCGAGCGGACTCGCAGCGGCCTCTAACATCCCCATCACCTGCAAGCGTGGAATTTGAGTGGACTCTGGCTGGAAGATCTTCGCTAGCGCGAGCTTAGAGAGCTGCATAATGGCCTGCGAGGCAGGGATATTGCCAAGCAGATCATCTAGGCTAGCGAGCTGGGCTAAAACACCATCAAAAGACTTCCTCGCCTGATACTCATGGCTCGATAGGCTACGCTGCCCTGGCCAATCAGCATGCTTTAAAGCGGATTGTAAGAGCGTGGCCCAGGCTGACGGTGGCTGTTTAGCGCCTTGCGTCTGCGCAAAATGAAATAAGTCCTGCAAGGCTTTGGTCGTTGCCGGCAAACGCATCCCGCCATCGCCAGCCGTCACCTTGTGTATGTAGTTCTGTAAGCGGCTTACCTTAAAACTAAGCGGCAAGTCCTTGCGCATGCGCGCATCGAGTAGCGCCCTGGCATCGGCCTCAAGTAGACTCTCTGACCAGTATGGGCTCTGTAATAAGTGCGCCACGTCCTGCTGCAGGATGGTCCCGCGCTGCCAAGCTAAGCGGAGGAGGTTTAAGGCATCACGAATGATGGGCTGCGTACTTAAGGGAACGCCCAAAGAAAAATCGTAACAGCGCGGTGCCTCATTGAAGCCTGGCCGCACGGTTTGTGCGTGCAGCACGTCATCCAAGAGGTTAGCTAACTTACTACGTAAGACACTAAGCTCCGGCACCACGATGGCGATACTCGATTGCGGGTTATTTTCTAACTGTTCTTTTGCCCAGTAAACGGCCGCACGGCACTCGGCATCCTGGTCGGTCAAGACCCTGTGCTCGGCAGCCTGAGGCGTCTCAAAGGTGATCTGATGCTGGCTTACGTCCACGCCTCGTTCCATCAAGGCCTGTTGTAGTTTCTGGAGCTGCGGGTTGACACGGTCAAAGCCAGCAAAGGCGATACTGGCCGGCAGCATACCCGCTCCATTTTTAATGACCTCTAAACGCCAGCTCGCATAGCGTACCGCCTCCAAGTGCCCCGTTCTTTTACATAGGCCTTGGAATTTACTGCGCCAAACGAGGAACTCCTTCGCCTCCTCTGTCGCTTCATCCGCGTTGAGATTGAGATCCCACTCAATCACCAAACGATTGGCTTCCATCGCGGCGCTCGCGAGGCCGGAAACATCAAAGAAATCTTTAGCGAACTCGCCCTTCAGGCTCTGTTCGATCGCCTTCTCCCAGAGCAAACTTTCTTGTAGCGTGTTAAGCTCGCCCGCTGGCATGGAGGCTGGATCAATACCCCCCAGCATCACCGCCTCATCAATAAAAGTTTTAAGCCAAGCTGATAATGGGACGGCGTTAAGGGGTTGCCACTGCGTGAGACCTTGCTCGACTTGCGCCCGCTGAAATAAACGTTGCAAACTACGCGCTAAACGCGGCGTTGAACATAAAATCAGGCTAGAATTTGAGGGTGAAGTCATGCCATGATTTTAACTTGGCTGCACCTTAAAAACACTTAAAACGAAGAATAAAAATAGCGCCACATGGCTGATCAAAAAAACTACATCACACCGCAAGGACACGCCGCACTAGAGGCTGAATTTACGCAGCTACTCAAAGTTGAGCGACCTGAGGTGGTGCGCGTCGTTTCATGGGCGGCAGGCAACGGTGACCGCTCTGAAAATGGTGATTACATCTACGGCAAGCGCAGACTCCGCCAGATCGATTCGAGACTTAGATTCCTGATGCAGCGCATGGACGCGGCAGTGATCGTCGACCCTGCGACACAAGCAGGCTTGGAAAAGGTGTTCTTTGGTGCCTGGGTCACCCTGTACTCACTTCATAAAGACACCGAGCACACCTACCGTATCGTCGGCCAAGATGAGCTAGCGCCGACCAAGGGCTGGATCAGCTGGGTCTCCCCGCTTGCTAAGGCGATGCTCAGCAAACAAGTCGGCGATGTGGTACGCGTCCAAACCCCATCAGGGGAAGATGAGTACGAGATTCAAGCCATCAGCTACACAGAGCCTACCATCAAATGAACAAGCGCTGGGACCTCTTCTGCCGCGTCGTTGATAACTTTGGGGATATCGGTGTCTGCTGGCGTCTCGCCAAGCAGCTCCATCAAGAGTACGCGCTTGATGTGCGCCTATGGGTGGATGACCTTGCAGTTGCCGCCAACATCATTCAAGGCCTGGATGCGAATTTAACGCGCCAGCAAGCCCACGGGATCGAGGTCTGCTTGTGGGGTGAGGATGCAAGCTTTTTAGATGTCACGCCCGCCGACGTGGTGATCGAGGCCTTTGCCTGCGAGCTCCCTAGCCCATACATTCAACACATGACCGCAAATAAGCCGACCTGGCTTAATCTAGAATATCTCTCCGCAGAGAACTGGGTAGAGGGCTTTCACGCACAAAGCTCAGTTCACGCAGCAACAGGACTTCGTAAGACCTTCTTCTTCCCTGGCTTCACTGACAAAACCGGCGGCCTCATTCGCGAGCAAAGCTTAAGGACAGCGCGACAAGCGGCCAAGGCAAAGATGACCGTCTTACCTAGCCTTCAGGTCTCCTTATTTTGCTACCCGCATGCGCCCATCCATAGCCTGCTAAAAGCGATGGCAGAAGGCGCAGAGCCGGTGGAGTGCTTTGTACCGAAGGGCAGCTATCTAGAAAAAGTGGCCGCGTTTTTTGGGGCAGACCAAATTGAGGTCGGCGACATCCTACAAAAAGGACAGCTCAAAATCATCGCCTTGCCGTTCTTAACTCAGGACGAGTATGACCAGCTGCTTTGGTGCTGCAACCTTAATTTCGTGCGCGGCGAGGATAGCTGGATACGCGCTCTGTGGTCTGAGAACCCCTTTATCTGGCAAACCTACCCCCAAGACGAGAAGCTCCACCTCAAAAAACTAGACGCCTTCTTGGGTGCCTACGAGGTCGACTCAAGTGACATTCTGCATGTGTTTCATCATGCGTGGCTCGATGATGAGATCACGCCAGGCCTATGGAATAAACTAACGCAAGACTTGCCGCGGCTTCAATCACACGCAGCTTCGCAAACACAAAAATTTGAACAACAAGCCGATTTGGCCGCTAAGTTGGTGATTTTTACCAAACATCAGGTATAATTCCACCCTTTTTTACACACTCATTTTTGCAGGACATCACATGAAAACAGCAATGGAACTCCGCGTCGGCAACGTAATCATGATCGGTAACGATCCATTGGTTGTGCAAAAGGCCGAATACAATAAATCAGGCCGTAACTCAGCCGTGGTTAAAATGAAATTCAAGAACTTGTTAACTGAAGCGCCAAGCGAAACAGTTTACAAGGCTGACGACAAGTTTGAAGTGGTTGTGCTTGAGAAGAAAGATGTGACTTACTCATACTTCGCAGATCCGATGTATGTGTTCATGGACGAAGAATACAACCAGTTCGAAGTTGAAGCGGAAAACATGACGGATGCGCTTAACTTCTTAGAAGACGGCATGCAATGTGAAGTGGTCTTCTACAACGGTAAAGCAATCTCTGTAGACTTGCCTAACTCAGTGGTACGTGAAATCACTTACACAGAGCCAGCGGTGAAAGGCGACACATCAGGTAAGGTGATGAAGCCAGCACGTATCTCAACTGGTTTTGAATTGCCTGTGCCACTCTTCTGTGCAACTGGCGACAAGATTGAAATCGATACACGCACATTGGAATACAAGAACCGCGTGAAGTAATCGAATGGTTGAATAAAAAAGGGAGCTTCTAGCTCCCTTTTTTATTACTGTCTTTCGTCATCAATTTACTTCATCGCCTTCATCATTAACTTCCCCATCATGGCGAAATATCGATTGGTTAAGTGGGTCGGCGTTAAAAATTTAACGCGATTATCTTCGGTATCGATGATGACATCCACATAACCCTTGCGTCGCAACGTCTTAAGATGCCTAAAAACCGTTGAAGTAGAAATCTCAGGGGCCATGTTGATTGATTCAACGACCGTAATTGGTTGGCGCTTAGACCAATAGGTGCTGAGTAAACTCAAGATTCTGCTTTCAACAAGCGTGAGCGCTGGAAAAGCTTCCATTTCTTCAGCCGCCAAGGCTAAATTGATGAAGCGTTGATACAGCTCACACTGCTCTTTCATTCCAGTGAATGCTCCACTTCATCAAGTAAAACGCTTGGTTTGATTTTTAAGGCTTGAGCTAATTTAAAGATAGTGAACAAGCTAGGGTCTTTTTTACCCAGCTCTAATTCGCTAATATAGGAACGTGACAACCCACACTCCAAAGATATTGTTTCTTGAGTAAGGTTCCTGAACTGTCGTCTTTTCTTTAACGCCTTGCCAAATGCACTATCTAGAAGCACTAATTTATTCATTCTCATACTATGCGCTACTTTTAGATTAATTGCTGTCATTCATAGACGACAAAATCCTTTTAAATTCATTGATTTGTCGCCATAGGCGACATATAGCTCCCACCCCATTCTTGTAAAAGTTCTCGACATAAAAAAAGAGCCCTAAAGGCTCCTTTTTTTATGTCGATTTTGTTGGCTTAACTAAAAATGCATGCCCAAAGACACTCTCATCATATTGTCTTGTGTGAAATTCACTTTGGGATCATATGCCAGACGCATGAAGTAGCGATTGATATCATACGTAACCGACGCGCCAACCGCATGAATAGATTGTCCTTGAATATCCGGCGGCCCGGATTTATTGAAGATGTCCAAGACTAACTTCTGATCTTCTAACAGTTGCTTAGTCGCCGTCAAGTGCGTGATGCGCTGCCTGTCTACAACGCGATTATCTTGCACGCCATAGAGCGCAATATTGAAGTCTTTATCTACGTGCCACCCCGCACCCAATGTTATCGAGTCATTTGGATCAAAATTGATATTGCTATAAGGCTTTAAATTCGTCCTGCCATAACCCACCAGGGCATAAAAAGGTGCGCCAATCTCAGCATTAATGGACCCGCCAATGAACCCATGCGATGCGATTTGTAGCGATGAAATAAGCTTGAGATAGGCGAACCGGTCTGTTCTTTCATAACCGCTTCTAATTTGATTGAAATCGGATGGATTCTCTTGGTAACCAGCGATCCAAAAGGATTGATCGTTCTTGCCTGCACGAAGATTGAGATCGTTCGCATGTAAGGTTTTTGTATGAAAGTAAGAGTAGCTTAACTTGTAGTCAATCGCTTCATCTACCGGCACGTCTGCTGCCAGCGAGAGGCGGCTTAAGAAAAGAAAAACGATAGCGGCGGCGACTCTTTTCATAGCAGTGGATTTATGTCCTTAAGCACAAAACCCCAGTCGAGGCTGGGGCAGATGTAGTCTTACTGCACAATCTTAGCGCTGTCTTTGAGTGACTTTAAAAGCTCCAAGCGCTTATTCTGGAGAAGCGCTTGCTGAAGACGCTGCTTACTCTCATCAAAGCTTGGCGCCTTAAATGGACGCACATCCTCGACCTTCACCACATGCCAGCCGGCAGCGGTTTGGATGGGGCTAGAAGACACACTCCCCTTACTCATGTTCGCGATCACGTTCGAGATCGCAGGAATGATCTGCTTAGAGAGCACCCAGCCTAGGTTGCCGCCCTGACTCTTACTTGGATCGATACTCTTATCCTTGGCTAGACTCTCAAAATTCTCACCCTTTTTAAGGGATGCAATAATAGCCTTCGCATCAGTCTCCGTTGGCACCACGATTTGTTTTAAGTTGTACTCCTGAGAGTCACCGATCGCCGCGATCTGACGATCATACTCGCCGCGCATATCAGACTCGGTAATCGGGTGGGACTTGAGGTAATTATTCACAAGCAAGTCCATCAAGAAGTTCTGATGGATTTGCGCAAACTGCTCCTTAGCCTCTGGTGTTTTGTCTAAGCCTAACTTGGCTGACTCTTGCACAAAGAGCTCGCGCGCAATGAGTTCATCTAAGATCGTTTTACGAAGTTCTGGTGTGTCTGCTTGCCCTTGCGCCACAATAGATTTGATAATCTGGTCTAAGGCCTTATCTGAGATCGCAACACCGTTCACAGTCACCGCAGCGCCTGTTGCTGCTTTCTTAGGGCCTTGCGCAAAAGCCGTTGTGCACAATGCCAAGCATGCCAACAACACCAAGTATTTCTTACTCAAAAACATCTGCATCAAAAACTTCCTTTAAGCTAAATGAATGATCAACGACCTTGATCATAGTGCACCCCAAAAAAATAGCCAACCTATTCCTAGGCTGGCTACCCAACGGATCAAACCCGATCCGTGATTTATTGACGGATTAAGTAATCAAAGGCGCCGAGTGAAGCTTTCGCGCCCTCACCCATCGCAATGATGATCTGCTTGTATGGAACAGTGGTGACATCCCCTGCCGCAAACACGCCTGGCATCGAAGTCGCGCCATGGCTATCTACTTCAATCTCACCGAACTTACTTAAGTTGATGTCGCCACCCTTAATGAAGTCCGTGTTCGGCAACAAGCCAATCTGCACAAACACCGCATCTAAGTCGAGGTGATGGATCTCACCCGTGATACGGTCTTTGTAATCAAGGCCATTCATCTTAGTGCCGTCACCGGTCACCTCTGTCGTTTGTGCATTAGTCACAATGGTCACATTACTGAGTGAACGCAATTTAGTTTGCAACACGGCATCTGCTTTCAAGGTCGGATCAAACTGGAGCAAAGTCACGTGCGCGACGATCCCTGCCAAGTCGATCGCAGCCTCAACGCCAGAGTTACCACCGCCGACCACCGCAACAGGTTTCCCCTTAAACAAAGGACCGTCACAGTGTGGGCAATAGGCTACACCCTTGCCGCGATACTGGCTCTCGCCTGGCACGCCTAACTCTCTCCAGCGCGCACCGGTCGCAATGATGACCGCCTTGCTCGTTAACTTTGCACCGCTCTCTAGTTCCACCTCAAGCATGTCGCCCTTGGTGATCGATTTAGCGCGTTGCAAGTTCATGATGTCCACATCATAAGACTTCACATGCTCTTCAAGCGCCATCACAAGCTTAGGACCCTCGGTCTCTTTGACGGAGATGAAGTTCTCGATGCCGAGGGTATCCATTACCTGGCCGCCAAAGCGTTCCGCCACGATGCCGGTACGGATGCCCTTCCGTGCTGAATAAATCGCCGCAGAGGCGCCTGCAGGGCCGCCGCCGATAATCAGGACATCGTATGGGGCTTTCGCATCGATCTTCTTCGCTTCACGGGCTACCGCGCCGACGTCGACTTTCGCTAAGATCTCGTCTAACTCCATACGGCCCACGCCGAACGCTTCACCGTTTAACATCACGGTTGGCACCGACATGATCTTCTTGTCGGTGACCTCTTGTTGGAACACGCCGCCGTCAATCATCACGTTGGTGATGTTAGGGTTAATCACCGCCATCAAGTTAAGCGCCTGCACCACGTCAGGACAGTTGTGGCAGCTAAGTGAAATATAAGTCTCGAAGTGGAAGCTGCCTTCGATGGCAGCGATCTGCGCGATCTTCTCCGCTTCCAACTTCAATGGATGCCCACCCACTTGGAGCAATGCCAAGATGAGTGAGGTAAATTCATGCCCCATCGGGATGCCTGCAAAGCGAATTCCCACGGGCGCAGCACCCGCCTCAAAGCGTTTCACCGCGAATGATGGCGTGCGTTTGTCTTGTTCTTCGGTCAGATGAATCTTATCTGACATGCCAGCAAGTTCAGTCAGCAATTCCATCATCTCATTGGACTTAGCACTGCCATCCACAGATGCGACGATCGCGATCGGGCGCACAAGCTTTTCCATGTAGGCTGAGAGCTGGGTTTTAATGTTGCTGTCTAATGCCATAATCTTTAATTACCTTTCGTTTTTGATCAAATGAGGTGCGGCACACGCCGCACCTAACCTGACTATCTTGCTTAACTACTAATTAGATCTTACCTACAAGGTCCAATGATGGTGTCAATGTTGCTGCACCTGGTGTCCATGATGCTGGGCAAGCCTCGTTAGGGTGAGAAGCCACGTACTGAGCAGCTTGTGCCTTACGTAACAAGTCAGCAGCAGAACGGCCAATCCCTAGATCGTTGATCTCAGCAGCTTTGATCACGCCTTCTGGGTTGATGATGAACGTACCGCGCAATGCCAAGCCTTCTTCTTCGATCATCACATCAAAGTTACGTGTGATTTGACCTGTTGGGTCACCAAGCATTGGGTACTTGATCTTCTTAATTGTGTCAGAAGCATCAGCCCAAGCTTTGTGCGTGAAGTGTGTGTCTGTTGATACTGCGTAGATCTCTAGACCGATCTTTTGGAATTCGCCGTACATGTCAGCCAAGTCACCTAGTTCTGTTGGGCACACAAATGTGAAGTCAGCTGGGTAGAACACAAATGCTGACCACTTACCTTTTAGGTTTGCTTCTGTCACTTCAACAAACTTACCGTTGTGGAATGCTTGTGCTTTAAAAGGCTTAATCGTTGTATTTACTAAAGACATCTTATTTCTCCTATGGGTTGTTAAAAAAGTGACTTACAAAAAAACAGTTAAATGGGTTAACAAAAAAACTCAATCTCGAATTCTTTGCTCACAATCATTTTCGAGTGAGTGCATTCTAGAGCCCAAAAGTACAGAAGTAAAATCAATTGTTTTTATTAGTTCGATAAGTTTTACTTAATCAATGAAATTGGGTTTGTTTGGCAAAAAGGTATATTTACAACATCGACAATTCAATATAAAAAATATGTCTGTAAAGTAATAGCAGAAAGCGATCCCAGCGATTTAGCTTTGTTTTGTGAAAATGGCTTATTTTTAGATCCATCGAACACAAAAATACCGCTGTAAGCCAATAGCAGTCTTCGATTCCAAAGGTTTGGCTTTGTTTTGTAAAAACGATGTTTTTAAAGTGTTTCCTAAGTGGGAACTAGTCCGTTTTGTAAATCGATACTTTTAAACAATAGGCATGCGCTGTTGCTACTTAATCAGCCATCAAGCGCCCAATAAAGTTTATAATTTCATCCATCCCAACCATTGGACCAATAACCTGTGAAAACAACCGCAGAACGCGTTAAATACATGATGGAAGCACTGAACATCAAAGAACAAACTGAGTTTGGGCTTTTATGTGGTGCATCTCGCAGCGTTGTTTATCAATGGCTAACTGGAAAAATTAAAAGCATAGATGCCCGCTATGCATTCAAATTGGAAGACTCAACACCCTTCACCGCTCGCTGGATTATGCTCGGAGAAGGTAATCCCAAGAAATAATTAAATAATTTTATATTCTCTAAAAGCCACGCCAGTCGTGGCTTTTTTTGTTTTCGCAATCTCTTCATTCAAAAAATATTCAAATTATTTTGTGTAGAACACTTGACTGTGAGTTGTGTAGAGTTCTATACTTGATTCGTCAATTATCTTTCATGAACAGGAGAACGAGATGGCTAAGAATCGTGCAAGGAACTATGAGTGGGCAACGGTGGAGTATGAACAGGGTTCGTACGATGTGTGTGTCTGTATGGTGTTTGAACAGGTGGATGAGATCAGACCAGTCGATAGTGAGATCAACATCATTGAGCTCATGGATAGAAAGAGTATTGAGTGGATGTATGAGAAAGCGATGGAGGAGATTAATGCGAATTTAAATGCATCCCACTTCAAGGACATGTCACGGATGGAGTACTTAATTGATGAAGGCATTGAAGGTCCTGTCATGGATGACAAGGCAGCCTGAAGGAGACGATGATGATGCATTACACAGAACTAAGACAAATTAACGTCAATGACTATATCGAGCGTAAGAATGGTCTCGCTTATCTCTCATGGTCTTGGGCGGTTGATCAGTTATTGCAGCTAGATGAGAGTGCATCTTGGGAGTATGCAGAGCCAAGGATCTTTGGCGAGACCATGATGGTGTTCTGTACCGTCCATGCTTTTGGTAAATCAAGAACAGCGCAGTTACCGGTGATGGACTTTAGAAATAAGGCCATTCATAACCCAGATGCGTTCTCAGTCAATACGGCAATGCAACGGTGCTTAGCCAAAGCCATCTCACTCCATGGACTGGGGATGTATATCTATGCAGGTGAAGATCTTCCCATGGCAGAGATGAAAGAAGAGAACACAAAGAAAGAAATAGAAGCCCCCAAGCAATCGATCACGCCAACGGCAGGCGCACTAGAAGCCTTCAACATGGATGAGAAAGACTTACTCAATAGAATCGCAGAGGAAGTCACAGAGCTTGTACAACTAGAAGAATTAAGGCTCGCGCATGAGCGCTGTGAGATGCTGGAAAATGATGAGAAGGTCGCGCTATGGAGCTTGCTGGATAGCAGAACAAGAAGTGCGCTTAAGAAATATAAAAGCGGCCTCTAGAAAACGAAAAACCCTGCTCAGTTACCTGAGCAGGGCACCCCTAATACCAATCCCTATGGATTCGAATTGATACGGAAAAGTTTTTTGCTGACTTAAATTAATAAGCCAGCATTATTTTAATTAAAGACTAAATACGCTCAATGAGCCGCCGCCAGGAGCAGCGTTGTATTTTGTCAATTCAGCATAACCACCAGCAGCGCCAAGAGCGTCTGTTGGGTTAGTCATACCAAGGTTCATCGCAACACCAGCCCAGCCACCGATACCTGATAGCACGCCAACGTATTGT
>CAIULB010000029.1 GCA_903899965.1 uncultured Methylophilaceae bacterium | reverse complement strand
CGCTTTTGGTGAGCAGCTTCAAAAGAAAGGTTTCAAATTATTTAATCCTGACTTGACGATTGCTCAAGATGTTCCGATGAATGGCTCTATGTTGGTGATTGCAAGCCCTCAAGTAAATGTCGGCGCAGTTGAAGTTAAGAAAATCAAAAGATACTTGGACAATGGTGGCAATTTGCTTTGGTTGTTAGATGATAATAATTTGCATGGCCTTGACGAGATTGCTAAGTATGTTGGCTTGGACGTGTCTAAAGGTATGGTAATTGATGGTTCTGCAGCCCAATACGGCGTTGATGCCAAATTTGCTTTTGCGAGCCAATACGGTGACCACGCAATTACTAAAAACTTTATGTTGCGTACTATGTTCCCAGAGGCTAGAAAAATTAGCGCGCAAGGCACAGATGACAATGGTTGGAAAGTCACTAATTTAGTGGATGTAGCGCCAAATGGCTGGTTAGAAAATAATCCAAAAGAGTTGGACGCAAAAGCTTCTAAAGCAGTATTTGATGAGAAAGAAGATGTAAAAGGCCCAATCAATGTTGCAGTGGCTTTAGAGCGCATATACGGCAAAAAAGGTCAGCGGGTTGTGGTGGTGGGTAATGCTAACTTCTTATCCAATACGCATGTGACCAGTGAGTCAAATCTTGATTTGGGTGTCAATATAGTGAACTGGCTAGCTGGTGATGATACTTTAATTACGATTCAGCCCAAACCGCTTAAGGATATGAACGTGACCATTCCTCAATCTGGCTGGGGTCACTTCTGGGCGGTGATTGTATTTATGCCGATTTTTGGTGTTTCATTCGGCCTGTTCCAAATCATTATTCCATTGGCGTTATTAGTTGCTGGTGTGATGTTGTGGTGGAAACGTCGTAAAGCCTAGTGTTGGTGTTTGGTTCAAAAGGATAAGAGGTATGAAGTCACGCTGGTTAGTTAATATTTTGCTTTTGGCATTGGTGCTGGGGATAGGCGCATTTATTAAATTCCGCCCGCAGCAAGCCGTTGTTAAAGAAGCAGCTTATGAAGTTTCATCCCTGAAGCTAGCTACTTTTACTAAAGTAAGCGTTGAGTTTCCAGCTAAGGCGCCTGTGGCGTTCGAAAAGATTGATGGCTACTGGTATATCGCTAAACCTTACAAAGCGCGTGCTGATCAGATGTTGGTAATGCGCATCCTGTCTTTAGTGGCGGCAAAAAGCACGCAGAAATTCCAAGCGACTGACTTAACGCAATTTGGTTTGGATCAACCAAAATTAAAGCTCAAGTTTGATAATGAAGAATTTACTTTTGGCACTTTTAACCCAGTCACTTCTGAGCAGTATGTTTCCTATAACAACTTCGTTTATTTATTGCCTGTGAGTTATGCCGAAAACGCACAATCACCAGTAGAAGAGTATTTGGATAAGAGCCCATTTAAACCTAATGAGCAGAAGAAAATTGCAGGCTTCGACTTTTCTCGTCTAGAGCAATGGGAAGAAATCCGTTTGAATGTTGATTTGGCAGATGGCAAGTGGACAGCTTCTGTCGCCAAGGCTAATCCAAAACAAAATGAAATGAACGAATGGTTTGATTCTTATTGGCGTAATATCAGTGTGCTTCGCGTAGAGCCTTATACGCCAGACCGTAAAACAACTTATCCATCATTTGAGGTAAAGCTAAGCGACGGAAATAAGGTGCATTTGGACAAGATACAAGAGTCTCCGGAGCTATTATTAGGACGTCCTGATGAAGGCTTGATGTATCATGTGCCGCCTGATATTGGTTTTACTTTGCTTAATCCACCGATCAATCTTGGTAAGTAATTTTTGCCAGAACTCCCAGAAGTAGAAACTACCATGCGGGGCATTGCCCCGCTTGTTGGTCAAACTGTTAGCCGTGTCATTATCCGCCATCCGACTCTGCGGTGGCCTATTCCTAGCCATCTTGTCGAAACGCTTCCAAGCGCCACATTAAAGCAATTAACACGTCGCGCTAAATACATTTTGGCGGAGTTTAATAATGCAGAAGGCGTGCATATTGGTACCTTGATTTTGCATCTTGGTATGTCTGGGCGTATTTGTTTATTGGCGCAAGATGAAGCGGCGGCCAAGCATGACCACTTCGATATCCACTTTGCTGACGGACAAGTGATTCGCTTACGTGACCCTCGTCGATTTGGCGCTGTTTTGTGGGTGGATGGGCACGAAAGTGTAGCAGAGCATGTCTTGATTAAAACGCTAGGTCCTGAGCCCCTTGAAACCGGCTTTACCGGCGAGTACTTATATCGACAGCTAAGAAATAAAAGTGCGGCAATAAAAATCGCTATTATGGATAGCCATCTCGTGGTGGGAGTTGGCAACATTTACGCAAGCGAGTCTTTGTTTCGCGCCAGAATTAATCCTAAAACGTCTGCGAATAAAGTGAGCAAAGCTAAATGTGAGCGTTTAGTGGCTGAGATTAAAGCAACGCTTGCTGCAGCGATTGAGGCGGGCGGAAGTAGCTTGCGTGATTTCTTTGGTGCGGATGGCAATCCTGGCTATTTCCAACAGACTTACTTTGTTTATGGGCGCACCGACCAGACTTGCCGTGAATGTGGTGCGCCAATCAGCCAAATCAAACAGGGGCAGCGTTCAACCTTTTACTGTGCAGAGTGTCAGCGTTAATTAATGCTGATGAGGCTTTGCGGCATGCTTATTTAAAAAGTGATTAGGATGCTCTGGTGTCGAGTCTTTGATATATTTAGGAAGCAGCGAGCCAATGAGCATACCTAATCCGCTGGCAATCACGCCTCCTAATTGTGCAGGAATAAATGGATCTTTTGGTCCTGCAATCAATATTGATAGCCAAGTTGTTAGCCCAAAGAAAATAGAAAGTAATGCGCCTTGGTTGGTGGCGTGCTTCCAATAAACACCGCAAGCTAATGGCACAAAAGCCATCACCAAGGTCACTTGGTAAGCATCTTCTACCATGCTAAAAATACTTGCGTCAGAATTGACTGCGTAAAGGGTGACGAGCAGCGTAAAGCTTAATGTCACGATGCGCATATAATTCAATACCACATGGTCAGCAAGGCGCTCACCATTGAGATGTTTAATTAAAATAGGCTTGATGATGTTTTCCGTAAACGTGACAGAAGGCGCAAGAAGCGTGGCCGAAGCACAACTCTTAATAGCGGATAATAAAGCGCCAAAGAACATCACTTGAGCAATCATTGGTGCGTGTTGAAGCACTAATGTTGGTAATATCATTTGAGGGTCTACATCAATAAGACCGCTCACCATTTTTGGGTCAATGAGCGTCGCGGAATAAGCTAAAAACATTGGAATAAAGGCAAATAAGAAATAAAGCGTGCCGCCAAGTATCGAGCCCCAAATGGCAATATTTACTGTCTTGGATGATTGCACCCGCTGAAAAACGTCTTGCTGTGGAATTGAGCCTAGCATCATCGTAATCCATGCCGCAAAGAAACTAATCATTTCTTTAGCGTCCAGCGTAGGCCAAAACTCGAATTTACCTGCTTGTCTTGCATGTTCAATGATCACCCCAACCCCGCCAAGCTGGCCGCTGACTTCATGTCCAATAAATAGCATGCCGATCACAATCACAATCATTTGAATAAAGTCGGTAATTGCTACTGCCCACATCCCACCAAATAGCGTGTAAATAAGGATGGTGCCAGAGCCTATCCACATACCCATTACTTTGCTAATTTCGCCTGCAGAAACGACATTAAATACTAAGCCTAATGCAGTAATTTGTGCGCCTACCCAGCCTAAGTAGGAAACGACGATAGCGATGGAAGTTAGTGTTTCTGCAGTGTGACCGTAACGCTTACGATAGAAGTCGCCGATGGTCAGCAGGTTCATGCGGTAGAGCGGGGCGGCAAATAGCAATCCAACAAGAATTAAACAAAGCGATGCGCCAAATGGATCGGCCACAACCCCATGCAAGCCCTCTTTTAAAAATACAGCTGGAATGCCTAAAACGGTTTCTGAACCGAACCAAGTCGCAAATACGGTCGCCACCACAATATGCATAGGTAAGTGACGACCTGCAATAGCAAAATCTTTTGCCGTATGGACTTTGGTGCCAGCGTAAAGACCTATGCCTACAGAAATAACCCAGTAAATAATGACAAACCAAAGTAACAAGCTAATTTACCTATCTTAAAAAACGATTTTAAAAATTGATGGTTAAATTGTTGAATAGTGAAGCGTGTTCTGACGCTACTTACATCGATTTTAGCAAAAACCATGATGCTGTAATAGCAACAAGCATTTTAAAACGAGTATTTTAGCTTGGGGTTCTTAAATTCGAGGGTAAAATGTGTGTATGGAATCTTTACCAATTTTTATGAGAATTAAAGGCGCCCGCTGCGTGGTGATTGGTGGCGGCGAAGTGGCAACGCGCAAGGTGACGATGTTACTTAAAGCAGACGCAGCCATTGAAGTGATTGCGCCAGCGCTTTGCGATGCACTTAAAGAACAAGCTTTGGCTTGTGAAATCAAGCATGTCCAAGCAATATTCGACGCTAGCCAGCTTGCAGGTGCGACCTTAGTGATTGCTGCAACTGATGATGAGGCCGTCAATACAGCTGTTTCTATCGCCGCAAAAGCTCAAAATATTCCCGTGAATGTAGTGGATGCTCCAGCACTTTGTACATTTACCATGCCATCGATTGTTGACCGTTCGCCGGTAGTGATTGCGATTTCAAGCAATGGTGCAGCCCCTGTATTGGCAAGACTGATACGTGCCAAGCTTGAGACCATGATTCCAGCCTCTTATGGCCGCCTTGCTTATTTGGCGAGAGATTTTCGTGATGCCGTCAAAGCAAAGTTTGCTGATACCCAGTCGCGACGTATTTTTTGGGAAAAAACCTTTCAAGGCCCGATTGCTGAGTTGATGTTTTCGGGCCAAGAGCGTGCCGCCAAATTAGCCTTGGCAGATGCGATTGAAGCCGATGATAGCCATGCAAAGCATGGTGAAGTTTACTTGGTTGGCGGCGGACCGGGCGACCCTGATTTGCTGACATTCCGCGCACTAAGACTCATGCAACAATGCGATGTATGTGTGTATGACAAATTAGTCAGCAAAGAAGTGATGGAGCTAGTTCGACGTGATGCGGAGCTTATTAATGTAGGCAAGGCACGCGACCAACACACGCTTCCACAAGAAGAAATTAATCTGCTTTTGGTCAAGCTAGCAAAAGAGGGCAAGCGGGTGCTTAGGCTTAAAGGCGGCGACCCGTTTATTTTTGGGCGTGGTGGTGAAGAAATTGAAACGCTGATGGAAAACGGCGTGCCATTCCAAGTAGTCCCAGGCATTACTGCCGCAAATGGCGTTTCAAGTTATGCTGGTATTCCGTTGACGCACCGCGATTATGCGCAATCATGTGTTTTTACTACTGGCCATCTCAAGGCGAAAGAAGGTCAGCCGCACACCGTTGAATTGGATTGGCCTGCATTAGCAAGGCCAAATCAAACTGTTGTGATTTATATGGGTTTGGTGGGGTTAGAGCAGATATGCACACAATTGGTTAAGCATGGCTTGGATGCAAGCACGCCAGCAGCAGTTGTTCAGCAAGGAACAACATCCAAGCAGAAAGTCGTTGTTGGGGATTTAAGTGATTTGGCTGCTAAAGTAGCGACAGCAGAGCTGAAGCCACCATGTTTGATTATTGTAGGACATGTGGTGAAATTGCGTGAGAAGTTAGCTTGGTTTGAGCCTAGCCTTAATTAAATATTTTTAATTAAGCGGTAATGTCAGCCTAACTTCTAAGCCGCCTTCTTCGCGGTTCAGTAAATCAAGTTTTCCTCTATGCAACTTGGTGATGCGGTCACAAATCGCCAAGCCTAGGCCGCTTCCCTTTGTGTTGCCACGCGCTGTATCAAGGCGCTCGAATGGGCGTAAAAGCCGTGCTTTTTGAGCGTCTGGGATGCCAGGGCCATTGTCCAATATGCTTACTAAGATATTTTCGGCTTCAATCTTGGTGGTGACGATGACTTCGCCTTTCCCATAATTAAATGCGTTATCGATTAAATTGCCTAAAAGTCTTTGTATCGCGAGTGGGCGGAGTGCTATGAGATGCGTTGGCGCTAGATCAATCATTATTTTTCTACCTGCACGTATGTGTCTGTCGCAAAGCGATTGAAGTAATACGTTAAGGTCTAGCATTTGCGTTTGCTCACCTTCTACCCCTCGCACAAAATCTAAGAACTGATTAATGATCCCATCCATATCAGTGATATCTTGAATCATGCCTTCTTTATAAGCACTGCATTGCTCTTCTGGCAGCATTTCAATAGCCAAGCGAAGTCTAGCCAATGGCGTGCGTAAGTCATGTGAAACACCAGCTAGTAAAAGTGTTCTTTCCGAATCGAGCAATGCGAGTGATTCAGTCATTTGGTTAAAAGTGTGGCTTACAGCGCGAAGCTCATCGACACCTTCTTCAGGCAGTTGCATCGGGGTTTGGCCGTTACGAATACGATCCGCAGCAGTTACCAGTAGTTTAAGTGGTTTGTTAATTCTCACTGCTGTGAGATAGGCACCAATCAAAGAAAGTAGAATTACCAGCGCCCCCCAGTTCAGCCATTGCCAAGGGAAGTGTCGTTCCGCTTGAAGACGTGGAATGACTACCCAATAATCATCTTGTTCGATATTAAAGCTAATCCATAAGCCTTGGACGCCGAAGTGATTAATAGCAACAAGGGTGTCGCTGCCTAAGGTGTTGCGGATTTTCTTGGCTAAAATCTTAATGAATGGGTCTGGAGGTAGAGGCTCGATTTCTTCAAGCATGTCAGCCGCGTAAATACGCACCCCCTCGCGGCCAGAAAGCTCAGAAAGCAATGCGATTCGGCGATTTTCATGTGCGGCCAGTAAAGAAGCTTTGGTGTAATTAACAATTGTAATCGCCTGAAGGGCCGCGGCATTGGCGCGAGGTTCACGTTCAAAGTAATCAAATAGCTTTAGCGCAGCAAATTGGCCTATCGTCAGCAAAATGGCGATAAGCAGCATGAGTCGGGCGAGTAGCGTGCGTGGAAGAAGCTTCAATTTGAGTCTTGGCCGTTTGAATTAAAGCGAGGAATTAATGCTTGCCAGCTTCGCCATCAGGCACAAACACATAGCCAAAGCCCCACATGGTTTGTAGGTAGCGCGGATGGGCTGGGTCAGCCTCAATCAATCGACGTAAGCGTGATACTTGCACGTCTATGCTGCGGTCGAATACATCAAGCTCACGGCCGCGTGCTAATTGCATCAGTCGGTCACGAGATAGGGGTTGCCTTGGGTGGTCAATAAACACTTTGAGTAAGGCGTACTCGCCACTGGTGATGGTAATGTTTTCGCCATTTTTACTAAGACTACGTGTTGATGGGTCAAACAAGAAATCACCAAATGCAAGACTGCCAGCAACTAAACCAGGCGCGCTTGGTTCAGTGCGAACTTGGCGACGCATAATCGCATTAATGCGTGCAAGTAGTTCACGTGGATTAAATGGTTTCGGTAGGTAGTCGTCAGCGCCCATTTCTAGGCCAATGATGCGGTCTACTTCATCGCCGCGTGCAGTGAGCATAATGATAGGCATGGCACTACCTGTGGAGCGTAAGCGACGGCAAATGGCGAGGCCATCTTCACCCGGTAACATTAAATCAAGCACTAGTAAGTCGATATGTTCTTGAGCAAGCACCGCATCCATCTCTGCAGAGTCGTTGACAGCCTTAATGTTGAAGCCTTGTTCTGTTAGATAACGTTGCAATAATTCACGCATGCGAACGTCGTCATCTACCATGAGAATTTTTTTGACATTGGCTGTTTGTGATGGTGTGCTCATCTTAAATTCGCTCCATTAGCATGCTGGTTATTTAGTGCTTATTATACGATTTGCTGCGTGCTATTTTAATATTTAATTCGTTACATTTTTTTACAAACACGCTTTTGTGTGAAACATTCGATTTACATTCCTATAGCATCATGACGTTCTTGGCTAAAAGAGCTAATTAAGTGTAATCTTCTTATGATGTTGATGACTTGAACTAGCCACCGTTTCTTCGGTCTGATCAAAGTCTTTATTGTTAATACGGTTAAGGGTGCATGTTTATTAATCAAAACTTTAGTGCTTGCTCTAAGTTCTTGAACTTAAATGCGGTCAGTTTTGCGAAAATCAACCGAATTGTGCTGATGTCGCGCCTTGCTATTGGCTTGGCTTTGGTATTTTCATTCGCAGAAGTGATGATGGCTGGCCCTCGTGATAATCAAAACAACAATGATGAAGTCAGCAAGTCTCAGCCATCCGATAATTCAAAATCCTCAAATGAAGCAGTTGGCGTAAACATGGATGACAACATCCGTTTACGTCGCACTTTGGACGAATACTCTCGTACGGTAGACCCTGCTCATGTTCAGATTGAAGAGCGCCGCCGTGTGATGCATCAGCGTATTCAAGAGCGCTTTTCTCAAGCAGATCGAGATAACGATGGCGGAATTTCTCTAGAAGAAGCTTATGACTCCATGCCGCAGTTGGCACGTCACTTTGGTGCGGTGGATTTGAACGGTGACCATATGATTACTTTGGAAGAGTTGGAGGCCTTGCAAGCCAAAATTGCTGAGCGTCAGCGTATGGCTACTTTGAAGGTGGATGCGCTAGAAACTGACAATGCTAAAGCTAAAAATAAACAAGGCGCCTCTGGTAATCGTAAAAGCGCCTTATAGATTCACCCCCCCCTCAAAATTTCAGATTTTCCTTTCTATACAATCACGTTCTCTCGTTTTATTTCACTAATCTAAAAGTTAATCTTGCTGAGGTGGCAAAACTTTTAGCTTGCATATATAGTCTCGTTCAAGAAGCGCAAAAGCTTTAGCTCAAATACATCAATAAATACTTGGGTAAAACTTATAACGAGGGGTAATAACATGGCAGGTTTCTTTTCAAAAGAGCGCATCATCGCGCCTTCGTCTTACAACCGTTGGTTGATTCCACCAGCAGCTTTGGCTGTGCATTTATGTATTGGTATGGCTTATGGTTTTTCAGTGTTCTGGAAGCCATTAGGGAATGCCTTAATGGGTTCAGATGGCAAGCCTTTAGCTGCTTGCGCTGCAGGGGCGACTACTTTCGCTGAAAAGTTAAGCGGTACGGGTCGTGCGCTCTTCGCGACTGACTGTAATTGGACGCAGTTCGATTTAGGTTGGATGTACACATTGTTTTTCGTGTTGCTCGGTTGTTCTGCGGCACTTTGGGGCGGATGGCTTGAGCGCTCCGGCCCTCGCAAAGCGGGCTCTGTTGCTACCTTATGTTGGACGGGTGGTTTGCTGATTTCAGCCTTTGGCGTTTATACACATCAACTTTGGATGATGTGGCTAGGCTCTGGTGTAATAGGCGGTGTTGGTCTTGGTTTGGGCTATATCTCACCTGTTTCTACGCTAATTAAATGGTTCCCAGATCGCCGCGGTATGGCGACAGGCCTCGCAATTATGGGTTTTGGCGGTGGCGCTTTAGTAGGCTCACCAATCGCGACTAAGTTGATGACTTATTTTGCAACGCCAACAGAAGTGGGCGTATGGCAAACATTTGTCGTGTTGGCAGTGGTTTATGCTGTATTCATGCTTTGTGGCTCATTGGGTTACCGCGTACCACCAACAGGTTGGCAACCAGAGGGTTGGACTCCTCCAGCAGCAAAAGCTAATAACGGCATGATTGCGACACGTCATGTGCATCTTAAAAACGCCCATAAAACACCACAGTTTTGGTTGCTATGGCTAGTGCTTTGTATGAACGTGTCAGCCAGTATCGGTATTATCGGTGCGGCTGCGCCTATGTTACAAGAGACTTTTGGTGGAATCTTAATTCATCAGCCTGATATTGGTTTTGCGGATATTAAAGCGGATGATGCATTAACCGCAGCGGCGGCCGCCATTGCAGCTGGCTTTGTTGGTTTGATTTCTCTCTTTAATATTTTTGGCCGTATCGCTTGGGCAACATCGTCTGACAAGCTAGGTCGTAAACAAACCTACTTTATTTTCTTTGTATTAGGTGCTTTACTTTATTCACTTGCAAGCTATGGTGCAGATGTTAAGTCGTTGGCAATCTTTGGTGCGGCTTTGTGTGTCATTGTTTCGATGTACGGCGGCGGCTTTGCAACGATTCCAGCTTACCTTGCAGATATGTTCGGCACACAGTTTGTGGGTGCGATTCATGGTCGCTTGCTCACAGCATGGTCAACAGCGGGCATTTTAGGCCCAGTGATTGTGAACTATATGCACGATATGCGTCTAGAAGCAAAAGTGCCGTTTGACCAAATCTACGCGCCTATTTTCTATGTTTTAGCGGGTATGTTGGCGATTGGTTTTGTGGCCAACTTATTGGTGCGCCCAGTGGCTAATAAGTACTTCATGACAGATGCTGAATTAGCCGCTGAAAAGAAATTAGCGCATGAACAGGCCGCGCCAACTTCAAAAGCAGGTGGTGCACAAGCAAGCGGGGGCTCAGTCATTGCCATGTTCGCTTGGATTGCTGTACTAATTCCGATCACTTATGGTGTTTGGAGCACGCTTCAAAAGGCTTGGGCATTGTTTAGCTGATATTGATTTTTGTAGTTTCAAAGGGGCGAATTATCGCCCCTTTTTCTTTGTCTAAATGAAATGCTTGACGTGTGTACGTTCGTACAGTATTCTAAAGTCTATGGCAAATGACATAGACTATTTAGGCAAGCTTCAAGACTATTATGCAGATCAAAAGATCTTGCCGTCTTACGCTGCAATCGCGCAATTATTAGGCTTCAAGTCTAAAAATGCTGTGACTGCGCTAGTTGCTCGCTTAAAACTTTTGAACTTCATTGAATCTGCGTCAGATGGCAGGCTTAAGCCAGGCCGCCGTTTCTTTGACCGTGTGCTCGCTGAGAGTACAGTGCAAGCAGGTTTTGCAACCGCCGCATTGAGCGACAGAAGTGATAGCTTGAGCATTGATGATTATTTGATTGAGCGTCCATCCGATACGGTGTTAATCACCGTCAAAGGAGACTCAATGATAGATGCTGGTATTTTTCAAGATGACGTTGTCATTATTGAGAAAAAGCAAGCTGCTAACATTGGCGATATTGTGGTGGCGATTGTCGATAATGAATTCACACTTAAAACGCTAGGTCGCGAAGGTAAAGAGTTCGTGCTTTATCCTGCCAATAAAGCTTACCCAACCATTCGCCCGCACGGCCAATTAGAAATTTTTGGTGTAGTGGTCGGACAGTTCAGAAAATACTAACTCTGTCCCGATTGATACATCAGTTCTTTTGATGTGTCTTTGTATCCTGCTTGTACTAGTAAAGCGGCTTCAATATATCGACTCACTTTATTCCTCAAGACTGGCAAATTTTCTAATTGATAAAAATGCTTAGGAAACTTATGTGCTAGCCAAGCATATAGGCTGATGTCTTTGCTCAAATCTTCAGCCTCTTCTAAATGTTTTGGACTTGTTGAGTTTAGCCAAGCGATATCTTCTGGTAATGCTTTCTTTTGGTTATTCGCCAGACAATTTAAACAACTTAAAAAGTAATCGCGTTCACGTGGTTTATCGCATCCAATCGGCGCACAGGTAAAAATAAACTTGTCTTTTAAGTTGAGCTTAGGGGCATACTCATCCACCAATAGCGCAAGTTGCATTTGTGTTTGCAAAGGTGCAATTTCAAACAAGTCGCTATTAATGCGGATGCGTTCAGCAAAGTAAGTCAGTGCCTCGCTGATTTTATGGGTGTGAAGACTCCCTGCGATTTCAGATAAATGCGGAAAGCTTGGTGATACAGGAAGCTTCTCCAAGTCGGCCACATCAGATGTGGTCAGCATGTGTTCAAGATGAATTAACTCATCATTCTCAAACGCACTGACATAGCCGGTGTCGTAAATGCCAAACCGACCAGCACGCCCAGCAATTTGCCGTACCTCAGTCGCATTAATTGGGCGGCTAGCAATGCCGTCAAACTTATCAATGCTTGAGAAAATCACTCGCCGAATGGGTAAATTTAGACCCATTCCGATAGCGTCGGTTGCGACTAAAATGTCAGCATCCCCTTCGCAGAAACGCCTGGATTCTGTGCGTCTTACTTCGGGGGATAGTGCGCCATAGATCGAAGCTACGCCGTGCCCCCATTGACGAAATCTCGCACTTAAAGTCAGTACATCTTTACGAGTAAATGCAATCACGGCATCACCTTTTTGTAATTTTCCTTTGAGATTGGCACGATTATATTTCCTGCCGCTGAGGCCCTCATGTTCAAGCAATAAGGGTGTTTTGCGTTCTAAATGCGTAATGTCGTATTTTTCGCCCAATGCTTCAATCGCTCTTATGCATGGCGTAGTTACGCTATTGGCTCCGCATACAAAAACCTCTTTTGCTGGTGCGCCGATGAGTGCTGACGTCCAAGCATAACCACGTGCTTCGTCTTGTAGCATTTGAATTTCATCAATAATCGCGACATCCACCGCTTGATTTGGATTCATCATTTCCACTGTGCAAGCTGTATGTTTGGCGCCAGGAATCAGTTGGCGCTCTTCACCTGTAATCAAATTGCAAGGCACGCTTGCTTCCATGAGTCTGTCTCGAATTTCCATCGCTAACAAGCGAAGTGGGGCAAGGTATACGCCTGACTCAGCGGCTTGTAGTTTGAGTAGGGCTTGGTAAGTTTTACCGGAGTTGGTAGGGCCTAAGTGGAAGTGGATCTGACGATTTAAGTTACGCGCCACTTGGTAGCTATTGGGAAACTCATGCAGTGCTAATGAGCTGGTGAGTTTTTTATGCATTCTCTAGCCAAGCAAGCTCTTGTTCGGTAAAGCCAGCAGCGAGCCTTGCTTGATGATTGAAAGGTTTGCGTGGGGTTGGTGCTTCATATTGTTTAGCCAATGCGGCATAAGTGCTAATCGGCTCTAAATCACGCGATTTACAAAGCCAATTAAACCAATGATTACCTATTGCGACGTGGCCAATCTCATCACGTAGGATAATATCCAAAATTGCCGCGGCTTCTAAATCTCCTACTTGCGCCACTTTTGCGCGTAAAGCTGGTGATGCATCTAGCCCTCGCGCTTCCATGGTGCGGGGCACTAAAGCAATGCGCGCTAAGATATCATCCGTGGTTCTCGTTGCCATTTCCCACAAGCTGTTATGTGCGGGGAAGTCACCATAAGAGCAGCCTAGTTTAATGAGGTGCTCGTTAAGTAAGGTGAAATGATAAGCCTCTTCAGCTGCGACTTTTAGCCAGTCGGCGTAATAGTCTTTAGGCATATCCGCAAACCGCCAAACGGCATCTAAAGCTAAATTAATCGCATTAAATTCAATATGGGCTAGCGCGTGAATCATTATTGCACGGCCTTCGGTTGTTCGCATGTTGCGACGCGCGACATCTTTCGGCGAAACTAAATTAGGTTTGCTTGGTAGGCCAGGAATATTGTCTGGCACCTTGAATGTAACACTTATATCAAGGCGACATCTTCCAGATGCCCAAGCCTCAGCTAGTTCTGCAACGGCTTTGGTTTTATCTAGGTAATCAGTTTGAGCAAGGCAATGCAGTGCCTGTGCGCGGAGTTCCATATTGCAAAATTCCTAAATCAGCTTGGCTAGTAATAGCTCAGATTTGATGTATGCGTAAAGGATGGGCGCGATTAGCAAGCCAGTGATGCCAAATAAAGTTTCCATGACTAGAAGCGCAAGCAGAAGCTCCCAAGCGGCCGCATGTATTTTGCTTCCAACGATTTTAGCGTTAATAAAATATTCAAGTTTATGGACGCCCACCAAAAACACTAAAGCAGCAATTGCCACTTTGAACGACACGCCTATGCTAATGACGGTGATGATGGTGTTGGAAATAAGGTTGCCAATGACGGGGAGCAAGCCAGCAAAAAAAGTAACAACAACTAAGGTTTTGTTATAGGGTAACTTGATGTCAAAGTGAGGCAGAACAATCAATAAGAAAATGCCTGTGAGCAGGGTGTTAATGGCTGATATTTTGATTTGTGCAAATACGATATTTTCAAACGCTTTACCGAATAACTGGATGCGCTCACGCATGGCTTTGGCAAAAGGTTGGGCTTTTGCTAGCGTTGAAAATGAATCTACTGATAGCAATAGCGCAGCAACGGTCGCAATCAAAATATGCGCGAAAGTATGCAAACCTTCTTTACCTGCGCCACCGAGCTCACGTGTGTGCTCTTTAATTAAATCGCTTACGGAGCCATTTAGAGAGAGAAGGCTATCAGGCAAGTAGCTGAGCAAGGTTGGAGGCAAATCATTGCGAATGTCATTAACACTCTCGCCAAGTTTGGAGGCTAAGCCCGCTAGATTTTGTTCATTGCCTATCGTCTTTGATAACAGCATGCCTACGCTTGTTAGCACACCAATAATAATGGTGGTAATTAACACAGCAGCAATTAAGCGCGCTGGTTTTTCTGGCATCTTTAGGCTGAGTTTGTCGCCTAATCTTTTTGCGAGCAAATAAATGAGCATGCCGATGAGTAGGGTGGGCGCCATGTGTAAGATGAGCACCATGCCGATGAGTGCGGAGATGGCAATAAAACTGCTGAGTTTGATTTTGTTCATAGCGAGGTCATGACAAATGAAAATTCATTATACTGAATTTGTGAGGTATTCATCATGAATTGGGATGCATGCTCAAAAACATGTCATCCCAATTTGATGTTTACTTTTTACTTTGCCCAAAACGCAAATACAGCATAGGCAGCAATATAAGCGTGAGTAGTGTCGAGCTCACTAATCCGCCAATCACCACAATCGCCAAAGGGCGTTGAATTTCAGAGCCTGGGCCGGTTGCGAATAATAGTGGAACCAAGCCAAAGGCTGCGATGCTGGCAGTCATTAGCACAGGGCGGAGTCTACGTTTTGCACCTTCTATAACCACCTGTGCAATCGCCATACCTTCATTGGCGAGTTGGTTGAAGTAGCTCACCATCACCACGCCATTGAGCACGGCAATCCCCAGTAAGGCGATAAAGCCAACCGAGGCGGGCACAGACAAATACTCACCAGAAACCCAAAGAGCAAATACGCCGCCTATCATCGCAAATGGAATATTAGAAAGAATAAGTGCAGCTTGGCGGATGGAGTTGAAGGTGGTGTAAAGCAGTAAGAAAATCAAACCCAAAGCAATCGGTACAACAATTCCTAAACGTTGCGCTGCACGCTGTTGATTTTCGAACTGACCGCCCCAGAGTAAATGATAGCCTTCGCCTAATTTCACTTCGGCATTCACGCGTTTTTTTGCTTCTTCCACAAAGCCTACCAAGTCACGGTCACGCACATTGACGGTGACCACTACCATGCGGGCTGCGCGCTCACGGTCAATTTTGACAGGGCCATCGGCACGTACAAGCTTGGCAATCGTTGAAAGGGGTACGCTTATGCCAGAAGGTAAGGTGAGGCGAACATTAGCGAACTCAGCAGGTGAAAATCGTAAAGTCTCTTCGCCTCTTAAAAGCAAGGGCGTGCGGCGCTGACCTTCTTGCACTATACCCAAGACTTTGCCTTCAACGTGCGCTCGTAAAATATCTTCAATTTGCGTGATGTCGAAACCTAAACGGCCTGCCGCCATTCGGTCTATTTCAATCCGTAAATATTGGACGCCACTATTTTGAGGCGTGTAAGCATCTTGGCTGCCGGGGATAGATTCAAGGATTTTTTTGATGTGTTGCGCATGTTGGTCAAGCACATCTAAATCACCACCAAAAATCTTAATCGCTAAGTCGCCGCGAACGCCTAGAATCATCTCATTAACCCGCATATCAATTGGCTGTGTAAAGCTATAAGCCATGCCAGGCAAGTCTTGCATCACTTCGCGCAAGCGGTCGATAAGCAGATTTTTATCTGGCGAGCGCCAAGTGTCACGTGGGTTTAGAATTAAAAATTGGTCGGTTTGATTTAAGCCCATTGGATCTAAGCCAAGCTCATCTGAGCCGACTCTTGAAACAACTTGTTTCACTTCTGGCACACGACTCAAAATAGCCTGCTGAAGTTTGCCATCAATAAGTAAGCTTTGATTGAGGTTAATTGATGGTAGCTTTTCGGTACCGATAATAATGTCGCCTTCATCCATGGTGGGCATAAATATTTTGCCAATTTGGGTATAAACGATGCCAGTGGCTAACAGCCCAAATAGCGCACTAATAAATACTTTGCGACTATTGTTAAGCGCCCAAGCAAGTGCTGGCTCATAGATTCTCAGCGCTTTGCGAACCAGCCAAGGCTCTTCATGTTTCATCTTGCCAAGCAACAAAGAAGCTAATACTGGAATTGCAGTAAGTGACAATACAAGTGAACCCGCAAGTGCGAACACGATGGTGAGCGCTACAGGGCTAAATAGTTTGCCTTCTAGACCTTGCAATGTAAGTAACGGTAAGAATACAGTGATGATAATCAGAATGCCTGCAGTGACTGGCACACCGACTTCTTGCACAGAAAACGTAATTAGCTCAAGTCGTGTTTTCTTTTCGGTGCTTGGAGATTCTTTGTCTTTAATTAAAGCGGACTCTTCAGCTTGATGGTCGTGCTGGGCAAGATGCGCTGCGATGTTTTCAACTACCACTACAGCCGCGTCCACCAACATACCGATGGCAATTGAAAGCCCGCCCAAGCTCATTAAGTTGGCAGATAAATCAAAGCTACGCATTAGGATGAACGTAACTAAAGCAGCGAGCGGAAGGGCAAAGGCGACAGTGAGCGCTGCGCGTAGATTGCCTAAGAATAAAATCAGTAAGATCACAACCAGCACGATGGCCTCGATCAGCGCTTTTGATACCCCATGAATGGCGCGGTCAACCAAACTGCCACGATCATAAAATACTTCTGTGGTGACACCTTTAGGGAGTGTTGGCTGAATTTCGGCTAAGCGTTCGCGCACGCCTTCTACCACTTGTCTTGCATTGGCGCCACGCAGCCCAAGCACCAAGCCTTCAACCGCTTCGCCTTTGCCATTGTGGCTTACTGCGCCATATCTAGTGAGTGCGCCGATATTCACGTTGGCGATATCGCTGATGCGAATCGGGTTGCCAGCCGAGGCTTTGATTACGGTATTGCGGACGTCGTCTAAATTATTAAAGCGACCTTCGGCACGTACGATAAGTGACTCTTCACCTTCGTTTAATCTCCCAGCGCCATCGTTGCGGTTGTTGCGGTCTAAGGCTTGTTGTAAGTTGTCTAAAGTAATTCCGCGCGCTGACATACGAGCAAGATCTGGGGTAATTTCAAAGCTACGCACCAAGCCACCAAGTGAGTTCACGTCGGCTACACCAGCCACGCTGCGTAGTTGCGGACGTATCACCCAATCTAACAAGCTACGTCGTTCCTCTAGCGATAAGCTGCCCCCCTCAATGGTGAACATAAACATTTCACCTAGCGGCGTGGTCATCGGTGCAATGCCACCAGTAATGTCTTTGGGTAGATTGCCCCACACGTTATTGAGCCGCTCTGAAACTTGCTGACGAGCCCAGTAAATATCGGTGCCATCGGCAAAGTCGATAGTGATGTCAGTCAGGCCGTATTTTGCAACAGCGCGAAGCATGGTTTGCTTAGGTAACCCCAGCATTTCCACTTCTACTGGCGCCGTAATGCGCGCTTCAATCTCTTCAGGGGTGAGGCCTGGTGATTTGATAATGATTTTGACTTGCGTGCTTGAAACGTCTGGGAAAGCATCAATCGGTAGATTTTGAACCGCATAAAGCCCGCCGCCGACTAGCCCAGCAACGAAAAGCATGACCAGCAAGCGGCCACGCATGGAGGCTTGAATAATTGCGTTTAACATTATTCTCCCCCGCCTATGCCCTGCATTTTGGCTTTGAGCGCTGCCGTGCCTGATGTGACAATGCGTTCAGTGCCTGCAAAGTCACCGCTAATAAACGTTTGTGCGCCTGTGTTGTTTAGTACTTTTACAGCGCGCGGCTCAAAGCCTTCTTTGGTTTGGACGAATACCAAAGTTTGGTTGGCATTTTTGCCATCGTTGATTTGCACAATCGCGCTTTTGGCTAAGCTAAAGCTTGTTGATTTATTGCTCACGGGTTGCGCGATTTCAGCCTCTACCAATTGACCTGGTGCTAATGCTGCTGTGCCATTGTTAATGGCTACACGTACTAATGCGGTTTGGTCCAATTTGTTGACGTTAGGCACGATTGCAATCACTTTGCCTGTTGCTGCTGAGTTAAGAATGTTAACTTTCATGCCCAATTGAATGCTACTTAAGGCTTGTGTAGGCGCATGAATTTCTAGCCATAGCGGTGAAAGTTTTGCGATGCGATAAATAGGCATTGCGCTATCTACACGCTGACCTGCTGTGACAAGTTGCTCTAACACCATGCCATCAATTGGCGCAGCGAGCGTAATGCCGTTGGTATAGCTTCCGCTTGTCTCTAAACTTTTAATTGCTTGTGGGCTCATGCCTGAGAGTTTGAGTGCCTGACGACGCTCAGCAAGCAAGGCATTCACCTCCGCATGATTGCTCTCGGATGTGAGGTAACGGCGCTCGGCTATGATGCCATCTTTATAAAGCTCAGTATCGCGGTTAAGCGAGTTTTGAGAGAGACGTTGTTGCGATAAGGCTTGCAAATGGTCGCGCTGTAATGCGACCAAATCGGGGCTGCTTAAATGGGCAAGCGCCTGACCTTGTTTAACGTGCTGACCTGTTGCTACTAGCATTTGGTCGATGAGGCCTGATTGCGGCGCGCTGATGATGCGTGCTTGGTCAACAGGCACCACGATTTCACCAGGTAAGCGTTGGCTGTTCGCATTTGCGTTCGCTTGAATGGGCGAGGTTTCTATGCCCAAAGTTTTGATTTGCGCTGGGGTGATGCGAACGACTTGGCCAGCGTTGGCAATGTTTAAGCTTACACACACAAGGCTGAGTATAAGCATTAGATATTTTGATGGCATTAACATATGGATTCCTGAATATTGAGATTGGCTCATGGCATTTCTCCCGCCGCTTGGTTGTAGTGCGCGGTATCCCATTGCAATTGAATTTGTCGTTGTTTCATCGCGCGTTCTGCCTCATAAGCTGAGGCTTGCACACGTAAAAGACTCACTAAGTCTGTCTCACCTAGCACAAACGCTTTTTTGGAAAGGCGCAAACTTTCTTGGGCGTTAGCATGTTGTTTAGTGATGATGGCGAGCTCCGCTGTGGTCACTTCCAAATTGTGCTCAGCCTCATGAAAAGCAGCTTCTAAGGTGTAGCGTAAATGTTGTGCTTCTACTTGGTTTTTAGCGTAATTCATTTCGGCATTAGCGACCAAAGGTGCGCTATGAGCTTCTGTTTCAAAAGGGATGCGAAGCTTTAAGCCGAGACTTTCATTTGCCTGATTATCAAACGGCCCACGTTGACTCCGCGCGTTGAGCGAAACGGTTGGATTTTCACGACGCTCGACTTTAACTAAATTACGCTCATCATCTGCCACTAAGATTTTTTTAGACGCATCACGAAGGGCAGGGTGGTTGTCATCAAGCGTGGTTTTTACCTGTTGCTCTGAAAATGCTTCGGGGATGGTGTTTAAGCCTGTCAGTAACTTGTATCTAAATTGCGCGTGCTTTACTTCAGCCTCAGCGCGAAGCAAAAAAGTTTCTGCTTGATAGGCCTCGTTTTGTGCAAGCATGATGTCGGTTTTAGGCAAGTCACCTGCTTTTACACGTCTCTCAACATCGTTCAGCAACGCTAAGGATGTTTGATGGCGACTTTTTGCCAGCGTGGCTTGATGCGACATCATCGCAATATCCCAGAGCGCGTCACGCACCATGCCAGCGACTTGCAGATTAAGCGTCGCACGCGTGTCCATTAATCCCAATGCCGCATCTCGAGCAATGGCTTCACGTGCAGCTCTTTGGCCTGGAAGCCAAACAGGAAGTTCTAACTCGGCCTCCCATTCACGTTCTCCACGATTGCTGGTAATTGCGTCGTTGCGGTTGAGTAGTCCAATGGCTGGGGCGGCAGGCAATATGCCATTTGCACGTTTATTTTTTGCTTCAATTTCGATTTTTTTGGCAGCCAACAACGCGCTATCTGGGTAACGAATAATGGTTTTTTCTACCAAGTCGTGCAGAGTGAGTTGTGCGCTCACTTGCAAATCATGGTCGTGCTCATCTTGTTCAGCATAGGCTGGCGTGTTGAACAGCACGGAATATAAAGCCCACAGCAAAAAGCAAAGATGCATCAATTTAAATTTCGGAAACATAAAATCACTCCAATTAATACGAACGCTCAGCATTAATATGCTCAGCTAAAACGGCAAGTGCCGTCTAATGATTAATAGCGTGATGGAGGTGCGCGAGGCGGGGAGGTGCGTTTGAAATGCGGCTTAACAATAGGGGCAGAAGATGGAGCGTAAAAGCGTCTAAGGTAAACCAAATAGAGGCTGAGCGAAGCCAATACAAATAAAAGCGGGGCTATAAATTTGAATGCAAACTTCTCAGCGACGCCAGTAAATACGCCAATGCTTTGTTCAGAAAGCACTTCGTTGTGGATGGTAGCTGTTTGAAAATCTTGCTTTGCAGCAGATTCGATTTCGTCTAAGTGAATATGAATGCCTGGGGTATTGTTAACCTCGCCAATTCCAAAAGCATGGGCGTGCAAAAATGGCGAGATAAGCTGCAAAGCCACAAGCCAAAATATGAAAAACTGAATGTGTCGTTTTTTATTCAAATTGCCCGCGAATCAAATAGACGCTTCAATAAAGTTGAAAGCCATTATAGGGCGATATGCTGAATAAAAGAAATAGATTACTAAATGGTGTTGGTCATTAGTTTTTATGCGATTTATATTGCGTAGCTTATAAAAATGATAATTTTGTCGTAGTTTTTCTTATCGTGACGCGCTTTAGAAGCAAATCCGATTTATAATTCTGCCTCTGTTGATTTGGTGAAGCGCCATCTCACATCCATTAAACAACTCCAAAAGAGAAGAAAATGACCACTAAAAATGCTGATATTGGCCTCGTTGGCCTTGCTGTGATGGGGCAAAATCTTGCCCTCAATATTGCTGATCACGGCTACACCATTGCGGTATACAACCGCGACCCTAAAAAAATGGTGAATTTTATTGAAGAGTGTAAGAAGAATGAGCCTTCACATGAAAATGTAGTGGGTCATGCAGATTTAGCTTCTTTCGTGTTGAGCATTAAGCGTCCACGTAAGATTATTTTATTGGTAAAAGCAGGTAGCGCGACTGATGTGACTATCAATGCATTGTTACCATTCCTAGAGCAAGGTGACATCATTATTGATGGTGGTAACGCTTTATGGACAGACACGATTCGTCGTGAAAAAGAATTAGCAGCTAAGGGTATCGACTTTATCGGTTCTGGCGTTTCGGGTGGTGAAACTGGTGCGCGTTTTGGCCCAAGCTTGATGCCTTCTGGTACACGTAAAGCATGGGCGAGTTTAGAGCCTATCTGGCGCGATATTGCAGCTAAAGTTGATCCAAAAACAGGTGTGCCTTTAGAAGGTGGTGCGCCAGGCAAGCCAGTTGAAGGCGGTTTCTCTTGTGCTGAATATATCGGCCCAGACGGTGCTGGTCACTACGTGAAAATGGTGCACAACGGTATTGAATATATCGATATGCAATTAATTTGCGAAGCTTACTGGTTGATGAAAAACTTGCTCGGCATGGAAGCTGGCGAAATCGGTAAGATTTTTGAAGACTGGAACAAGGGTGAATTATCAAGCTTCTTGATTGAAATTACTGGCGATATTCTTCAACAAAAAGACCCAGCAGGTAAGGGTTATTTAGTTGATATGGTGATGGACGCTGCTGGTCAAAAAGGTACAGGCCAATGGACAGCGGCAAATGCGCTTGAGTTAGGCGCGCCAGCAAATGCGATTGCTGCGGCAGTTTACGCACGTGCTCTTTCAAGCTTGAAAGAAGAACGTGTTGAAGCAAGCAAGATTCTTAAAGGCCCAGTGATTAAAACTGAGTCAGACAAGAAAGAAATTATCGAAGCGATTAAGAATGCTTTGTATTGCTCAAAAATCTGCGCTTACGCGCAAGGCTTCCAATTGATTGATAAAGCGCAAGTGGCTTACAACTGGAAATTGAACTTCGGTGAAATCGCTCAAATCTGGCGTGGTGGTTGTATCATCCGCGCACGTTTCTTGCAAAAAATCACTGACGCTTATGCACTTGACTCACGTTTGAAAAACTTGATGTTAGATCCATACTTCACACAAGCAATGAACGACGGTCAAGCTGGCTGGCGTAAAGTGATTGCCCTAGCTGTGACATATGGTATTCCTGCACAAGGTTTCTGCGCAGCGCTTTCATACTATGATGGCTACCGCAGCGCAGTGCTTCCAGCAAACTTGTTGCAAGCACAACGCGATTATTTCGGTGCGCACACTTATGAGCGTGTTGACCAACCACGTGGTCAGTTCTACCACTTGGATTGGCCAGAAGCGGGTCGTCCACAGTACGAAATTTAAGCTTTTAGCTTAAAACGAAAAAGGCACAGAATTCTGTGCCTTTTTTATTGCCTGCAAGATTTGTTATTGCTTATGGATTAACAAAAGCTTTTAAGCCTATCGCCCGAATTTTTTGAGCTACGCCTTCAAGCCACTCTGGTGAAAGGCGACTCAAACGTGGCGCTTCGGCTTGCATGGATGGCCTTGCAAGCCCATATAAATGGACGCCCTGAATGATCTGTTTCACTTCGCTCAGTAAGGCAATATAAGCAGTAACTTCTGCATCTGTTGGCGCGATTTCATCAATTGCCACCATGCAGGTTTGCACAAAAGTTGGACAAGCCTCAGCGCAAGCTTTGATACGCTTAATCACACTAGGGATGTTGATATTAACGTCATTAATTTTTGCGGCACCTTCAGATGTGCCAGCATCCGCTTTGAACCATACTTCACCATTGATTCTTGCGAGGTGGCGCATACTTGTTAGAACCTGAGGTTTGTCCATCAAACTACCATTGGTAATCAGGCGAACTTTAATTGGATTTTCGTTCGATGGATTGAGTAAATTAAATTCATTTAACAGCTTTTCAACGATACCCAGTACTTCTGGGAACTCTTTTGCGCTGGTCGGTTCGCCGTTGCCAGAGAATGCGATGTCTTGAAGCTTACGGTCACCTTCAGCAACATATCGCTCCATAAAGTCGCCATGCACAATATACTCTAGAAAATCACGCAACTCTTTTTCGAGTAACTCTAGATTGATTGGTGGCGGCGCGCCTCGGGTTAGATTAGGTACTTGGCAATATAGGCATCGCCAGTTGCAGGCGTTGTTGATATTGAGATTGATTCCGATGGAAACGCCGCCAGCGCGGCGTGAAACCACAGGGTAAATATAAGTTAAACCGCTAACGTCACGGTTATGGTCTGCGACAGTGAGGTATTGGTCGTCAGCCATTTTTTAGATAACTGTTTGACAGGACTGTGGATTGAAAATCTTTTTCAACTCATCAGGTGCAAGGATTTTTACGTAACGCTGTTTCACTTCAATGATGCCATCATCACTGAGTTTAGAAAATGTTCGGCTAATCGTTTCTAGCTTGAGGCCGAGATAACTGCCAATTTCTTCGCGGGTCATGCGTAGAATCATTTCGGACTGGGAGAATCCACGTGCATGTAAACGTTGTACTAGGTTAAGCAAGAATGCTGCAAGACGCTCTTCCGCGCGCATATTGCCTAGCATCATCATCATGCCGTTTTCACGGACGATTTCGCGACTCATCACCTTGTGAACGTGGCGTTGCAATACTGGGAATTCTCGTGAAAGCTCTTCAACGTTAGCAAAAGGCATTACGCAAACTTCTGCGTCTTCAAGCGCTACGGCATTACAGCTATGTTGGTCGCTGACGATACCATCAAGCCCAATAATTTCGCCTGCCATTTGAAAGCCAGTCACTTGTTCGCGACCATCTTCATTGGCAACGCAGGTTTTGAAGAAGCCTGTGCGAATTGCGTAGAGTGAGGTGAAAGCATCCCCATTACTAAATAGCATTTGGCCTTGTTTCACTTGGCGTCGAGTTGCGACGACCTCATCAAGCTTTTTCATATCATCAACTTCTAGGCCAATCGGCATACAAAGCTCACGGAGATTACAGCTTGAACAGGCTACTTTGAAGGTGTTATCGGTCATACGTTTTTGGCTATATCAATCATTCACGTAATCATACAGCGATATGGGCTTTGAGGGTAAATGTTAAAAATTGCATGCGTTTGTTTTTGATGATGAATTTGGTAATTCTTGTCGTGCTTTTGCTTGCTAATCGTTTGATTTATATCAAGGACTTTTGCTTCTTAAGTGATTAGAGTGTTAACAAGTAAAAAAATGTAAAAATTGGGAAGTAAGTCATGACTGTCATTTCAATAGCAGAGGGCGTAAGCAATAAAACAATACAAAGCGAAACTGATGCTTTAAAAGAAATTACCCTAGAGGTGCTAGAAAAATATGACGTGGCTGGTCCGCGTTACACATCCTATCCAACTGCAGATCGTTTTGTGGATGCTTTTGGCGTTGAGGATTATCAACAAGCTCTAGATAAAAGACGTATCGGTGGGATGGCATTGCCTTTATCTATTTATGTGCACGTGCCTTTTTGTGAGTCACTTTGTTTTTATTGTGCCTGCAACAAAATTATCACCAAGCGCCATGAGCGAGGCACAGAGTATTTAGAATACTTGCGCCGTGAGATTGATTTGCATGTGGCACATTTGGGTAAAGGTCAAACCATCAGCCAGCTTCATTTGGGTGGTGGTTCTCCAACCTTCTTTAATGATGAAGAGCTCACGCAACTCATGGAGATGATTAAACGCAATTTTGTGCTTGCGCCCAATGGTGAGTATTCGATTGAGATTGATCCACGTACTGTAGATGAAAAGCGCTTAGTGCATTTGGCAGGCTTGGGCTTTAATCGTTTAAGTTTTGGTGTGCAAGATTTTGATGCTGAAGTTCAAAAAGCAGTGCACCGTATTCAGCCAGCAGAACAAGTATTTGATTTGGTTGGCACTGCAAGACGATTGGGCTTTGATTCAGTGAATGTGGATTTGATTTACGGTTTACCTAAACAAAGCCCAACATCATTTGCTCACACATTGCAGCAAGTAGCTACGCTCAAACCAGAACGTATTGCACTTTATGCTTATGCACATCTTCCTCAGCGCTTTAAGCCTCAACGCAAAATACATGCTGAAGATTTGCCAGTGGCTGCAGATAAGATTGAAATGCTTTCAATTGCCATTTCAACCTTCTTAAGTGCTGGCTATGTGTATGTGGGCATGGATCATTTTGCGTTGCCGACAGACCCGTTAGCGATTGCTAAACGACAAGGGCGTTTACACCGCAATTTCCAAGGGTATAGCACGCAACCAGATTGTGATTTAATCGCGCTTGGGGTTTCGGCCATTGGTCGTGTTGGTAGCACTTATAGCCAAAATGCGAAAACCTTAGATGAGTATTATGATCACATTAACCAAGGTAAATTGCCCGTTGTAAAAGGCTTAGCATTAAGCAGTGATGATTTGGTACGCCGTGCGGTGATTATGGCGTTGATGTGCCAAGGGGAACTACAGTTTGAAGCGGTTGAACTCGCTTACATGATCGACTTTAAACAATATTTCTCAGCCGAACTTACCAGCTTAAAAGCTTTGGAAAAAGAAGGTTTGGTGATTGTTGATGACGCTAGCATTCAAGTCACTAGCCGTGGTTGGTTCTTTGTTAGGGGAATAGCGATGCACTTTGACCGCTACTTACAAACGGATCAAAACAGAGCGAGATTCTCTAAGATTATTTAGATGCTGAAGGTATAAAAATGCCGAGCAATGCTCGGCTTTTTTTGCGGTTGTTCAATTTAATGCACAAAAAAAGCCCCCGATGGTGATAACGGGGGCGAGGGTGGAGCTAACAACAATAGGGTGTTAATTCACGGGAGATTTACTTGCGCTCCTTAATCAGAACTTGCGACCGAAGCCTACTGATACAACCCATGGGTCAACGTCAAGTTGGTCGATTTTTGTCCATGTAGTACCAGAAAAATTACCCTCAACTTTTGTATCAAACCAGATCTTTTTGACATCAACGTTCAATAACCACTTGCTGTCAGGTACGTTGTAATCAAGACCAGCCTGAATCGCAGGACCAAAGCTGTTGCGGCTGATGCGGATTGGCACTGGAGCACCAGCAGTCTGTGCGGCCAATCCATTATCCATAGCGCGAACGTATGACAAGCCAGCACCTACATATGGGTCAAATGTTTGGTCTGGGTTAAAGTGCCATTGAGCAGTTAATGTAGGAGGCAGGAGATTTACGCTACCCAAATTAGGGTTTGTAACGGTTGCGCCCGCTGCTAAACCCTTGATGCTAACATCATGGCGCGTACCGGTTGCTAAAATCAACTCAGCTGCGATGTTTTTAGTGATGTAGTATGAGAAATCAATCTCTGGAATTGTATTACTGTCTACGCGCAACTCTGCGCCAGTATTGCCATAAATGTTGCCGACATTCGCCTGTGTCGTAGCACCCAAAGAACTACTCTCATCTGCTGAAATATGTGTCGCACGCAAACGTACAACGATGTCACCGGCTTCAGCCATTGCTAGAGAAGGTACTAAAGCAGCTGCCACTGCTAAAGCTAATAATGTTTTTTTCATGATTCCATCCTCGTTAAAAATATTAAATCTAAACTCGATGGATGAATTTTATGTGCTTTAAATGCGTCGCTCTTTGATGTAGGTCAAATGCAACACAAGCAGTGGATTTTTGTTGTTTTTTTGCAACAAAAAAGCCCGGATGCTAGGAGCATTGGGCTTTGTTGTAAGTGGTGGTGATGGTGGGGATCGAACCCACGACCTCAGGATTATGAATCCTGCGCTCTAACCAGCTGAGCTACATCACCAGGTCTTTTTCTGAACCAAAATAACAACTAAACATTGTTAGCGATTCATAATTCAACAAGCCTTGCAGCTTGTTACTTCGGGCTTTCGCCCTTGAGGTCGTGGGTTCTATTGTCCCCAAAACCTAAGCCAAGCATTATAGCATTTGCTTCAAGAAGCAGGCAAGAAGAGACCCTCTTTTGTAAGAATACTGTGCTAGTGTGTGTTGAAATTGTGCTAGTAAATTTAGGGTGGGGAGGGGAAAATTCTTATTATTCAAATATTGTATTGAGGGGATTTTCTATATTTTGGAGACTCTTAAGGGGAAATGTCCTTAATTTTTTCAGTTGATTGATTTTTCAGTCAAAGTGTTCATCATAAATACAACAATCCAAGTGTTGAATATCAGAATTAATGTATTTGTAAAAGTGACTTTATTAATCTCCTCGTATATCTCGATGGGAATAAAAATGCACATAACAGTATTGCAAGCCATGCCCCCCAGCGCTTTTGATACCATAGGCCATATGCTTCCGTTAGACGTACCATCGCATAACTAGCTGACATTAACCCCAGAAAATTAATCTGTTGATACGTTAAATGTTCAGTAACATCGAGCAGTCCCCGTGAAAATGGGTGAGATAAAGAAATGTGAAAAAATCTCAAGTATTGTTTTATCAGCAAGTTCAGATTGCTATCGGCCACTAAAAGCAATCCAACACCGACCACCAAAACAAAAAAGCCGACAACTGCATCAAAGGTTGCAACTGAACGCATGCCTGTCTTAGTTTCCATTATTTCCTGAATCTTATAAATGAACTGCTCATAGGCTGTTCTATTTTTTAGAATTTTCTAATCTAAAACAAACCACAGCGAACTCGGGCTCTAGGAATTGCAGATTATTTTTAAAAGCCGAAGCCAAAAACAAAAGAATTCACTCACTAAATCCATCGCTCATGTGGTTGATTGATATTGGCCATATTAACTGATAAAAAAGTCATGGGGCAATTTAACATAGATGTTTCTGTGAAACTTGTATTAAGCTTATTAGTGAGATTTACTTAGGAGCTGAAAATGGTAACAAAGCCAACAAAAGAAGATTTGCAAGTTTTAGAGTTATTGCGTCAGCGTAGGCGTAGGCAGGAATCTTTGAAGGCCGACAATACCTCTACTGCAGACGCATCAACACAACTGACTTTGGGTCAGAGGATTTCAGATAGAGTTGCTATTGCTGTGGGGTCTTGGCAATTCATTATCTTGCAGACCATTCTTATTGCTGTTTGGATTATTTGCAACCAAATCTTTGGTCCAAAGCCATGGGACCCATACCCCTTTATTTTCCTGAATCTAATATTATCTTTTCAAGCAGCTTATACCGCTCCTGTCATTATGATGAGCCAGAATCGTTTAACTGATATTGACCGTCAAAGAGCAAGAGGCAACTTTGAGATTAGTGTTAAGTCGGATATAGAAATTGAACTGTTACATCAAAAGATAGACATGCTCAGGGAAAAAGAATTATTAGCTCTAGCGAAAGCTGTTGAAACTCTCAGTCGCAAACTTGAAAGCTACAATAAGTAGACCCATTAGCCATGTTGATTGGCATGTTGGAACATTATCAAATCGATATTGCTTTGGAATTCAATGAATATTTTTCATAAATAATTCACTATAAAGTGTCGTACAAAATTTCCTTCAATTAAAGAAAATTCAAACAAGAGAATTAAAGACTAATTATGAGAGCTTTTATTTTATTGAGGGTGGGGAGGGGAAATTTATTACCTTTAATATAGGTATTTAGGGGCTGCTCTATTTTTATATAAATTTATAACGTAAAAAAGCCCACGTCTTAGGTGGGCTTAATTATTTTCATGTTACTTATCAGACTTAATAATGGTTCCGAGAGTCAGTGTTTTGACGTGATATTTACCTTCATGGTCGTCTAGCTTGAACATAGTATTTCTTGCCATGATTATTCCCATTGAAGGCTCTTGCTGAAGAAAAACAACATCCCCGGGTTTCACTGTAACTAAGCTTTCAGCCCAATTCTCTGCCTTTGAATATATTTTATGTTCTCCTGGGGTCAGGTTGAAATAAATGTATTGTCCAGCTCTGGTATACCCCATCTCTGAAGAATCTTCTTGGTTATCTAGAAACACATTAAAGCGAACTAATCCACCTAGTTGCGTTGGTCTTACAATATATACAATTGCTTTATCCTGCTGAGTGAATCGACCCGGATGCAGTAGATACTTTTTAGCCTCATAATTGAGGTAAAAAAGGAGCATCAAATGCGTAGAGTTCGTTTCACAGAAGAATTTAAAATCGAAGCGATAAACCTCTTGTTTGTGGCCTTTTTTCTTAGGGGAAACTTGATTGACATAACGGGTTGCCAGTTCAGCAAAGGTAATTCTTTCTGAGTCTTCTTTGCTTAAGTGAGTCCCTATGTCTAACTCATATTCAGTCTTTCTGACCCAAGTGAGCGCTTGTTCCTTGGTTTTAAAAGACTGATAGATTGGTGGTAGGCCTGAACGTCTGATTTGAACACGATAAGTGTTGAATTTGGTCTTAGTGATAGTAGCCATCAAACCCTCTAAACTGTGCTAGTTTTGTGTAACTAACGCTGTTTAAAAGTCGGGTATTGGCTACAGATAAGGCTTTGAGGATGATGCAGGATTGTTTTATGAATCCTGCGCTCTAACCAGCTGAGCTACATCACCATCCTGTTAACTTGCTGATTAAGCAAGCCCGCCATTCTATTGTTTTGGCGGGTCATTGTCAAAAGCTACTGGGTATTTTTTAGGTAATTCGCTTTATTTTAATTCTGCAAAAATTTGATCTCGAATCGAATTCATCTCGCCTAGGCCTGCTACAAATACATGTTTAGGCGCGCCAGCTGCGCCATTTTTTGCCCAGCTTACGTAGTAATCAACCAATGGTTTAGTTTGGCTATGGTAAACCTCAAGGCGTTTTAACACGGTTGCTTCATGGTCATCTTCACGTTGCACTAAGTCTTCACCAGTCACATCGTCTTTACCAGCCACTTTTGGTGGATTGAATTTTACGTGATAAGTACGGCCACTTGCTGGATGTGAACGACGGCCGCTCATGCGCTCTACGATTGCTTCATCAGGCACGTCAATTTCAACCACGTAATCAATATCTACACCAGCCGCTTTCATTGCTTCAGCTTGAGGGATAGTGCGTGGAAAGCCGTCAAATAAAAAGCCATTCGCACAATCTGCTTCTTTAATGCGTTCAGATACCAAGCCAATAATCACCGCGTCAGGCACTAAGCCGCCACTATCCATGTAGCTTTTTGCTTCCAAGCCTAATTGCGTGCCCGCTTTAACTGCCGCACGCAACATATCACCCGTTGAGATTTGCGGGATATTGAATTTTTCTTTGATGAAAGTGGCTTGAGTGCCTTTGCCTGCGCCAGGTGCGCCTAGCAGAATTACACGCATGTTAATCTCCTGAAGGTTTAGTTTATTTCAATGGTTGAAATTATATCAGGCTAAAAAGTTAGCAATCGACACAAATTGTTCGACGGATAAATTTTCAGCTCTAAGTCCCGAGTCAATGCCAACGGCTGTAAAGCCGGCATCATCTAAATATTCTTTTAATGTGTTGCGTAAAGTTTTGCGCCGCTGACCAAAAGCCGCCGTGACTATTTTCGCAAACAATCCTTCATTTTTCGCTGGGTAAGGCAATACTTTGTGCGGCACGCACCTTACAAAGGCTGACTCTACTTTAGGGGCCGGGTCGAATGCTTCTGGCGGCACGGTAATGAGATATTCCATTTTTAAGCGATATTGCAGCATCACTGAAAGTCGACCGTATTCGGAAGTGGATGGGTCAGCCACCATGCGCTCAACGACTTCCTTTTGTAGCATAAAGTGCATGTCGATAATGTTTTCTATGTTGCTTAATAGATGAAACAAGATTGGCGTTGAGATGTTGTAAGGCAGGTTGCCTGTCACGCGGATTTTGTTCTCAGGGCTGAGCGTCGCAAGTTCTGCAAAATTAAATTTAAGCGCATCAGAGTTGTGGATGGTGAGTTTGTCTTTTGGGTAAAAGCTTTCCATCCATGTAATGATGTCGCGGTCAATTTCCACTACATGAAGATGATTGAGTTTTTTAAGTAGCGGCTGTGTAAGCGCACCTAACCCTGGGCCAATCTCCACCATGATGTCATCCTCTTTTGGCGAGATCGCTTCAACCAAGCTATAAATGACGCCTTGATCAGTTAGAAAGTTTTGGCCGAAGCGTTTTTTTGCAATATGTTTCATGAGGACGTTTTGTTTTGTTTTGTCTGCGCTAACGCAATCGCTAAATTGATTGCTGCGAGCAAGCTGCCAATTTCAATGTTGCCTTTTCCAGCTAAATCTAAAGCAGTGCCGTGGTCAACAGAAGTACGGATAATCGGTAGCCCTAGCGTGACGTTGACGCCTTCGCCAAAGCTTGCATGTTTAAGCACCGCCAATCCTTGGTCGTGATACATCGCCAAAAAAGCATCTGTTTGAGCGATATTTTTTTGTGAGAACATGGTGTCAGCAGGAAGAGGGCCAATAAGGTTCATGCCCTCTGTGCGTAATTTTTCTAACACAGGCCTAATGGTTTTAATCTCCTCGTTGCCCAGATACCCATCTTCGCCTGCGTGAGGGTTGAGCCCTGCAACCATGATGCGTGGATTTGCGATGCCAAATGTTTGCTTAAGATCAGTGTATAAAATGCGGATGGTTGTTGTCAGGCTCTCTGTTGTGATGGCAGCGCTGATTTTGGTGAGTGGTAAATGCGTTGTCGCTAGTGCTACACGCATGTTGCCACCTACTAGCATCATAACGACTTGTTCAGTGTTGGTTTCTTCGGCTAAAAATTCTGTATGGCCGCTAAAGCTAATGCCTGCCTCATTAATAATGCCTTTGTGTACAGGTGCTGTGACCATCGCATCAAATGCGTTTTCTTGACAGCCTTTAAGTGCGGTGCTGAGCATTCTTAAAACGTAATCGCTGTTTGCTTTGTCGAGTTTGCCTGCAACCACAGGCTTTGCAGTGGGTTGATGTAGCACCTTCAGCTCGCCTTTGCCTGTATGTGCAGAGGGGGTTTGCATAGCTTGATAGGGGTGAATGTTTAATGCAATGTTGAGGCTTTTTGCACGTGCATTCAAAGCCTCTTGGTCGGCAATCACGATGATATCAGCGGCAATCGCTTGATGTGCCAGCATTGCACATAAGTCCAAGCCTATGCCCGCCGGTTCTCCAGCGGTAAGGATAATGCGAGGTAAGGTGGTTGCCACGGGATGATTTTAAAGTTTAGTACTTATCTTCAAGTCTGAGCTCAACAAAAGCACGGTCGCGAAGCTCACGCACCCAGTCCTGAAAGGCTTCATCGGATTTTCTAGCACGGATTTCTTGGCGTGCTTTGATGCGAGCCGCTTCTTTTGACATGTCTTGATTGCGGCGTTCAATCACTTGTAAAACGTGTAAGCCAAACTGCGTTTTAATCACATTACTTATTTCGCCTGGCGCAAGTGCATTCATGGTTTTTTCGAATTCAGGTAGGGTATCACCAGGGTTTACCCAAGATAAATCCCCGCCATTTTTTGCTGAACCATCATCTGAATATTGACGGGCCAAATCTTCAAATTTTTCGCCATGCTCTAGGCGTTCTTTAATACCTTCCATACGTGCCATGGCATCTTTTTCTGAGACTACTTCGTTGAGTTTAATTAGGATGTGGCGAACATGTGTTTGGCTAACAACTAGTGGCGATGTGCCACCGCGACGGTTGGTCACTTTTAGAATATGAAAGCCATTAGGACTGCGTAAAATACCACTGACTTCGCCTGCTTTAAGCGGTTTAAGGGCTTCAAGAAATAGCGCTGGAATTTGAGATCCGTTTTTCCAACCTAAACTACCGCCTTCAAGTGCGTTTGGCGCATCTGAAAAGCTTGCGGAAATCTTCGCAAAGTCTTTGCCTGCTTGTAGTTGGCTTAATGCATCTTCAGCTTTTGCGCGAAGCTTCTTTAAGTCATCAGGGGCAGTGTCTTCACCGGCGCGAATTAAAATATGTGAAATCTCAAACTCATCGGAGCTGTTCGATGCTGCTTGCATAGCAATAAAACTATCAATCTCTGACTCGGTAATGTTGATGCGGTTGTCTACCTCACGTTCGCGTAAGCGTGCCAAGGTAATTTCGTTGCGGATATCTTCTCTAAACTTTCTGTATTGAATGCCATCTTCCAACAAAGCTTTCTTGAAAGTTGGGATATCCATTTTATTTTGGGCTGCAATTCGCTCGATAGTTTTATCCAATTGGTTATCATCAACGCGTAAGCCAGTTTGGCTGGCAAATTGGAGCTGTAAACTGTCAGTAATCATGCGCTCAAGGATTTGTTTTTCAAGAATGGCCGGCGGAGGTAATTCGGTACCTTGCTTTTCTAGTTGAGCGGTTACGCTTTTGATGCGGTCTGCCAACTCTTTTTCTGTAATCACAACTTGGTCAACAATTGCAACAATGCGATCTATTTTGATGATTTCAGCTTGTTCTAAAGGTGCAGGGTTTACTGTTGAGCAGAATAAAAGCAAACCAAAAATTAATACAAATTTCAAATTGAACATTCGTGCCCCGTATATTTTATTCATTGTATTCTTGTCTGTAATTATCAGGAATCATAGAGCTGTTTTTATATCCAGTAATGGTTCTATGAAGAATATCAAGTGGACTTGTGCCAATAGAAGTCATTCCTCCAAGAACAAGCTGGTAGAAGAACGCATAGTTTGCTTGAGAGGCTGACGTTTGTACCCTTTGAACTACAAGTCGTGATTGCCAGCAGCCTGCATCATACTCAATACCTGTGATCATTTCGACAGTTTTCCCGTCTAAAATTGAATAGTTAAGATTTGCAAGAGCATAATATCCATGACCAATTGCCCATTGGGTAGAGCCAACTACTTGATTTAAGATGTCTTTCGTATATCGATAGCTTAAATTTAAGCTTTTTCCTGGGGTTGGATTGTAACGTAAGCCAATATTCCCCTTCACTAATTGTCCAGAATCAGTATCGTAATCTAAAGCAGAATTAACTTTTAAGGCATTTGTGATGTTTGCAGACGCTGTTCCTATTAAATCAGATCGATCTCCACTTCGAACTGTTTCGCCAGGCAAGTATACGCGTTGGTTTGTAAAATAAACCCGCTCTCCTAAAGAAACCCCGAATAATTGCTTCCCGTTTGAGTCAATTATATGTGAGCTGATTGCTATGCTTAATTGATTTGCATTGTTAACTCTATCCCCACCAACATATTGATTCTCTGAGAAAAGTGTGCCCATATTAAGATCGGCCAGTCCACTATCGAATACTGGCATTTTTGATTGGTCTTGATATGGGATGTAAACATAGAATAGGCGCGGCTCCAAAGTTTGTGTATAGGATTCATTCCCGTATGTTGCTTCCCTGTCAAAGAAAAGACCACTATCTAAACTGAAAATAGGAATATTTCTTGTTGATGATTGGTCAAGCGTTGTGCCGTATTGCGTGGTTGCAATATTTTGATTTACATCTGTCAAATTATAGCCTGCATAATTAAATCCAATTTTTGGAGTTATGAATCCATATGCACTATTCATTGGGAAACTTGCACTTGCTTGAGTGAGGAATCGGGAGCCTGACTTTACTGCTTGAGATGTGGCAAGCGGATCAATTTGAAATTCAGTATATTGGTTTTGTAGTGAGGTTTTTCCCCAGTCGAAATTATCATTCCGGTTGAGTGAGATTTGGGGTAAGCGCTCGTAAGCATACGAGGAAAGATCTAGGTTTTGAAACTTTTCAATTGTTGTTCCAAATTGCCAACCATATTTGTTGTAATTCAATGTAAATTGTTGAGGTAGATTGACCTGGCTAGTTATTAATATCTGTGTTGATAGGTCTGAGAAATATTGATTGTCTGATACCCGGTTATAGTTGATCCCCATACTCAAGCCGTTACCAAAATCTTGTTTGTTAAATGAGCCAATGAAGTATCTGTCTTTGTGTGTTAAGTTGTCATTAGCTAAGTACTGAACTTGTTCAATACCGTAAGATTTATTTTCATCCAGTAAATATCTAAACTCACCATTTAATTGTAGACCACGTTTACTTAAGTAACGATTTGTCTCAGTTGCATCCATATCTGGTGATATGTTCCAATATATAGGCAGGTCTAGCTCAAATCCGCTGCTAGTAGTGCTCCCCATTGTAGGATTAATAAAGCCTGATTGTCTTTGGTTGGCATATGGGAAGCTCATCCATGGCGTGTAGATGATGGGGATTTTTTTAAACTCAATTGTGGCGTTTTCAGCAACTGCTTTATTAGATTCTGTGTTTAGAGTAATTTCTTTTGAGTTGATGTACCAATCATCTGAGTTGGTCGAACACGTGGTGTATCTAGCATTAATAAGACGCTTTTTTGTTTCTCCATCAAAATAAAGCATGTCAGCATCGCCTCTGCCTTGGGGGGTCTTATTCTGATTATCTTTGCTCGTGTTTTGTTTGTACTCGCTAAACGTTAAAGGAGATTGTCCGGGGCTTATTGATCCTCCTAAAATCGTTCTGTCAGGGGCTACCGTGAAAATGCTTTTGTAAAGTGTAAAAACAGGAGCTACCATTTCACCAGTTGAATTATCAATGTTCTGATAAAGCTGAGGCCCTTTTGCAAGTAAATCTTTGTTGTCAAATATGGCGTTTCCTGATGACGTTAGTGAGTGATTGATGAGGTCGAACTCAATGCGATCGCCACTAATTGATGAGCTTTTGTTTTTCAACAGGCCCTTTCCAAGAACTGTCAGGTTTCGGTCCAGAAGCTCCTCAATGCGGTCTCCTTCAATGATCACACCACCATTAGCAATGATAGTTTTTTCATTATCCAATTCTTTTTTAATGCTTAACTCGTCGAGCGGTTGACTGTCTTCTAGATTGTTAAGACTGTCAAAATTATTAATACTTTTGCTCATTCGTAGCTTTATACGAATATCCGTTTTTGGAATGGGAGACTGATCGTTCGCTTCAAAGGAGGCTGCTGTTTGCAGTAGTTCGTGGTCGAGTGTAAGCCCCACAGTTGTGTTGCTCTCAGCCATGCTTTCAGATGACTTGATGTCATCTGCCCAAGCAATTTGCGTCCTTAAAACAACAAGGATTGCACTAAAAATAAATGAGGTAAATTTCAATATCAGTATTCGCGAATATTAAATTAAGCGCGTGTTTCTTTTTGGGTGATAAAATCGCACAGTAAATAGTCTCTCACGCAGCTTTTTTGTTATCCCCGTATGATAGCCTAAAGATGTGTTTTTTTAGCTTTTTTGAACAATAAAAATGGCAGTTTTAGCGTTTTTAGCCTCAAATAATTTTTGTTGATGGATAGATAAATTGAAACGATTGCAGCAATTGAACGAATGGTTGGCCGTGGTGTTGAAAAACACCCCATATCAAATAGTGCCAGCTTCTGCTGATGCCAGCTTTAGGCGCTATTTTAGAGTAACGGTTGATGATGCCACTTACATCGCTATGGATGCCCCTCCTCCACAAGAGGACTGCACGCCGTTTGTACATGTGGCACAAGTCTTCGCCGATGCAGGCTTGAACGTGCCTAAAATTATTGCGCAAGATATTCCCAATGGATTTTTACTGCTTTCGGATTTGGGCAACACAACTTTTTTAAGTGCGCTACAAGCGCCAAATGGCTTGGAAGTGGCTGCTGATTTATATCGAGATGCAAGTAATGCCTTGGTGACTATGCAGCTTGCAAGCAAGCCGAATGTGTTCCCAGAGTATGACGAAGCACTGCTGACTCGTGAGATGGGCCTATTTCCAGATTGGTATGTGGCTAAGCATTTAAATGTCACATTAACTGATGCTCAGCAACAAACCATGAAAAAAACCTTTGATTTGCTTAATGCCAACATTTTGGCGCAATCAAAAGTATATGTGCATAGAGACTATCACTCACGTAATTTGATGGTGCAAAGTGGTTCTCATTATTTGGGCATTTTGGATTTTCAGGATGCGGTATATGGGCCAATTACTTACGACTTGGTTTCTTTGCTCAAAGATGCCTACATAAGCTGGGAAGAAGACCAGGTTTTAGATTGGGTAGTCCGCTATTGGCAGTCTGCAAGGAAAGCGGGTTTGCCAGTGCCAGAAGATGTGGCAGATTTTTACCGTGATTTTGAATGGATGGGTGCGCAGCGCCACATCAAAGTGCTTGGCATATTCGCAAGACTTTACCATCGTGATGGCAAAGATGGCTATTTGAAAGACATGCCTTTGGTGATGGATTATTTACGCCGCGTTTGCGACCGTTATATTGAATTAAAACCGATGCTTCGATTGCTAGATAACTTAGCAGGCGTTGAGCTTAAAGCGGGCTATACGTTTTAATGAAAGCCATGATTTTAGCGGCTGGTCGGGGAGAGCGTATGCGTCCTCTTACCGACCACATCCCTAAGCCACTTTTGAAAGTGGGCGGCAAATCGCTGATTGTTTGGCATTTGGAACGTTTGGCTAAAGCCGGGTTCAAAGAAGTGGTGATTAATTACGCGCATCTGGGTGAACAAATTGAACAAGCGTTGGGCGATGGAAGTGTTTGGGGCTTGAACGTTCAGTACAGCCCTGAAACGAGCGCTTTAGAGACCGCTGGCGGCATTGCTAATGCCTTGCCGTTGTTAGGCGACGCGCCATTTTTAGTGGTGAACGGTGATGTTTTTACTGAAATTGATTTTGGTGCTTTGCAATTAGTGTCGCCTAACTTGGCGCATTTGGTGATGGTGGATAATCCGCCGCAACATCCCGATGGTGATTTTGTTGTAGATTCAGGAAAAGTGACTAATCAAGGCAACCATAAGCTCACATTTTCTGGTATCGGGATATATCACCCAGCGTTATTTGTTGATGTTGAGCGAGGACAAGCGGCAAAACTTGCGCCTTTGTTAAGGTCTGCAATGATAAAAGGCTTGGTAACGGGCGAGCATTATCAAGGCATTTGGCACGACATTGGCACACCAGAACGCTTGAGTTTTTTGGATAAGCAATTAAGTCATTAATAAGAAAATTTTATGGCAATTAATTTGAATGAATTTAGTGCAAGACGTCATCGCTTGATGCAAAAAATGGTCGAGGGTGTAGCAATCATACCCACGTCACCTGAGCTCATTCGCAATCGCGATAGTCATTACCCATTCCGCTTTGATAGCTACTTTTACTATCTCACTGCTTTCAAAGAGCCTGAATCGGTTTTATTTATCATCGCTGGCACTGAGCCTAAAACGGTATTGTTCTGCCGTGATAAAGACATGGAACGTGAGATTTGGGACGGCTTCCGCTATGGACCTGCCGCGGCGGTTGCTGAGTTTGGTATTGATGAAGCCTATTCTATTCACCAATTAGATGAAACTGCGCCTAAATTAATCGCGAATCAATCTAAACTGTTTTACAGCTTAGGTGCAGATACAGCTTGGGATAGTCGTGTCACCGCTTGGCTCAATCAATTGCGCTCACAAGCCAGAACAGGCGTCAGTGCCCCGGATGAAGTGGTGGATGTGCGCAAGTATTTAGATGAAATGCGTTTGTGTAAGTCTGTTTACGAAATCGAAACCATGCGCCAGTCAGCCAATATCGCTGCAGGGGCACATCTGCGTGCCATGCGATTTTCCAAGCCTGGCATGATGGAATATCAAGTTGAGGCGGAATTTCTGCACGAGTTTTACCGTCGAGGCGCGCAAGCGCCAGCATATACCAGTATCGTTGCAGGCGGACCCAATGCTTGTACCTTGCATTACAACGCCAATAACGCTCAATTGCGTGATGGTGATTTGCTATTGATTGATGCGGGCTGCGAGCTAGATGGTTATGCCTCAGACATTACCCGCACTTTCCCTGTGAATGGAAAATTCAGCGCGGCGCAAAAAGATTTGTATGAGTTGGTGTTAGCCTCGCAAGCCGCCGCAATCGCAAAAATCTCACCAGGTAATCACTGGAATGCGCCCCACGAAGCGGCTTTAGATGTGCTCATTCGCGGCTTTATAGATTTTGGTCTGTGTAAAGGCAGTCCTGAAGAGGTATTAGAAACTGGCAGCTACCGTCAGTTTTATATGCACCGTACTGGTCATTGGCTCGGCTTGGATGTGCATGACGCGGGTGAGTATAAAGACAAACAAGGCAATTGGCGCATGCTGGAAAAAGGTATGGCTTTGACCGTGGAGCCTGGCTGTTATGTGCGCCCTGCGGATAATGTGCCTGAGCATTTTTGGAACATCGGCATCCGTATTGAAGATGATGCAGTCGTGACCGAAAGCGGCTGTGAAATTATCACCAAAGCTGCGCCAAAAACGGTGGCTGAGATTGAGGCTTTGATGCGCGATGACTGAGTCGGTGCTTATCGTTGGTGGTGGCCCAGTAGGCGCAACTTTAGCGCTGACGCTTCAGTACAAAGGCATCGCAGCGACCATGTTAGAAGCGCGAGCCAAAGGCGCCGCTTATCAAGATCAGCGTGCTTTAGCGCTTTCATACGGTAGTCGTGCAATTCTGGAAAAGTTAGGCGTTTGGAAAAAATTAGAGCGCCAAGCCACAGCTATTAATACCATTCATATTTCACAGCGCGGCAGTTTTGGGCGCAGCTTGCTTAAAGCCCAAGACCACGATTTTCCCTCTTTGGGCTATGTGCTTTCTTATGGGGCACTCGCGAAAGCTTTGGATGAAGCCTTGGCTGACTTTAATGGTGTGAATGTCATTTACGAAGCTGAAGCTACGCATATTGAGCCATCGCTTGAAAAAGCGACCGTCAGCTTTAACCATCAATCGCAATCACAACAGTTAAGTAGCGCACTCTTGGTGCTGGCTGACGGCGGCCGCAGCTTGGGCGATATTCCTGGCATACAGCGTGAAACCAAAATGTATGGGCACGATGCACTGGTGACCAAGGTAAAATGTGAATGGCCGCACGACAATATCGCTTATGAGCGTTTTACGCCTACGGGGCCCGTTGCATTGTTGCCAAATGGCGAAGACTTTTCATTGGTGTGGACTGGCAAACAAGCGGAAGTGGCTGAAGTCATGGCGCTGGAAGATGAAGCATTTTTGAGTCAATTGCATCAACATTTTGGCGATCGCGTCGGGCGCTTTTTAAGCGTGGGCAAGCGTCTTACTTTTCCACTTAAACTTTCATATCTCAATCCAGTCACCGCGCCGCATTTGGTGGTGATTGGTAATGCCGCACAAACCATGCACCCCGTGGCGGGACAAGGTTTTAATGTTGGTTTGCGAGACGCTTATGAGTTGGCGCAACAAATTGCGCAAACTTCGCCAGAGGCTTGGGGGCAAGATGCCATGATGCGCGTCTACCAACAGGGCCGTAAAACAGACACCCAAAGGGGATTGCTGTTTACCGACTTTTTAGTCAATTTATTTTCTAACGATATCGTTGGCGTTTCAGGCCTGCGCGGTATGAGCTTGGGGATGCTTGATTTACTCAAGCCTGTGAAATCTCGTTTAGTCAGAAAAATGAGTTTTGGGAGTCGAGGCTAAGTTGAGTGCAACGACAAAACATTACGATATCGTGATTGTTGGCGCTTCCTTGGTAGGTGCTTCTGCTGCAGTGGCTTTGGCTAAGCAAGGTTTTAAAGTGGCTTTAGTCGATAAAAAGTTGCCTTTAGTTGAATTGGCTAATGGTGAGTGGGATAGTCGTATTTATGCAATCAGCCCCGGTAATGCAGATTGGTTGAAAGATTTAGGCGTTTGGCAACGCATGAACGCCGAAAGAATTACGCCGATTGATGCCATGCAAATTTCGGGTGATTCGAACATTGAAGCCTTAAATTTCAATGCGGAAGATGTTTTTGCGAATAACCTCGGGTACATCCTTGAAAATAGCGCTTTGCAGCAAGCGCTATGGGACGAACTGAAAACATTAGACGTGGATGTGTTGATTGGCGCTGAAGGGACTTCAGTTGAATTGAATGCGCAAGGCGCCGCTTTACAGCTAGCGAATGGTCAGCAGTTAACAGCAAAACTGATGATTGGGTCTGATGGCGGTAACTCTTGGGTGCGAGCGCAAGCGGGCTTAAGCCAACAAAAAACCGTGTATGAGCATGTCGGCGTTGTTGCTAATTTTGAGGTGGAATTGCCGCATCAAAATATCGCAAGACAATGGTTTTTAGAGGACGGTATTTTGGCTTGGTTGCCTTTGACAGGAAATAGAATTTCGATGGTGTTTTCTACCAAGCATTCGCAAAATTTAATGGCATTAAGTCTAGCCGAATTGGCAGAATATGTGGTGCAAGCTGGTGGCAATACGTTGGGTAAGATGCATTGCATTACGCCTCCGGTTGCTTTTCCGCTGGTAAAGCAAAACGCGAGTGCACTCATTGCTAATAGACTTGCGCTGGTCGGTGATGCAGCGCATCAAGTCCATCCGATGGCAGGTCAGGGCGTGAATCTTGGTTTCCGCGATGTGGTGGAGTTGGCACAGGTGCTTGCTGAGCGAAATCCGTTGGCAGACATTGGCGATCGATTTGTGCTTCGTCGCTATGAACGTGCCAGAAAAGCCGATTTGTTGGCGATGCAAGGTTTAACGCATGGACTATATGGCGCCTTCGATAGCAAACAGGCTTTGGTCAGAGCCGCGCGCAATTGGGGTTTGAGCTTACCGAATAAGCATCTAATGCTTAAACGTGCTTTGATGAAGCAAGCGCTGATTTAAATCTTTTACAAAAAACGATAAGAAATTTAATAGGAAAAACATGTTAAAAAAATCACTCATTGCAGCAACTCTTTCAATTTACGCTGCAAGCGTTTGGGCTGATGAAGCTTCGCTTAAAAAAGCCGTTGAAGCGGCTTACCCAAAAATGTCAGTAGAAAGCGTTGTGAAGACACCTTATGCAGGTCTTTATGAGGTGTACATGAACGGCCAAATTATTTACACCGATGACAAGTTTAGCTTTTTGATTGCCGAAGGCCATTTGGTCGATTCGAAAACTAAAAAAGATGTGACGGGTGACCGCTTGGCGGATTTGTCTAAGATTGATTTTTCAGCCTTGCCTTTTGACCAAGCGATTAAAGTGGTGAAGGGTAATGGCAGTCGCAAAATGGCGGTATTTTCAGACCCTGACTGTCCATTTTGTAAGCGTTTAGAACAAAACGAATTGAGCAATATTACTGACGTGACCATTTACACTTTCTTGATGCCTTTGGAGCAGTTGCATCCTGATGCGGCCAACAAAGCTAAAGCGATTTGGTGTACCCCTGATAGAAATAAAGCTTGGCAAGATTGGGCGCTAAATGCGCAGTTGCCTAAAAAAGCTGGCAGTTGCGATTCACCCATTGATAAGGTTGCGGCTTTGGCTCGTCGATTGGGCGTAACCAGTACACCGACGATTTTCTTTGCCGATGGAAAGCGTATGTTAGGTGCTTATCCTGCGACTGAAATTGAAAAGGCTTTGGTTGTATCGCCTAAGAAATAAGAATGTAAAAAATCTTGACAGCAAAAACAAGAAAAAGTAAAAAAGCGAACAGGCGTTTGAGATTTCGAATTTAGATCATGCTGTACAAACAGAATTGGTATTTTGAAATGCAAACTTTTGGGGGTGCCTCCCTTTTTAGTTTAGTAAGGAAGTAACAAATGGCAACAGGTAGCGTAAAGTGGTTCAATGATGCAAAAGGTTTTGGTTTTATTACACCTGATGATGGTGGCGATGATTTGTTCGCTCACTTCTCAGCGATTGTAGATTCTGGCTTCAAGAGTTTAAAGGAAGGTGAGCGCGTAAGCTTTGATGTTACCGAAGGTCCTAAGGGCAAACAAGCGTCTAACATTCAAAAAGGTTAATTAACCTGCATAAAGTCTTAGCTCAACTTTAATGTTGCTAAGATTAAAAAAGGCTTGAAGTTTTTAGCTTCAAGCCTTTTTTTGTTTTATAGCGTCTAAATCAGCGAATTACATTTGTCTGATAATTTCTTCGCCAAATTGCGCGCTACCCACTTGTGTTGCCCCTTCCATTTGAGATGAGAAGTCATGCGTGACACGTTTAGCATTAATCGCTTTACCCACGCCTTTTAGTACTAAATCAGCCGCTTCTACCCAGCCTAAATGACGTAGCATCATTTCAGCGGAAAGGATTATTGAGCTTGGGTTGGCAATGTCTTTACCCGCAATCTTAGGCGCTGTGCCGTGTGTGGCTTCAAACATTGCAACTGTATCGGATAAGTTTGCACCAGGCGCAATACCAATGCCGCCGACTTGTGCAGCAAGCGCATCAGACATGTAGTCACCATTCAAGTTAAGTGCAGCAACTACATCGTAATCGCTAGGGTGCAACAAGATTTCTTGTAAGAATGCATCAGCGATACAGTCTTTAATGATGATGCCGTTAGGCAGTTTGCACCATGGGCCACCATCAATTTCCACTGCGCCAAATTCTTGCTTAGCAAGTTCGTAACCCCAGTCTCTAAAGCCACCTTCGGTGAACTTCATGATGTTGCCCTTGTGGGTAATTGTCACAGATTTACGGTTATTATCAATCGCGTATTGAATCGCTTTACGGATTAAGCGTTTGCTACCATCAATTGAAACTGGCTTGATGCCAATCGCTGAAGACTCTGGGAAGCGGATTTTTTTGCGCATACCCATGTCACTCAAAAATCCAATTACTTTTTCGGCTTCTGGTGTGCCAGCTGCCCATTCAATGCCTGCGTAAATATCTTCAGTATTTTCACGGAAAATCACCATGTCGGTTTTTTCTGGGTGCTTCACAGGGCTAGGAACGCCAGTGAAATATTGAATTGGGCGCAAGCAAACGTATAAGTCCAGCTCTTGGCGCAATGTCACATTGAGTGAACGAATGCCACCGCCCACCGGCGTTGTGAGCGGGCCTTTGATTGAGATAACGTAATCTTTCACAGCTTTCATGGTTTCTTCAGGCAACCAAGTGTCTTTGTCGTAAACCTTAGTTGCTTTTTCGCCAGCAAAAACCTCTATCCAAGCGATTTTCTTTTTGCTGCCGTAAGCCTTTTCAACAGCCGCATCCACCACCTTTTGCATTGGTGGCGTAATATCGACCCCGATGCCATCACCCTCAATAAATGGGATAATGGGCTGATTAGGCACATTCAAAGTGTTATCTGCGTTAACGGTGATTTTTTCACCAAAGTTTGGAACCATGATTTTGGATGACATGCTTGATAAACCCTATGTGTTAAAACTTGAAAAATAAAAATCTTAAAAAATTAAAAACTGAGTGCTATGTTAATTCTGTTCAATAAGCCCTACGGCGTGGTGTGTCAATTTAGCGCACACGAAAATCACGAAACATTGGCTGATTATATTGCTATCCCAAATATTTATGCCGCTGGCAGACTTGATACGGATAGTGAAGGTTTGCTTATTTTAACCGATGATGGCGCACTTCAACACCGTGTTTCGCACCCAAAGTACAAAGAAATCAAAACTTATTGGGCGCAAGTCGAGGGCGCTCCTACACAAGCAGATTTAATGCCACTTTTAAAAGGAGTGGATTTGGGTGATTTTGTGACAGTCCCAGCGCAAGTCAACATCATTCCAGAGCCTGCTAATTTATGGCCTCGCAACCCCCCAATTAGAGAGCGCAAGGCCATTCCCACCACATGGCTGGAGATTAAAATTTCAGAAGGTAAAAATCGCCAAGTACGTCGCATGACAGCAAAGGTGGGCTTTCCAACCTTGCGCTTGATTCGCTATGCCATCGGCAATCACACCTTAGATGATTTGCCATTAGGCACGTGGCGACAGATTTAAAACGGTGCAGTCTCGGGTTTTATTCAATTGCTATGCACTATTTCAGCGCCGCAACGCGCGTGTGGCTTATGGTAAACTTATGCTTATTTGTTGCGCTAATTAAAGAGAAATCTTATGTCTGGTAATACCATTGGTACATTATTTACGCTCACTTCATTTGGTGAATCACATGGCGCTGCCATCGGCGGTGTGGTAGATGGCTGTCCTCCAGGTTTGGAACTGTCGGTTGAAGATTTGCAGATTGATTTGGATAGACGTAAACCAGGCACTTCTCGCCATGTGACGCAACGTAGCGAAGCAGATAGCGTTGAGATTCTTTCTGGCATATTTGAAGGTAAAACCACAGGCGCGCCGATTGGTTTATTGATTCGCAACACAGACCAACGCAGTCAAGATTACAGCAAGATTATGGACACCTTCCGTCCAGGTCATGCGGACTACACTTACATCCAAAAATACGGCATCCGCGATTATCGTGGTGGTGGTCGCTCAAGTGCCCGCGAAACCGCAGTGCGCGTTGCCGCTGGTGCGATTGCTAAGAAATGGTTGAAGCAACGATATGGCGTGACGATTCGTGCCTACTTGAGCCAACTTGGCGAACTCAATATTCCTTTTGTAAGTTGGGATAATTTGCAGCATCCAGATAATAAAATTTTTACGCCTAATATGGCGATGATGCCTGAGCTAGAAGCTTATTTAGACAATGTGCGTTCTGAGCGTGATTCAGTCGGTGCAAAAATTACTGTCATTGCCGAAGGTGTGCCAGTGGGTTGGGGTGAGCCTATTTTTGATCGTTTAGATGCTGAAATTGCTTATGCCATGATGGGCATTAATGCAGTAAAAGGCGTTGAGATTGGTGCTGGCTTTGAATCTATTGCTCAGCGTGGCAGTGTGCACAGCGATGAACTCACACCAAATGGCTTTGCAACGAATCATGCAGGCGGTATTTTGGGCGGCATTTCTAGCGGTCAAGAGATCAGCGTGAATGTTGCGTTCAAACCAACTTCAAGTATTCCGCAAGAGCGTAATTCAATTGATAAAAATGGTCAGCCAGTGATGATGCAAACCACAGGTCGTCATGACCCTTGTGTAGGCATCCGCGCCACGCCTATCGTTGAAGCGATGTTGGCTTTGGTGTTAATCGACCATGCGCTTCGCAATCGCGCTCAAAATGCTGACGTAAATTCAGGCCTTAAAAGCATCTAATTTATTTTCATAGGCCTGATATGCAACTCCCTTATTGGCGCCTTTCCGCTTTTTATTTCGCTTATTTCGCATTTGTAGGCTCCTTTTCGCCCTATTGGAGCCTATATCTAAAATCACTCGCTTTTGCCCCATTCCAAATCGCAGTGCTCATGTCACTGTTTCAAGTGGCGCGTATTTTTGCGCCTAGCTTGTGGGGCTGGCTAGCAGATCATCTTGGGCAACGCGTTTCCATTATTCAGTGGTTATCCGCGCTGAGTTTGCTCTCTTATGTTGGGGTGTTTGTGGGCACAAGCTATGCCTGGCTGTTTGCTGTTATGCTTTTGCTCAGCTTCTTTTGGAGTGCGTCTTTACCTTTAATCGAAACAGTCACGCTAGGTCATTTGGGCGACCGCTTTGATAAATACGGCCATATCCGTATGTGGGGGTCTATAGGCTTTATCGTTGCGGTGATTGGCCTTGGGTACTTGCTCGATATCTTCAATATTCGCTTATTGCTATGGGCTGTGCTGGGCATGATGGTCGCGGTCTTGGTGTTCTCTCGTAATATTCCCGAACCAAAAATAGAGCCGCATCATACTGATGACCGTTCCATTTGGGCGATTATGCGGCAGCGCGAAGTGCTCGCTTTGTTGGCCGCTTGTTTCATGATGGCTGCGGCGCATGGCGTGTATTACACGTTTTACTCTATTTACTTAGTTGACCATGGTTATAGTAAAGCGAATGTTGGCTTGCTTTGGGCATTGGGCGTCATCGCTGAGATTTTGATTTTCTTATGGATGCCAAAACTGACCAAGCGCTTCGGCCTAAAGAATATTTTACTCGTCAGCTTATTCATTGCCTTTGTACGCTTTAATTTAATTGGCTGGGCGGTGGATTGGTGGTGGATAGTGCTGTTTGCACAAGTGTTGCATGCTGCTACTTTTGGTTCCTATCATGCCGCTGCAGTGGCGATGACGCATCAGCACTTCAAAGGTCGTCATCAATCAAAAGGGCAGGGGCTTTATACCAGTGTATCTTATGGTATGGGTGGCACCTTTGGTGGGTTGGTTAGTGGTTATGCTTGGGAGGCGCTAGGGTCAAGTTGGACTTTTGCTATTTCAGGCATATTTGGCTTGCTTGGCTGTTTGTTCTTTATTTGGGTCATGCCAAAAAAAGCGAAGCTCTAAAATTAAAAAGCCAGCTCAATTGAGCTGGCTTTTTAATGCTAAAAATCTTATTAAATACGTTTGTCTTTTTCAATCAATGCATAAGCCGAGTGATTATGGATAGACTCGAAATTTTCAGATTCGACCACGAACTTATCAATCCGTTTCTCGTCATTCAACACCGCGGCAACGTCACGCACCATGTCTTCTACAAACTTAGGGTTGTCGTAAGCGCGTTCAGTCACAAACTTCTCATCAGGGCGTTTGAGTAGGCCATAAAGCTCACAAGAGGCTTGTTCTTCCACCATGCGGATAATGTCTTCCACCCAAATAAAGTCGTTAATCAGCGCGGTTACAGTAACGTGAGAGCGTTGGTTGTGCGCGCCGTAGTCTGAGATCTTTTTAGAGCATGGGCAAAGGCTAGTCACCGGCACCAATACTTTAACGGTGATATCGAATTTCCCTTGTTTAATTTCACCGATAAATGTCACTTCGTAATCGAGCAAACTTTGAACGCCTGATACAGGGGCAGATTTGTTTACGAAGTACGGGAAAGTCATTTGCACGTAGCCAGATTCAGCCTCTAGGCGTTTTACCATTTCACGCAAAATGGTTTCGAAAGATTCAATCGAAATCTCACGCTCATTCATGTTGAGAATTTCAACAAAGCGCGACATGTGTGTGCCTTTAAAGTTGTGCGGCAAATGCACATACATATCGAACATGGCTACAGTGTGCTGAACGCCGCCTGTTTTATCTTTCACCTTCACAGGGTGGCGGATAGATTTAATGCCTACCTTATCAATCGCCAAATGACGAACGTCCGGCGTGTTTTGTACATCTTCGATAGGTAAGTTTTGATCTTGGCTCATTGGTTTCCTGAATTTATAAATATCTAACACCAATACTTGAGTATATCACTCGGTTAATTTTTTCTCAATTGAGGTGATGATGCCTTTAGCATCAAGACCGCATTCTGCCAACATGGTTTCATGCACGCCGTGCTCAATAAATGTATCTGGCAGGCCCAAACATAGTGTTGGTGTGGCAATGTTCAATGCCTGCATGGCTTCCATCACCGCTGCGCCTGCGCCGCCCATAATGGCGTTCTCTTCTATGATCACAATAAGGTCGTGGCTGTTAGCTAATAAGTGCACAAGCTCAATGTCCAACGGCTTCACAAAGCGCATATTGGCGACTGTCGCATTGAGCTTTTCTGCGGCGTCAAGCGCTGGCGCGAGCATGCTACCAAAGGCTAAAATCGCAATCTTTTTACCTTGTCGACGAATTTCACCTTTGCCGATTGGTAATGAACTTAGTTCGCTTGTAATCGTTGCGCCTGGCCCACCCCCGCGAGGATATCGCACAGCGCTTGGGCCATTGAAATGGAATGCCGTTGTGAGCATTTGGCGACACTCTTGCTCATCGCTCGGTGTCATCACGACCATATTCGGGATGCAGCGTAAGAAGCTTAAGTCAAAGCTCCCCGCATGTGTTGGGCCGTCAGCACCCACCAAACCAGCACGATCAATTGCAAAAACCACAGGTAGGTTTTGAAGTGCAATATCGTGAATTAATTGATCGTAAGCGCGTTGTAAAAATGTCGAGTAAATCGCGACAACAGGTTTTAAGCCATCGCAAGCCATACCAGCAGCAAAAGTCAGTGCGTGTTGTTCCGCAATGCCAACATCGTAAAATCTTTTTGGGTAAGCTGCCGCAAAGTCATTCATGCCAGAGCCATCACACATGGCAGGGGTGATGCCGATTAAGCGCTCATCTTTTGCTGCCATGTCCACAAGCCAGTCACTAAAAACTTGTGTGTAAGTTTTTTTGCTTGAACTGCTAATCGCACAGCCATCCTCTGGGTTGAACTTACCTACGCCATGAAACTTGCCTGGTTCGTTTTCAGCTGGCGCATAGCCGCGGCCTTTTTCAGTCACGATATGTAAGAACTGCGGCCCTTGAAGCTTTTTAATATTATTGAGCGTTGCAACCAACGTATCTAGATCGTGACCATCAATCGGGCCGATGTAATTGAAGCCAAATTCTTCAAATAATGTACTTGGCGTCACCATGCCTTTGACGTGCTCTTCTGCGCGTTTTGCAAATTCCAAGACTGGCGGCATCACGCCTAATACGCGCTCACCAGATTTTCGAACATTGGTATACAGTCTGCCAGAAAGCAGTCTAGCTAAGTAATTTTGAAGCGCGCCCACATTGGGTGAAATCGACATGTCGTTGTCGTTCAAAATCACCAGTAAGTTGGCATCCATCGCACCTGCATTGTTGAGGGCTTCAAAGGCCATGCCAGCGGTCATCGCGCCATCGCCAATAATGGCTACTGCACGGCGGTCTGAGCCGGTTTGTTGTGCGGCAATTGCCATGCCTAGCGCTGCCGAAATTGAAGTGCTAGAGTGGCCTGTGCCAAAGGTGTCGAATACGCTTTCGTTGCGGCGAGGAAAGCCGGCAATTCCACCAGGCTTGCGTAATGTGCTCATTGAATAGCGGCGACCTGTGAGAATTTTGTGCGGATAGGTTTGATGACCCACATCCCACACCAATCGATCTTCGGGTGTGTTGAATACATAATGCAAAGCAATCGTGAGCTCAACAACGCCTAGGTTGGAAGATAAATGCCCACCTGTTTGCGACACGCTTTCTACTAAAAATTCACGCAGCTCTTTGGCAAGTTCAGGCAATTGTTTGCGCGACAAATGGCGCAGTTGCTCAGGCATGTGGACGGTGTCGAGTAAAGGGTATTCAGCCGCCATTAAAAGCCTCGTTGAGTAATAAATTGTGCGAGCTGAACAAGTCTTGTCGCATCCTCGCCATAAGCTTTCAATGGCTCAATTGCACTGTCATAAAGTTCTTCTGAAAGCTCTTTTGCGCGGACTAAGCCAAGTATGGTCACATAAGTTGGTTTGTTGCTATCGGCATCTTTGCCTGCGGTTTTGCCTAGCGTTACGGTATCGGCTTCGGTATCTAAAATGTCATCCACCACTTGGAATGCAAGACCAATTGATTGCGCGTAATGGTCAATTGCTGAAATACGCTTTTCATCTAAAGCACTTGCGCTATAAGCACCAAGCAAAGCTGCTGCACGAATCAATGCGCCTGTTTTATGGATGTGCATAAACTCAAGCTCAGTTTGAGATAGCGACTCCCCCACGCTTGCTAAATCAATCATTTGTCCGCCAGCCATGCCGCGTGAACCACTGGCAACTGCCAATAGATGAATCATGTTGATTTGATGTTCAGAATCCGCATGTAAATTAGGCGCTGAGAGCACTTGAAAAGCCAAGCTCTGCAAAGCATCGCCCACAAGTAGCGCAGTTGCATCATCAAATTGTTTGTGACATGAAGGCTTACCGCGACGTAAGTCATCGTTATCCATGCACGGCATATCATCATGCACCAATGAATAAGCGTGAATCATCTCAACGGCAATCGCGGCTTGGTCAATCTTATTAGCATCCGCCCCACAAAACTCGCCAGCGGCATGCGCTAATAAAGCACGCACACGTTTCCCACCGCCAAGGGTTGCATAGCGCATGGCTTCGTGCAGTTTATTTGGCGCAATGTTCGCGGCTGGCAGGGCTTTATCTAGCGCTTGTTCGGTGCGTTGCTGTATGGCTGTTGCCCAGCTTTGAAGGTCGTTACTTAAATCCATTTTAATCGTGGTCTTGGTATGCCTGTAATACTTGAGTCTTGCCGTCGTCGCTCAAAATACGCACTTGCTGTTCAACTTCTACTAAAGTTTTTTGGCAATGTTGCAACAAGGCTGTGCCACGTTTAAAAGCGGCAAGGGTGTCTTGCAAAGACAATTCTTTGGATTCCATTTGGCTGACGATAGTTTCAAGCTCGCTTACGGCGGCTTCAAAGCTCACTTCAAGCAATTCGGAGGTGGATTCTATGAGATTTTTAGTCATGCGACATTTTAACCTATTCGGCCTTAAAAACCTTGCTTAGAAAGCGTGAAATATCATCAATTTCTTCGGCGCAAACAGAATGTGCCATTGGGTATTCGTGCCACTCAAGTTTGTAATTGAGGCTCTCCAGCAAGTGGCGTGAAATCAAGCAGGTGTCTAGCGTAATCACGCTATCAAAACTGCCGTGCGCCATCAGAATTGGCACATCTTGGTTGGCTGGGTTGGCTTCCTCTGCCAACTTTTCTTTGAGGCAGACGTAAGTCGAAAGCGCCAATACCCCAGCTAATCTTTTTGGATGGCGAAGCGCAGTAAATAAAGCCATTGCACCGCCTTGCGAAAAGCCAGCCAACACGATGTTGTTTTCGCTAATGCCTTGCCTTATTTCGTTGGCAATTAAAGCCTCAATGCTTTTCTGCATTTTACGCATGCCCGCTTCATCTTGCTGATGTTGCAAACTCAGGCCAAATAAATCATACCAAGCGCGCATCTCATAACCATTATTCATCGTGATAGGTTTATGCGGCGCATGTGGAAAAATAAACCGCGTGTTAGGCATGTTGAGCTTTGGCACGATGGGGACAAAATCTTGCCCATCTGCCCCTAAGCCATGCAGCCAAATCACGCTGTGTTTAATCGGCATTGAGGTTTCAATGATGATAGTTTCAAGATTTAGAATGGCTGAAGACATATAGGTGGAAGCAATTGAATGAGTAGGGTTGTATTTTGACATTTTTAAAGGTGACACATATATTAAAAAAGCCCCGATAAATCGAGGCTTTTTAAGTGCTTGAAACGGCCAGCTAAAAGTTATTTAGATTCAGCCAATGCTTTAAGTGCTGGTAGACCTGCTTCAAATACGCCAGTCACAGCATTGATTGCAGACTCATCATCTTGACCAGCTGGGATAGGAGGGTTAAGTTTGTATACACGGTAGAAACGTGCCATCCAAACCACTGTTGTTTCGCCAGCGCCAGGGCCTGCTTTAACCGTCATTTTTGCGTTGTAATCAGCCACTGGTAATACGCCAGAAACGATTTCATATTTCAATTGCATGTCTTTGTCATCAATGCCACGAAGTTTTTCGTAGATTGTTCCGCCGCCTTTAAGCGTCAATGTGCGGTAAGTTTGCTCATCGCCATTTTCATCTTTTTTAGTTTCCAGCTTAGTGCTAGCCACTGCTGGATGCCATTTTTGCAAGTTGCCGAAATCTTTAACCAAAGCCCAAACTTTAGCTGGATCAGCTTTAATGACGATTTCTTTTTCTACTTTTTGTGGGCTTGGGCCGTGGGCTGCTGCGGTAAGCGGCAAAATAGCCATGGCGATGAGTGCTAGTACTTTTTTCATGCGAATTTCTCCAAATATTAATTACTCTAAAAATTAACTACGTTTAAAACAACTTCAAAACTTGCAAAAAAACTTAACTTATTACTTTACCTAAATTTGGGGGAGTTTACGATGATTTTTCATTAAAAACGCCTTTTATTAAGGGCTTGTTTGCAAGATAAACTGCCCAAACGCCCGACTTTTTTCGCCCGTTTTGATTTGATTCATGAGTTTTTGCGTTTGCCCATCAATCACACTAACTTGATTGGTTGCCCAGTTCGCTACATAAATATTGCCTGTGAACTCATCTGTGCTGATGCCTTCTGGAACTTCACCTACTTTAATCGTCGCAATGCTTTGTTTTTTTGCGAGCTCAATCACAGAAACGTTATCGTCTTGGGTGTTGGTGACGAATAAGAAAAGACCATCTTTGCTTGGTGTGACGCAGTAAGGGTGTTCGCCCACACGGATGCTTTCGCTTTTTAAGTTGGTGGTGTTGACGACAGAAACAGTGTTGCTAATAACATTCACGACATAAAGTTCGTTACCACTTTTGCTCATTGCCAAGCCGAATGGGTGTTTGCCGACGGTGATGCGATTGCTGATTTGACGAGTGCTGGTGTCGATAATAGCGACATCGTTAGTATCGCGATTGGCAATATAGAGTTTTTTGCCATCAGGGCTAATCACCATGCCAGCAGGAGCTTTTCCATCTTTGATTTCAGCTTGTACTTTTAAGGTGATGGCATCTAATACGTAAATGCGGTCGTCCGTCCAGTCAGCCACATAGAGTGTTTTGCTGTCGGGTGAGATCACTAAACCAACAGGTGAGCCTTTAATTCGGTATGTGTTTATCAGCTTGTTCTTAGTGGTGTCGATGACTGAAATGCTTTGCCCATCAACGTTTGAAATGTAAGCGCGACGGCTAAACGCTGAGACTGTAACACCCACAGGTTTTAATCCTACCTTAATGGTGTTAATGACTTGGTTGGTGGTGGTGTCAATTACTGAGACAGTGTTTTCGCCTTGATTGGTGATGTATGCGCTCCCCGCAAAACATAGGCTCATAAAGCTTGATATGCATAAGCTGTTAATAACTAAAAAGATTTTTTTGCTAGGTAGTTTCAAGGGATGTGCTTATTAATGGTTTAGTTTGTATTCTAACTTGCAATTGCTTATTTAACGCGCCTGATTTGTGCTGGTTGACCTAGAAAAAATAAAGTGGCTTTCAATGCTTTGATGGGTGGGGTATTGAGATTTTATGAAGCTGATATTGAAACCATGCCTTTCAATATGTGGCGAAGTATGAAAAAATTACACTAAATTATTTAGGTTGTTTGTGATGATAGATCGCGATGGATATCGCCCGAATGTTGGCATTATTATTAGCAATGCCAACAATCAGGTTTTTTGGGGTAAACGCATCCGCGAACACTCTTGGCAGTTCCCGCAAGGTGGCATAAAACAAGGCGAAAGCCCAGAAGAAGCCATGTATCGAGAGCTGATGGAAGAGGTTGGATTGCGCCCTGAGCATGTGAAAATTCTAGGCCGCACGCGAGACTGGTTGCGCTATGACGTGCCGACGAGTTGGATTAAGCGTGAGTGGCGTGGCAGTTATAAAGGCCAAAAGCAAATTTGGTTTTTACTGCGCTTGGTTGGGCGTGATAGTGATGTTTCGCTAAGAGCAACCCCACATCCAGAGTTCGATGCTTGGCGCTGGAGTGAGTATTGGGTGCCGATGGAAAGCGTAATTGAGTTTAAGCGTGACGTTTATCGTTTGGCACTTAATGAGTTGGCTGTGCACTTGGGCAGTAATGAACGTACCAAGCAAAGAGCGCAAAACCCTCAGCGCATTGTCACTGAATAAATAAACTTTGGAAAAGCCGCTTTAAGCGGTTTTTTTTGGCTCTGTTCTTTTAAGGCTTAACAGAGTCGGCCATTTTCTCACCTAGCTTGATAGGTTTTTCTGGCTTCCATGCTCTGTTAAATGAGAGAGTGTTTTCTGGGAATAGCATGACCACGGTTGAGCCGAGTAAAAAATGCCCCATTTCTTCGCCTTGCTTAAGTGTGATGGTTTGGTTCTCATAAGTCCAAGTGTTTACACTACCAAGTCTGGGTGGGTTGACGATGCCATGCCAAATGGTTGCCATGCTACCAACTATCGTTGCACCAACTAAAATCAGCACAAAAGATCCATGTGCTGAATCAAACTCACAAATTACACGTTCGTTTCTTGCAAATAAACCTGGTACGCCTTGCGCTGTCGTTGGGTTGACTGAAAATAAATCACCCGGCACGTAAGTCATACTTTTAAGGTTGCCATCACAAGGCATGTGAATGCGGTGATAGTCTTTGGGGCTTAAATAAAGCGTGGCGAAGTGACCATTTTGAAAGCTAGCTGCTAAAGATTTATCGCCAGCAAGCATAGCAAGAGTTGAGTATTGGTGGCCTTTGGCTTGGAAAATTTGGTCGGCTTTAATATCGCCAAATTGGCTAATTGCGCCATCAACTGGGCTAATGAAATCTGCTTTGCTAATACGTCTCGCACCTTTTTTCAAAGGGCGCGTGAAGAACTCGTTAAAGCTTTCGTAAGCTTGAATATTGGGCTCTGCTGCTTCGGCCATATTGACTTGGTAGCGTTTTACAAACCACGTAATGACGGTAGTAGTGAGTGTGCCTGCCTTAGCAAAAGCAAGCTTGCCTGCAAGTGCAGTAATAGCCTGTTTTGGAATTAGGTATTGCGGTAGAACTTTTAATTTCGCGCTCACAAAAATCTCAACTGTATAAAAGTAAAAAGGGCAGGGTGTTGCCACCTTGCCCTTTTATTTTAAGCGATATCGCTTAATTTGCACCTAAATTAGTTTTTAGATTGATCAACTAATTTGTTTTTAGCAATCCAAGGCATCATAGAACGTAATTGGCCGCCCACTTTTTCAATTGGGTGCATTGCGTTTAAACGACGACGTGCTGTCATTTCTGGATAGTTTGTACGGCCTTCCAAGATGAATTTCTTAGCATATTCACCGTTTTGGATGTTTTCCAAAGCTTCTTTCATTGCCCAACGTGATTCATCGTTAATCACTTTAGGACCAGTCACGTATTCGCCGTATTCAGCGTTGTTTGAGATTGAGTAGTTCATGTTCGCAATGCCACCTTCGTACATCAAGTCCACAATCAACTTCAACTCGTGCAAGCATTCGAAGTATGCCATTTCAGGTGCGTAACCAGCTTCAACCAAAGTTTCGAAACCCGCTTTAACCAACTCAACAGCACCACCGCACAACACAGCTTGTTCGCCGAACAAGTCTGTTTCTGTTTCTTCGCGGAAGTCAGTTTCAATCACGCCGCCTTTGGTGCCGCCATTAGCTGCAGCGTATGACAATGCGATATCTTTTGCTTTGCCTGATGCATCTTGGTAAACAGCGATCAATGAAGGAACGCCGCCACCTTTGAGGTATTCAGAACGCACTGTGTGGCCTGGGCCTTTTGGTGCAATCATGATGACATCCATATCTTGGCGTGGCACGATTTGGTTGTAATGAATGTTAAAGCCGTGAGCGAATGCTAATGCAGCGCCTTTTTTCAAATTAGGAGCAACTTCAGCTTCGTAGATTTGTGCCATGTTTTCATCTGGCAACAAAATCATTACAACGTCAGCAGCTTTAACTGCATCAGCGATTTCAGCGACGTTATGGCCAGCAGCTTGTGCTTTAGCCCATGAGCTGCCCGCTTTACGGATACCAACAGTAACGTTAACGCCAGAATCTTTTAAGTTTTGTGCGTGTGCATGACCTTGTGAGCCGTAGCCAACGATCGTTACTTTAAGGTTCTTGATGATTGAGAGGTCAGCGTCTTTATCGTAATAAACTTTCATTTGTTTTGCCTTTCGGTGCTTTTTGCTTAGGTGATATTAAATAATTAAACTTTTAAAATTCTGTCGCCGCGACCAATGCCTGAAGCGCCTGTGCGCACAGTTTCTAGAATCACTGTTTTATCCAATGCTTCTAAAAAGGCATCTAATTTTGAGCCAGAACCTGTGAGTTCGATGGTGTAACTACCATCTGCTACGTCAATAATACGGCCACGGAAAATGTCGCTGATGCGCTTCATTTCTTCGCGCAATGCGCCAGTGGCTTTGACCTTGACCAGCATCAGCTCGCGTTCGATATAGCGGCCATCATTCAGGTCTAGGACTTTTACAACATCGACCAGCTTGTTGAGCTGTTTGATGATTTGCTCGATTACCTCATCCGATCCGGATGTGACAATCGTCATACGTGACAAAGTGGCGTCTTCAGTTGGCGCTACTGTCAGGGATTCAATATTGTAAGCACGTGCTGAGAATAAGCCTGCAACGCGAGAAAGCGCGCCTGCTTCGTTTTCCATGAGTAGAGAAATAATATGTTTCATCTTAGCCCTCCATCTCGTCTACAGCATCATTAGCATTTGGATCTGAGCCTAAAATCATTTCAGACAAGCCCTTGCCATTTGGCACCATAGGGAAGACGTTTTCTTTTTGGTCTGTCATGAAGTTCATGAAGACAAACTTGTCTTTCATTGCAAATGCATCTTGCAATGCACCTTCAACGTCGCCTGGTTTTTCAATGTTCATGCCAACGTGGCCATAAGACTCAGCGAGTTTTACAAAATCAGGCAAGCTGTCCATGTAAGACTCTGAATAACGGTTTTCGTAGAAGAACTCTTGCCATTGGCGAACCATGCCCAAGTAGCGGTTGTTAAGGAGAATGACTTTAATCGGCAAATGGAACTGTTTGCAGGTTGAAAGCTCTTGAATATTCATTTGAATACTCCCTTCACCGGTCACGCAAGCCACTTGTGCATCTGGATAAGCTAATTGACAGCCCATTGCGTATGGCAAGCCCACGCCCATGGTGCCAAGCCCGCCAGAATTAATCCAGCGACGAGGTTTGTCGAATTTGTAATATTGCGCTGCCCACATTTGGTGTTGGCCAACGTCTGACGTTACAAAAGCATCGCCTTTAGTCACTTCACAGAGTTTTTCAATCACGTATTGTGGTTTGATAATGCTACTACTTGAGCCATCATAGCTTGATGTGTTTTTAGCACGCCAGCCATCAATTTTCGCCCACCAGCTTTTTAAAGCTGAAGCATCTGGTTTTTTTGTTTCAGCAGCTAAAAGCTCATTCATCTCGCCAAGTACGGATTGCACGTGACCGACGATAGGCACGTCTACTTTTACGCGTTTGGAGATAGATGAAGGGTCAACGTCGATATGAATAATCGTGCGTGGAACACTCAAGAAATGGTCAGGGTTGCCAACTACGCGGTCATCAAAACGAGCTCCAACCGCAAGTAATACGTCACAATCTTGCATGGCGTTATTGGCTTCGTAAGTGCCATGCATGCCTAGCATGCCCACGTATTGTTTGTCAGTTGCAGGGTAGCCGCCCAAGCCCATGAGGGTGTTGGTCACTGGATAATCTAGCGTTCTCGCTAATTTAACTAACTCGTTTGATGCGTCACCCAATACCAAGCCACCGCCTGTGTAAATCATTGGGCGTTTAGCTTCGAGCAATATTTTGACTGCTTTTTTGATTTGGCCTGAATGACCTTTAGTCACTGGCGTGTAAGAGCGCATCTCAACGCTCTTAGGGTAATCAAACTCCGCAAATTCAGCCGTGATATCCTTGGGAATATCTACTACAACAGGGCCTGGACGACCGCTTGCAGCAATATAAAATGCTTTTTTGAGGGTGATGGCGATGTCGTGTACATCTTTAATCAAGAAGTTATGCTTCACACATGGTCGAGTCACGCCTACCATGTCCACTTCTTGGAAAGCGTCCATGCCAATGGCGGCAGTAGGTACTTGGCCACTAATCACCACCATAGGGATAGAGTCCATATAAGCAGTTGCAATGCCTGTCACCGCATTTGTTGCGCCTGGCCCAGATGTCACAAGTGCTACGCCAACCTCACCTGTTGCGCGTGAAAAAGCATCGGCTGCATGAACTGCAGCTTGCTCATGACGAACAAGAATATGTTTGAAGTGTTTTTGCTTAAATAATGCGTCGTAAATGTGCAGCACAGCGCCGCCCGGATAGCCGAAGACGAACTTGACGTTCTCCTCCTGCAAACATCGCATGATGATTTCCGCGCCAGAAATTTGGCCTACTTTTTGCTGATTGCTATCGTCCATAGACTTACTTATTTTTGCTAATAATCGGGTAACCCTGAACAGTAACCGTTTACGGCCTTTTGGTCAAGGCTGGGGGCGTAGAATCTTAAGCTTGTCAGTGCCAAATAAACCCTAAAACACATAGGCTTATTGTATTTTGGGAGTGCGTTTTGATTAAATGTTTGAAAAGCGCATCGAAAGGTCGATGGCTTGAATGTTTTTTGTGAGGCTGCCGATAGAAATTCTATCCACCCCAGTGAGTGCAATTTCTCTTACGTTTGAGAGATCAATTCCGCCTGAGGCCTCAAGGATGGCGCGATTGGAATTGAGTGTCACTGCAGCTTTAAGAGTGATGCTGTCAAAGTTATCCAGCAAGATTAATTTGGCGCCTGCGTTTAACGCGCTTTCTAATTCCGCCAAATTTTCCACTTCGATTTGGATGCTTAAACTATTGCCTTGCTGAGCAGCAATTTTATTGGCTTCTGCTAGCACGGCCTCAATGCTTCCAGCTGCAGCGATGTGGTTTTCTTTAATCAAAATCCCGTCATAAAGCCCGATGCGTTGATTGAGTCCGCCACCAACGGTCACCGCATATTTTTGGGCAATCCGTAAGCCAGGAATGGTTTTGCGTGTATCTAAAATGCGCGCATTGGTACCACTAATCGCTTCAACATACAGCTTGGTTGCGGTGGCGGTTGCAGATAGTGTTTGCAAGAAGTTTAAAGCACAACGCTCAGCACTTAGCATTTCATGCGCTTTGCCATTTAGTTTGCAAAGCGTTTGATTAGCTTTAACTGACTCACCTTCTTTTACCTGCCAAATGATTGCCACGCTAGGAGCTATTTGCTTGAAGCATTCTTCCACCCAAGGGATGCCACAAATCACTGCAGGTTCACGAGAAATAATGCTGGCCTGGGCAATTTGATTGGGCACGATGAGTTTCGCCGTGAAGTCTTTAGCGTTGATGCCTGCTCCACTTAAATCTTCAATGATAGCCGCATGAACATTGGCTTTAATCGCCCCTGCCAACTCCGCCAACACTTGCTTGCTGATTAATTCGTTCATAAATTCCATTATAATGACAATCCGCTTGAGATGTCTCGATAGCGTATTTTGAAAAGCAAATTAGACCAAATTATGAAACTTCTATACTCACTCACTAGTCCTTATGCCCGAAAAGTTCGTATTGTGGCGGCTGAGAAACGAATTGCCATTGATTTGGAACAGGTGGTATTGGCTGATGCGAACTGTACTGTCCCACAGCATAATCCGCTAGGGAAAATTCCAGTTTTGATTATGGACGATGGTGAGAGCTTGTATGATTCCAGCGTGATTGTTGATTACTTGGATCAGCGCACGCCTGTGTCACATTTAATTCCACAAGATACTAAGTCTAAGTTTCAAGTGAAGCGCTGGGAGTCTTTGGCTGACGGTGTTTGTGATGCAGGTATTGCTGTCATGGTTGAGCAGCGTCGCCCAGAAAACTTACAAGACCCAAGCTGGATTAACAAACAATGGTCTAAAGTTGAGCGTGGCTTGCAGGTGCTTAATGATGATTTAGGCCAGAACAGATTCTGCGTGGCGGATACATTTAGCTTAGCCGACATCGCCTTGGTTTGTGTGTTGGGTTATTTGGATTTACGCTTTGGTAGTAAGCTTGATTTGGATGATCGTTACCCAAATTTAGCAAGACTAAATGCGTCACTTGCTTCACGCCCATCCATTGCAGAAACCGAACCACCTAAGGCTTAAATAGCACCAGTAATAATTCCGCCACCCAAGCAGACGTTGCTTTCATAGACAACAGCTGATTGGCCTGGCGTAATTGCCCATTGCTTTTGACCAAATTTAATCTCAACAAAATCATCGCCCAAACGCTCAATTTCGCATGGCGCATCTGGCTGGCGATAGCGTGTTTTTGCCGCATATACCCAGTTAGTTTTTGGCGCCTCGCCACTAATCCAATGCACCTGACCAGCTTGCAAGCCATCGTTGAGCAAGAGTGGATGTTCATGGCCTTGCACAACGATAAGTACATTCTTTTTCATGTCTTTTTGGGCAACAAACCAAGGCTCGCCATTACTTTCTTTTGAGCCGCCAATTTTCAATCCTTGGCGTTGACCTAGTGTGTAGTACATTAAGCCATCATGTTTGCCGACCACTTTTCCGTCGGGCGTTTTCATTTCGCCAGGTTCGCGTGGTAAATAGCGACTTAAAAACTCTTGGAATGGGCGTTCACCAATAAAACAAATGCCCGTGGAGTCCTTCTTTTCGCTGGTCGCAAGGCCTGCTTTTCGTGCAATTTCACGCACTTCACGTTTAAGTAAATGGCCGAGTGGGAATAGCGTTTTTGAAAGCTGTGCTTGATTAAGGCGATGTAAAAAGTAACTTTGGTCTTTGCTGCCATCTTCTGCTTTCAGCAGTTGATATTTACCTGCTTCAAATGGGTTTTCGCGTACTTGGGCATAATGACCTGTGGCGATTAAGTCAGCCCCCAGACCTATTGCATGATCTAAAAAGGCTTTGAATTTAATCTCGGCATTGCACAAAATATCGGGGTTAGGTGTTCGACCTGCTTGGTATTCATCTAAGAAGTTTTGGAATACGCGCTCTTTGTATTCTTTACTGAAATTCACGGCTTCGATTTCAATGCCGATTTTGTCCGCAACAGAAACTGCATCGATTAAATCCTGTTTGGATGAGCAGTATTCGTCGGTGTCGTCGTCTTCCCAGTTTTTCATGAATAGGCCGACCACGTCATAACCTTGTTGCTTGAGCAACAAAGCAGTGACTGAGGAATCTACTCCGCCAGAAAGTCCAACAACAACTCTTTTGTTTTTCATAAATTCTTTTGCTTTATAAATGAGACAGCACAGCTAAAGGAAAACGCTGTCCTGCTAAATAATCTTCTATACATTTTAATACTTGCGGACTGCGATGAATGTCATGGCTTGCGCGCAATTCATCAAGCGTCATCCAAACTGCGCGAATAATACCATCATCTAAAGCGCGATTAGGGTGATGTGCTCCTAGCTTTCCAACAAAGGCAAAGCGTAAGTAGGTAATGTCTTTGGCTGGGCGCTGCCAGTGGTAAATACCCAATAATTCTGTAGGCGTAAAGTCGTAAGCCGTTTCTTCTAAGGTCTCGCGCGTCACGCCTTGCAAAATCGTTTCACCTTCGTCTAAATGACCTGCGGGCTGATTGATGCGAATGCCTTCAGCAGTATTTTCTTCCACCATTAAAAAACGTCCATCTTTTTCGATGATGGCGGCAAGGGTGGTATTGGGTTTCCAAATCATTGAGATACTTTAAAGCTTAAAATGACATTTTACCGCTAGCCGACAGAGTAAACCAGCAAGGCTTTTATTTATGATTTGTTTGTTGGTAGATATCTCGGCTTCAGTTAGTATTCTTATCGACTCTGGAAAATGAAACATTAAAAAATGCATCAAAAAATGATTTATCTTGCTTCTCGCTCTCCAAGGCGAGCGGAGTTGCTTGAGCAAATAGGCATCGAATTTATTGTCTTGCCCTCCGATATTGATGAAACTCCGCTGCTCAATGAACAGTCACATGATTATGTAATGCGCCTTGCGGCAGAAAAAGCACAAGCTTGTTATGATGGTTTAATTAGCCAATTAGCGCCTATTTATCCCGTGTTAGCGGCAGATACCACGGTGAGCATGGAGGGTAAAATACTAGGCAAGCCACAAGATGATGACGAAGCTTTTCAGATGCTATCTAGCATGTCAGGCCGATGCCACGAAGTGCATACGGGGATTGCTGTAGCCACACACGAGGGTTTGAAGGTTGCGATTTCGACTACTAAAGTTGAGATGGCGAAGTTATCTGACGAAACGATTTTGGCCTATATCGCCACAGAAGAGCCGCGCGACAAAGCAGGCGCTTATGGCATACAAGGTTTAGCTGGCACGCTAATTAAGCGTATTGAAGGTAGCTATTCTGGCGTGATGGGATTGCCCATTTATGAAACCGCGCAGCTACTCGTCCAAGCAGGAATTCGCATTTTATGATGCAAAAAATTTAAGAATTAAAAATAGCAAAGTGAGTTGAAATGAGTGAAGAGATTTTAATCAACGTCACCCCGCAGGAGACGCGGGTGGCGATTGTGGAGCAGGGTATCGTCCAAGAATTGCACATTGAGCGCATTAGTTCGTTGGGCTTGGTGGGCAATATTTATCGCGGTTCAGTTTGCCGAGTATTGCCAGGAATGCAATCGGCTTTTGTGGAAATCGGTTTGCAACGCGCTGCCTTTTTGCACGTTGCGGATGTACTGGAATGTACCAGCGCCAACCAAGAAAAAACCATTCAAGAAGTTTTGCACGAAGGCCAGCCTTTGATGGTGCAAGTGGTTAAAGAGCCTATTGGCACTAAGGGCGCGCGCCTTACCACGCAAATCAGTATCGCAGGTCGTTTCCTCGTTTACTTGCCACAACAAGATCACATCGGGGTATCCCAACGCATTGAAGATGAAGCGGAACGTGAGATTTTACGTGATCGTTTAATCAGTCTTTTGCCTGAAAATCACCCAGGTGGTTACATCATTCGCACCATGTCTGAAACAGCAAGCGACGAAGAACTGTTGGCTGATATCGCTTATTTGGATAAGGTATGGAGCAACATTCAAGCAGCTAGTCATGGCGCTTCTGAACGCTCTTTGGTATTCCAAGATTTGAATTTGCCTATGCGCATACTGCGTGATGTGGTGAATGAAAAAACTGACCGTATTGTGGTGGATTCGCGCGAGACTTTTCAAAAGCTTTCTGATTTTGCTGAGCTATACGCTGCTCGTGCAGTAAAACGCCTTGAGCATTATCAAGGCGAGCGCCCGCTCTTTGATATGTACAACGTAGAAGTTGAAATCGAAAAAGCGATGTCGCGCAAAGTTGAGCTGAAGTCAGGCGGCTATTTGATTTTTGACCAAACTGAAGCGCTCACCACTGTGGATGTAAACACTGGCGGCTTTGTGAGCGGCAAGAGCCTGTCAGACACTATTTTTAAGACTAATTTAGAAGCCTCTCAATGTATCGCACGCCAATTAAGGCTGCGTAATTTAGGCGGCATTATCATCATTGATTTTATCGATATGGATGAAGATGAGCATCGTGCTGCTGTGCTTGAGGAATTAAATCGAGCAGTAGAAAAAGACCGCGCACGCATCGGTGTGAATGGATTTTCAACGCTAGGCTTGGTTGAAATGACACGCAAACGCACACGTGAAAGCTTGGCACATATTCTTTGTGAGCCTTGCCCAAGTTGCCGCGGACGTGGCGAGCTTAAAACGGCGCAAACCGTCTGTTATGAAATTCTTCGTGAATTATTGCGCCACGCAAGACAGTTTAGCGCGCGTGAGTTTCGTGTGCTAGCTTCGCAAAAAGTCATTGGTTTATTGATGGATGAAGAATCACAAAGCTTGGCGAATTTATCTGACTTTATCGGCAAGCCTGTGTCATTGCAGGTTGAAAATCAATACTCACAAGAAGCGTTTGATATTGTTTTGATGTAAGTTGGTTTGGCTGCTTAGAACAGTTTTGTAACAGCTATTTCTAAAGGGGAAAACACCAACATCTGAATCAATTGTGCTGAAAGAATTGCGACCAAAGGCGACAAATCGAGTCCCTTTGGTGATGGGATGAATTGGCGGATAGGATTAAGTATTGGCCTTGTTAACGCCTCTAGTGCAGGTGCAATCGGGGTGTATGGATTGACCCAGCTAAGTAAAGCTTGTGCAACGATCGCATAGAGAAATAAATCTAAACTAAAGTTAGCCACATGCAGGGCTGACAAGCCTGCTAAGCCCATCCAGATTGAGTTTCCTGCTAATTTAAATGGAAAGTCACCTAAGTAGTGGAGTGCGAATTCTAAGATTAGTTGCGTTACAAAAGCTAGCAGTAGGGTTGAGGTGTCTAGTTTGAATATACTTGGTACGAAGCGCCACACAGGAGTCACTGCAAAATCGGTTATCGTCACGACGGCTTGTGAAAGTGGGTTGCGGAAGGGCGCATTGGTGGCCTGTAGATAAAAGCGAAGTAAAAAGGCAAGGCTCATTAAGCTAAGAAGGGTATTCAATAAAAATACCAGCGCATTAATCAACATGATTAATCCTTACCTAAAATATCGCCAAGCTCTTCTGAGCGTGCCGCCGCTGCTTTAGCTGCTTTGATAATAGATGATTTCACTGTAGCACTTTCCATCGTTAAAATCGCTTGTTCCGTTGTGCCGCCCTTTGAAGTGACTTGGCTACGCAAGGTTGCTGGTGATTCATGGCTTTGTTCCGCTAACTTGCTGGCGCCAATGAATGTTTGCAGGCTTAGCGTTTTTGCTTGCTCTGCATTTAAACCCAACTCCAAAGCAGCTTGTTGCATGGCCTCAATAAAGTAAAACACATAAGCGGGACCACTGCCCGAAATTGCGGTCACAGCATTCATCTTGGCTTCTTCATCTAGCCATAAAATCTCGCCGACTGCTTTTAAAATAGTTTCTGCTTGCACATGTTGCGCTTGAGTCACTTCTGGCATGGCGTAAAGTGCTGACACGCCTAATTGAATTTGCGCTGGGGTATTTGGCATCACCCGGATAATAGACTGATAGCCACCAAGCCAGCGTGCAATATCTTTCGCGCGGATGCCAGCAGCTATGGAAATGAGCAATTGTTTTTGTAATAGGCTACCCAAGAAAATGGAGAGGTCACGAAGTTGTTGAGGCTTGACTGCTAACACCACGATATCCGCCATCGCTACACTTGGTAATTGCTCTGTCACTGAAACACCAAAGTCGGCATTAAGCTGTGCACGTTTTTCAGCTTCTGGCTCAATCACGTTAATGTCGCTCATGAGGTAGCCGTTCGTTTGCAGGCCGCCAATAAGGGCGCGAGCCATGTTGCCGCCGCCAATAAAACATATTTTTCCGATGGTGTGTTCAGTCATTTTTTTCTTTCAATTTTGCTTTAAATTTTAACTTTTAAAATTTTCTTCGATAGTGCGTAGTTTAGTTTGTATCTTCAAGTGTAACTTTTGCTGGCCGCGCACCAAAAATCGCTGAGCCAATTCTCACGATGGTCGCGCCTTCTTCAATCGCAATTTGATAGTCGCTGGACATGCCCATTGAGAGAGTGTCAAGCGCAAACCCTTCGTTTCTTAAAGTATTGAGCAAGTCGCGCATTTGCTTAAATCGTTGGCGCTGCACTGTCTCATCTTCTGTAGGTTCCGGGATGGTCATTAAGCCTCGTAATCTTAGCCTTGGTAAGACAGCAACCGCTTTAACAAAATCTAAAAGTTCATTTGGCACAAGGCCACTTTTTGACTCCTCGCCGCTTATATTTACTTGTAAACAGATTTGCAGAGGGGGCAAATCGGCCGACCTTGCCTCGTTTAGACGCTGGGCAATTTTAAGCCTATCCACGCCATGAACCCAGCTAAAGTGTTGGGCGATGGGTTGTGTTTTATTGCTTTGTATCGGGCCAATAAAATGCCATTCAATATTCAAGTCTGCAAGGTCAACTTGTTTATTCAAAGCTTCTTGTAGGTAATTCTCGCCAAATTTTGTTTGACCCGCCTCATGAGCTTCACGAAGTTTTTGCGAGGACTGTGCTTTACTCACAGCAAGAAGTGTCACCTCGCCATTTTTGTTGACGATGTGCCGGGGATCACGTTTTGCAACGGTTTCTTTGATATTGTCTTGCACTGCTTGCAAGTGATTATTTTTTATCATTTTATTGACAGATTTTCTTGCAACTAATGATGCATTTTTTTTGATATTCATTTAATATAGATTATATCGGAGTGTCGACTCAAAAATCATGTTTCTAATGATTGAGTAGATATCAATTTTAGGCATTTAAATTTTCTGAAATTACTTGCCTCCGTTTTTCTATTTGTGGGACTATTACACACTGTGCTTCACTTGCAGGCTCGGTGGGAGTTGAGTCAACGGAGAAGCTTGCTAATGGGCGTTTTAATGTTTTCTTGTGGTCATAAAAATAGAATCTATATTAATACTGATAAAGTAAGTTCCTTGGCGATAGTTTTTTTGTCTTTGGCGCTTGTTGCTTGCGGATCAGTGCCGCACCCCGATTTAAATGTCAAAACTCCCTCTGCATGGCGAAATTCTGCTGTTTCAACTTCAACTTCCGCGTCTAATGAAGCTTGGTGGACTGCTCTAAAGGATCCGGTTCTGAACGATGCCGTTGAGCTGGCACTCAAAAACAATCTAAACGTGGCGCAATCTTATGAACGCTTAAATTCTGAGCGGGCTTTAGAAAAAGCTACCCTTGCATCTCATAAGCCTAAATTTGGTTTGTATTTAGGTCCAAATAGCTCAGTAGCTTTTGGTAACTATCGTTCTTCATCGGCATATTTATTAGGCTTCGACTTCAATTGGGAAATACCTTACACCTCTAAAAAAGAGGGTGAACGTAATATGGCGCAAGCTAATGTAGATGTCGCTGCTGCATCTACTATTGCAGCTAAAACAAGCTTAATCGCAGAGGTGGTGCGTGTTTATGGTGAACTTAGGGCGGCTGACCAAAAAGTCCAATCGCTCAAAAAGATAGTGGCTTACAACCAGGGCATCTATGAGATGTTTGAGCGGTCTGTTGATGTTGGCGCAGCATCTCAGCAAGATGTGATGGAAGCCCGTAGTAGATTAATTGAAGCTGACTCTGCGCTTTCTGAAATGAACGCAATCCGTGAGTCCTCCATTCAGCGCCTAGATGTCTTGTGTGGATTGGAGGCGCCGTTGTCAGCATGGTTGAACTTTAGTGCGCCATCATGGCAAATTGAACGAGCGCAACTCCCTCCCTTTGCCGTGCCTGTTGACGTGATTATGCAACGCCCAGATGTACAAACGGCTGTAGCTGGAATTATGCACGCCGCTGGCGCGGTAGGCGTTTCTGATGCTGAGCTATATCCTAAAATCGGCTTGGAAGGCGCGGTCTTGTATTCTGGTACGATTGTAAGAAATGGTTCAACAGCTAAAGATGGAATTATTAATTTCATTGCCCCCTCACTTCGATTCCCTATTTGGGATTGGGGAATGTTACGTGAACAGAAAAATGCCAGTGAGGCGGAGTTACGTCGCAGTATCTTGAGCTATCGGGATATAGTCTTGCAGGCTATTGCCGAAACCGAAATCACTATTGCTAATTTTAATGCAATGGATGAACGCATAGTTCGAACCGCCAAAGAGGCTTTAGATTTAGAAGAGGCGGCAAAACGTAATAAAGTTGGTTTGAATAAAGGCTACTTAAGCCCACTGGAGGCGTTCCGTGGCCAGGCGAAATTGCAAGAGCGTAAATTGGTACATGCCGATGAGCAATCAGCATGGCTAGCAGCATTTGCGGCGGCAAATAAAGCACAAACTAATATGACGATTGAAAAAGCGCGTATGGCTCAAAAGCCAGCAGCAGTTAAATAATATTTAAGTAAAAATTGCTTGAGGTAAAAAGTTTCATGAAGAGATGCACCACACAAAAAATAACCCGCAGTATGATGATTGCAAGCCTTGCATTCATTCTACTTGTCCTTATCAATTGCATTACTTTAAAAGCTTATGCTGAGGATAAAAAAAATGGCCAAGTGATTGCAGTCACTGGGGTGACTGCACATATAGGGAGCGTCCAAAGGCGCATGACTTTTTCAGGCCCCGTGGTTGGACGTGATGAGGTGCCTGTTTACAGTGAGCTAGTCCAAGGCCGTATTGATAAAGTTTTGGTTGAAGCTGGGAAGCATGTAAAAGCTGGCACGATATTAGCCACAGTGGATGCTTCAGCTTTACGTATTCAAAAAACGCAACAGCAAGCGACTCAACAAAAAGCTAGTCTTGCCATTAAACAGCAAGAAAATGCACTAGAAGAAGCGCAAGTACAATATGCTCAAGCACAGACAGAGCGTCAGCGCGCCGAGGTCGTGGCTGAAACAGGATTGATTTCACGCGAAGTTAGGGATCAGCGCATCACGGCGGAACAATTGGCAAAGGCACGAGTGCAGGCCATGAAGAACAGTCTTAGCATGGCGCAAGCTGATTTTAATTTGGCTAGCGCACAGCTTGCCGAGTCTGATTTGCGTTTGAACCAAGCTGAGATTCGTTCGCCAGTTTCTGGCACAGTGATAGAGCGCAAAGCGAGAACTGGTATGTCGCTTGCGCAAAATGCAGAGCCTTTGTTTAATGTGTTGCGGGATGATGATATTGAAGTTGAGCTGGAAGTTTCTGCCGATGATGCCTCGCGTTTGATACTAGGAATGCCAGTTAGTATAGAGTTGCTTACCAACACATCAGCCGCTAAAGCGCCTAATACAGTTAATGCGCAATCAGCTAATATCTATAAAGGCAAAATCAGCCGCGCTGCCACACAAATTAACCGCCAAAACCAAATCGCAAAAGTGCGCGTTCGCTTTGACCAAGCACCCAATTTAATCCTTGGGCAGTTTGCGCGTGTCGTGGTGAATGCCACTTCAAGAAATGGTATTTATTTGCCTGATACCTCAGTGCGTTTTGAAGGTTCATCAGCTTATGTATTTAGTGCAAAAGACGGCTTGGCAAAACGTCAGCCAGTCAGAGTCGGTCAGCATATTGGCAATACGCTAGAAATTCTTGATGGTGTATCAGTAGGCATGGTGGTGATTGATACAGCAGCTTCATTCTTGCGTGATGGCGAGCCTGTTAAGGTAACGACAGGGTCTTCAAGCTAATGGCTTTGCGGATTTCTTCATGGGCGATTAAACGCCCGCTAGTGCCGATAGTCATATTTGTTGGCTTGGTGGTGACTGGCTTAATGTCGTTCTCACGCTTGCCGTTGAACGGCATGCCTAACGTGAACATCCCAGTGGTCAATGTGTCGGTGTTTTTGCCTGGCGCATCACCTACGGAAATTGAATCCCAAATTACGCTTCGAGTGGAAACCGCATTGGCGGGTATCGGCAATATTAAGCACATTACTTCAAGCGTGACTGATAGCGTATCGAGCACTAAAATAGAATTCCAGTTAGGCACTGACATCAATCAAGCACTTTCAAAAGTGCGCGACCAAATGATAGGCATTAAGCCTTTATTGCCGCGTGGTTCTGAAGAGCCAATGATACAAAGTATTGATGCTGATGTTGTGCCGGTTTTGACTTATGCCGTGCAGGCACCACAACGCTCGATTGAACAATCGACTTTGCTGGTGGATACGCAAATTAGCCGTGCTTTGTTGGCCATTAAAGGCGTGGCGAAAGTGCAGCGGCAAGGTGGTGTTGGGCGTGAAATCCGCATCGCCTTAGACTCTGTGAAACTTCAAAGCTACGGTGTCACAGCTTCCGCAATTAACGATCAATTGCTTGCTTCAGTTCAAAACTTGCCAGCAGGGCGTATTGATAGCGCAGGGCAAGAAACGCTCATTCGCACTTTAGGGGCTCCGGCTGATGTAGTCAGTTTGCAGAATATGAATATCGCCTTGCCAGGCCAGCGCTTTGTGCGCTTGGCGGATTTGGGTGATGTGATTGACACCACTTCGGCAAAACGCCAAATCGCTCGATTAGATGGCGAGCCTGTGGTTGGCTTTGCCGTTTATCGTTCAAAAACCGCAAGCGAAGTTAGCGTTGAAAAAGAAGTGCAAGCTGTGCTTAAAGAGATTCAAGTCAGTCAGCCCGATGTCAGTTTTACTGAGGCGCAAACCTTAGTCGAGTTTACCCAAGATACTTACCATGCAGCACTTTGGTCGTTTATTGAAGGCGCTTTGCTAGCGGCGGCTGTGGTGTTTGTATTCTTCCGCAATTGGCGTGCAACTTGGATTACTGCGCTGGGCATTCCGCTATCTGTGATTCCTACTTTCCTCGTCATGCAATGGCTAGGCTTTTCGCTCAATATGGTCAGTTTGTTAGCTTTGTCGCTCGTTTCGGGTGTGCTGGTGGACGATGCGATTGTTGAGATTGAAAACATCATGCGCCATTTGCGTATGGGTAAAACCGCTTACCACGCCGCGATGGACGCTGCTGATGAAATTGGCCTTGCCGTTGTTGCAACGACTGTAGTGATTGTGGCGGTATTCGTGCCGGTGAGCTTTATGGGCGGCGTGGTTGGGCAATACTTTATTCAATTTGGTTTAACTGTAGCGGTTGCAACTATTTTCTCGTTGTTCGTTGCGCGTTTTATTACCCCTGTGTTGGCGGCTTATTTCCTCAAGCCTTTCGATGAAGCGCATGCACCTTCATCATGGATGGCAAACTATCGCCACTGGTTGGAGCTAGCTTTAGCTAAACCGAAAACCTCATTATTAATCGCTGTCGGCATTATGGGCGTAACGGTGTTGATTGCATCTCGCTTGCCAACCGACTTCATGCCGTTTGAAGATAAGTCGCAATCAACACTGCAAGTGGAGTTGCCAACAGGTTTGCGTGTTGAAGAAACTGACCATGTGCTGGGTTTGATGACAGAGGCTTTACGCAAAAAACCAGAAGTGCAGTCGATTTACACCTTGGCTGGTGGCGCGGATGTTGATACCAATATTGATGGAGAAGTGCGCCGTGCTTCGGTTTTGGTGCGCCTCAAACCAAGGCCTGAGCGTGATCTGGATGTAAAAGCATTTGAGCAAACAATTCTGCAAGATTTTGCGGCTATTCCAAATGCGCGAATTTCGGTGCTGAATGAAAACGGAAGCAAGGCACTAACATTCTCGCTGGCAAGCAGCTCCCCTGATGATTTAGCTCAAACGGCAAGCGCCTTGGAAACCCAAATGCGCGGCTTGCCTAGCCTAAAAGAGGTTTCATCCACCATTCCATTGCCGCATTCTGAATATATGATTACCCCAAGAACAGAAGATGCGGCTCGCTTTGGTGTGAATGCAGATGTAATTGCAGATACTGGTCGCGTCGCAACGATGGGTGATTTAAATTCTAATCTTGCCAAAATAAGCCTTGATGGACGCCAAATTCCTTTGCGTGTTCAGCTTAATGCAGCAGCTAAAGAAGATGGCGCGATGATTAGCCAATTGCTGGTGCCTAACAGCGAAGGCACGATGTTGCCGATTTCTGCAGTGGCAGATGTGAGCTTTAGCGCTGGCCCCGCTAGCATTTTGCGTTACGACAGACAGCGCCAAATTACGCTAGAAGCTAATCTTATAAATGCAACGCTAGGTGAGGGCTTGGATGCTGTTGAGCAATTGCCTGCCTTAAAAAACCTCCCTAAAACTGTGAAGCGTTTTGATACGGGCGATGCGGAATTGCTGGGCGAAATGTTTGATTCATTCTTAACGGCCATGGTGTTTGGCGCTATGGTCGTGCTTGGCGTGTTAGTGCTTTTATTCCGCACCGTGCTTCAGCCCATCACCATTATGGTCGCGCTACCGCTTTCTATCTTTGGTGCTTGTTTGGCGCTTTGGATATTCGGTGAATCGCTTTCCTTGCCATCAGTGATTGGCATTCTTATGCTCTCAGGCATCGTTGGTAAAAACGGCATCTTGTTGGTTGACTGCATTATCGAAACCATTGCATCTGGAAAGTCTCGTTACGAGGCCATTTTAGAAGCTGCCCAACAACGCGCTAAACCTATCATCATGACTTCTATGGCGATGATTGCTGGTATGTTGCCATTGGTGCTTGGCTTTGGGGCTGGCAACGCTTTCCGTGAACCTATGGCGGTTGCAGTGATTGGAGGGTTATTTGCTTCTACTGCATTGAGTTTGTTATTTGTGCCTGTGGTGTATGTGCTGATTGACGATTTTGAGCAGTTGATTACGCCTAAGTTAAAAAGCTTGTTGACGCTTGATAAGTCGGCTTAAGTAAATAAAAAAAGCGCATTTGAAATGCGCTTTTTTTATTTCTAATGGTTCATTTATCCATGAACCACATGCCCGTTTACAAGGGTGTATTTCACTTTTCCTGCGAGTTCCAGTCCTAAAAATGGTGTGTTTTTACCTTGGCTGAGTAGCGCTTTCGGTTCTATTTTCCAATATTGTTTCGGGTCAAACACGCAAATATCTGCGTTTGCATTCACGCTTAAATCACCAGCTGCAACGCCCAAGATACTGGCTGGCGCTTGGGTGATGTATTTTACCGCATCGCTTAATTTGAGCTTGTGATCTTCTGCCCATTTTAGGGTGAGAGGTAATAGTAACTCTAGCCCTGTCGCGCCTGCTTCAGCTTCGGCAAAAGGATAGAGCTTCGCATCGTCATCCACTGGTGTGTGGTCAGAGCAGATTGCATCAATGGTGCCATCTGCTAGGCCATTAGTGAGCGCTGTTTTGTCACGTTGGCTACGTACAGGTGGTTTTAGGTGCGTGTTGGCATCAAAGTAGCCAATATCAAAGTCGGTGAGGTGTAGGTGATTTGCGCTGACATCACAGGTGACTTTTTGGCCTGCTTTTTTCGCGGCGCGCACCATTTCCACACCTTCTGAGGTAGATAGGCGGCATAGATGCACTTTTGCGCCTGTTTCTTTGGCAATACGCAATATGCTGGCAATAGCTAAGGTTTCAGCCGCTGCAGGTATGCCTTTTAAGCCTAGTCGCGCGGCGACTTCGCCATCATGCGCAACACCATCTTTAGCTAGGTATGGTTCTTCTGGACGTAGCCAGACAGTGAAGCCAAATGTCGCTGCATATTGCATGGCGCGCCATAGTACTTGGGTATCTTTAATGGCTACATCTGCTTGTGAAAAGCCGACACAGCCAGCTTCGCTAAGCTCGCACATTTCGGTAATTTCTTTGCCCGCCAATTGGTGGGTGAGCGCACCGAGCGGATAAACATGCGCTTGGTTAAGTTGTTTGGCCCGATGCTTGAGCATTTCTACTAGGCCTGGCTCATCAAGCACAGGGTCTGTATCTGGTGGGCAGGCAAGGCTAGTCACGCCGCCCGCTGCTGCCGCATTCATTTCGCTCTCGAGCGTGGCTTTGTGTTCAAAGCCAGGTTCACGCAAGCGTGCAGATAAATCCACCAAGCCAGGAATGATGACTAAGTTAGTTGCGTCGATGGTTTGGTTGGCATTGAATCCCTCAGGCGCTTTACCTATGCCAGCGATTTTGCCTGCGGCGATGTAAATATCCTGTTGGGCATCTATGCCATTTTTAGGGTCGATTAAGTGGCCATTTTTGATGTGTATTTTCATGATTAATTTCCCGCCAGAATGCTCATCACGGCCATGCGCACCGCAATCCCGTAAGTGACCTGCGGCAAGATGACAGACTGTGAGCCATCTGCTACCGCGCTATCAATTTCTACGCCTCGGTTCATCGGTCCAGGGTGCATCACAATGGCATCTGGCCTTGCGAGTACAAGTTTTTCTGGGGTGAGTCCGTAGGTTTTGAAGTACTCTTGTGAGCTTGGAAGCATTGCGCCAGCCATACGCTCATTTTGAAGGCGAAGCATCATCACTACATCCACATCTTTTAAGCCTTCATTCATGTCGTGATAGACATGCACGCCTAGTTTTTCGACATCTTGCGGAAGTAATGTTTTAGGTGCAATTACGCGAACCTCTGGCACACCTAGTGTGGTGAGTGCATGAATTTCAGACCTTGCAACTCTAGAGTGCAAAATATCACCGACGATGGCGACACGTAAATTGTGCATGTCAGGTTTGTATTTGCGTATTGTGAACACATCCAACAAGCCCTGTGTAGGGTGCGCATGACGGCCATCCCCTGCATTGATGACGCTGATGTGTGGGGCAACGTGCTTTGCAATCATGTGCGCGGCGCCAGACTGTGCATGCCTTACCACAAACATGTCAGCGTGCATTGCGGTGAGGTTGTCGATGGTGTCTAGAATCGTCTCGCCTTTGGATTGTGATGAGGTGCTCACGTTGAGCGTAATCACATCGGCAGATAAGCGTTTTGCCGCAATCTCAAAGGTAGTGCGTGTACGTGTACTGTTTTCAAAGAACAGATTGCACACTGTTTTGCCGCGCAGTAGAGGTACTTTTTTCACTTCACGTTCGGCTACACCCACAAACGATTCTGCGGTATCTAGGATTTGGTTCAATATCCTTTTGGGCAAGCCCTCAATGGACAGAAGGTGTTTAAGTTCGCCGTCATTGGTCAGTTGAGGATTTTGCATTACGTGTTCTCTTCCAGCGTAAAGTAAAAGGTGCCATTCTTATGGCGGAGTAATTGTAGATTTTTTGAATCAGCGAGGTCCGTATCCAAGGCGCTGATTTGTGGCGCAATCGGCAATTCACGTCCGCCGCGGTTAACCATAACTGCCAACGTAATGCTGGCAGGGCGGCCATAATCAAACAATTCATTCATCGCGGCACGAATAGTGCGGCCTGTATAAAACACGTCATCAATGAGGATGATGTGTTTATCTTGCACATCAAAAGGAATTTGCGACGGCTTCGTTTCGCTGTGTAAGCCGCGTTCATTGAAATCATCACGATAAAATGACACATCTAAGATGCCATGCTCTAAATCTTTACCTAATATTGGCAACAGACGATCTGCCAACCAAGCGCCGCCACTATGGATGCCAACAATGGCAGTGTTCGCTTTAATGAGTGGCTTGATGCGCTCGGCGAGCGTTTCAAAAAGGGTTTCTGCGTTAGGTAGGTTCATGATGATGCTTTTTGCTCACTTCATGGGTAATCATGTCGAAGTAGGATTGTAATATGACTTGTGCCGCCATTTGGTCCAACATCGGTTTTTGTTTGCGACCTTTGATGCCGATCTCACCTAGCGACTGGCTTGCTTCTGCGGAGCTCAATCTCTCATCTATCATAATAATAGGTAGATTGAAGCGGCCATCCATGCGGCGAGCAAACTTTTTGCAGAGCAGGGTGACTTCGTGCACTTCACCGTCTAGGCTTAAGGGTAAGCCAACCACCAAAGTGCTTGGTTTCCACTCTTCAATTAAGTCGGCAATTAAATTAAATCGATCATCATTGGATTCTGCATTGAGCGTAGTAAGTGGATGCGCAATACCCAGCATGTGTTCACCTGAGGCTACGCCGATGCGTTTGAGACCAAAATCAAAGCCAAGCACGGTGCCTTCAAAAGAGGGTTGTATCGTTTTGTCGTTATTGATGGCCTGCAATGATTTAAGCATGACCAGCCACCTCGGAAAGGTTTGCTAAATTTAACCCCAGTAGGCCCATCGCTGCGTTTAGTTTTTCTGCATTTGGGGTGTCAAAAATCACGGAGTCTGTAGACTCTACGGTGAGCCAAGCATTTTTGCTGATTTCATCTTCTAGTTGACCTGGCGACCAACCTGCAAACCCAAGGGTCACGAGCATTTTTTCTGGGCCACTGCCATTAGCAACTGCTTCAAGAATGTCCTTAGAAGTGGTAAGCGCGGTGTCGCCATTAATGGCAATGGTGCAATCCCAATCACCTGGCGGCTGATGAAGCACAAAGCCACGTTCAATTTGCACAGGGCCACCAAACTGGGCTGTTTGCTGGGCGATTGGCAATTCGGAAATGTTTAGATTAATTTGTTTGAACAGGGCATCTAATTTCATTTCGATAGGGTGGTTAATCACCACGCCCATCGCGCCTGTTTCATTATGTTCGCAAATGTAGGTTACTGACTTTGCAAAATGTGGATCGGTCATTGCGGGCATTGCAATGAGAAAGTGTCCAGTAAGATTGACGTTTTCCACGTTGCG